>NZ_JAMYKW010000057.1:0-30396 GCF_040317555.1 Mesorhizobium sp. M1406 | reverse complement strand
AAAGCATCCTTCAAAGAATCAGATGCTCTCGACAGATTCAGCTCCTAAACCCCTTGTCACGCGTTAACTCACCCGATTGCCCTGGGCGGCCCGCGGCGCTATCTTGCAACCATCACGTTTCCGTGCGATAAATTCCGTGTTCGGGCATTTGCGACCCGGAGAGCGGAACGTTTTGGACGACCTTTCCCCGATACTGTGAATCTCTGACGGCCCCGTTTTCGGCGGGGGGTTTTGACCATGCGCCAATGCATGACTGCCGAAGCAACCACCGGGAACTGCCCTTTGCGCCAGGCGGCGGGCAGAACCACCAAAGACTGAACGGGTGAAGGAGTTTCCCCAATGGCCCAGACCGGCACCGTTAAATTCTTCAACGCGACCAAAGGCTTCGGTTTCATCACGCCCGATGGCGGCGCCAAGGATGTGTTCGTCCATATTTCCGCCATCGAGGCTTCGGGCCTGCGCACGCTCGTCGACGGCCAGAAGGTCACCTTCGACGTCGAGCCGGACCGCATGGGCAAAGGCCCCAAGGCCGTCAATCTCCGCGCGGCCTGAGCTATCGGGACGTCCTCGGACGCGCGACGGAGGCTCCAACGCCTGAACCTGGCTTGGAGAGGGATTTGAATTTTGAAAGGCGCGGCGATCTTTGTCGCGCCTTTTTCGTGCCGAAGACGCGGACCAATGCATGTCGCCCAAAAGTGACCGGTTTGGGGGGACGATAGGCATGAAAACAAGGACCCGAAGATCGTCGCGACGCCCTTTGACTGCCCGTAAAACTTTCTCTTGCCGATGACGCTAAAATAAAGGACAAATTTCCTCTCGGGCATTTGCCGGCCCGAGACTGGAGTTTATGGGACAAAGGAGCTTCCCATGCCGCAGACCGGCACCGTCAAATTCTTCAACCATGCCAAGGGCTTCGGCTTCATCACGCCCGATGATGGCGCGAAGGATGTTTTCGTCCATATTTCAGCCGTGCAGGCGTCCGGTCTTCCCGGTCTCGAGGATGGGCAGAAAGTGTCATTCGACACCGAGCCGGACAAGCGTGGCAAGGGACCGAAGGCCGTCAACCTGTCGGTCGGCTGAGCCGGCTTCAGGCTGTGGGCGGGCAGTTTCGCCCCTTGAGAGCGTGTGATTTTTGACGTCTTTTTTGAATAAGCACGTCAAAATCCGTTCAGCCCCCGTTCAGCCACGGTCGCATATTAGTCTTTGGTAAAGCCGGACCGCATCCCCCGAAACTGCACGGGCCGGCACGAAGGAGACCAAGATGAACCGAATTTTCAAAACCGCCGTCCTGGCCGCTGCCGTGGCCGCCACCACGCTTGCGACCTTGCCCGCAGCCGATGCGCGTGACTGGCGCCGTCACGGCCATCACGGCAATGGCGATGCGATCGCCGCCGGCGTCCTCGGCCTCGCGGCCGGCGCTCTGATCGGTGGCGCGTTGGCCAATGACCGGCCCCCGCCCTACGCTGACCGCTACTACGATGACGGTTACTACGATCGTGACGTGGTGGTGCGCCCGGCCCCGGTCCGCCGCTACTATGCGGAGCCGAGGGTTGTCTACGCCGATCGTTATGCCGAGCCGTGGACGCGTGACTGGTACGAATACTGCTCGGACCGCTACCGCACCTTCAATTCCCGTACCGGCACGTTCACCGGCAATGACGGCGAACAGCATTTCTGCACCGCCAACTGAGGCTTCCCTGCCCCAAACAAAAAGCGCTGACCGCAAGGCCAGCGCTTTTTTGTTTGGAGCATCGCAGGATTTGGGACCGGTGATATCGGCAGCCCTAAACGAGGAAAGGATTGGTCCGCCGCTCCTCGCCAAAACGTCCACCGGGACCGTGGCCGCAGATGAAGCCGATGTCGTCGCCGAGCGGCAGGAGCTTGTCCTTGATCGAGGCGATCAGCGCCGCATGGTCGCCGCCCGGCAGGTCGGTGCGGCCGACCGAGCCGCGAAACAGCACATCGCCGACATGGGCGAACTTGGCCGCGCGGTTGTAGTAGACGACATGGCCGGGCGCATGGCCGGGGCAGTGCAACACCTCGAACACATGCGAGCCGAACGAGACGGTCTCGCCTTCGGTCAGGAACCGGTCGGGCACGCAGTTGCGCGCGCCGGCAATGCCGTAGCGCCTGCCTTGGTTTTCCAGATTGTCGAGCAGCGACTTATCGGCCTCATGCGGGCCGATGATCTCGACGCCGAGCGCTTCCTTTAGCTCCATGGCGCCGCCGGCATGGTCGATATGGCCATGCGTTATCCAGATCGCATCGGCTGATACCGAATTGTCCTTCAGCGCCGCCAGCACCTTGTCGATGTCACCGCCCGGATCGATGACCACACCGTGCTTGTCATCCATGTCGAACAGGATGGTGCAATTCTGCTGGAACGGTGTGACCGGCACGATGCCGGCATTGAGCTGACCCATAATCGTCCTTTCGCTATGCCAGCCGTGATTTAGAGACGCTGGTAAAGGGCGTCCACCCCCCGAAGGGCGAACAGTCAGTAGCCCCAAAACGGAAATGGGCGGCCGAAGCCGCCCATTTGAAGACCGAACGGCCCCTGCTTACTTCTTCATCGCGCCCATGACCGCGCCGAGAATGCCGGTCAGGATCGCGCCGCCGCCGGCGCCGCCGATGATATTCTGCAGGTTCAGCGCGCTGCCGAGACCGCTCGTTGCCGCTGCCGCAGCCGCCGGATCAACCGCGCCGCCACCAAGCAGGCTGCCGAGGATCGCCGCGCCGCTGACGCCGCCAATGGCTCCGCCCAGGATTTTGGGAAGCTGACCCATCGCCGCCGTCTTGAGCGCCGCACCGACCGCCTGACCACCGATGATACCTGTAATCACCTGTACGATGATCGGAAGAAGCGTGTTCATGTCCATATGATTAGTCCCTCCATAACTGCCAGCCTCCCGGGCCGACAGCATCATGAGACGCCGAATTGGACGAAAGTCAAATGCAAGAATGCTTAAATAAAAGGGGCGGCGCTAAAACCGCCCCTGCTTGCTAAAAAAGCTGTGACTATCGTTATTCCGCGGCGATCGCGTGCTTGGGTTGAACGGCGGCAGAATAGTCATCCATAAGGTTCTTGGCGATTTCACCGACCTCGAATCGGTAAGGTCCGATCTCCGACACCGGCGTTACTTCCGCTGCGGTGCCGGTCAGGAAGCACTGCTGGAAGCCTTCCAGCTCTTCCGGCAGGATTGCGCGTTCGATCACCTCCAGACCGCGATCCTTGGCCAACCCAATGACCGTGCGGCGGGTGATGCCGTCGAGGAAGCAGTCGGGCATGGGCGTGTGGATCTTGCCGTCCTTGACGAAGAAGATGTTGGCGCCGGTCGCTTCCGCGACCTGGCCGCGCCAGTCGAGCATCATGGCGTCGGCATAGCCCTTGGCCTCGGCGGCGTGCTTGGACATGGTGCAGATCATGTAGAGGCCGGCGGCCTTCGATTTGGACGGTGCGGTGCGCGGGTCGGGCCGGCGCCATTCCGCCACGTCGAGACGGATGCCTTTCAGCTTCTGCGCCGGATCGAAATAGCTCGGCCACTGCCAGATGGCGATGGCGCAGTTGATGCGGTTGTTCTGTGCCGAAACGCCCATCTGTTCGCTGCCGCGCCAGGCGATCGGCCGGACATAGGCGTCCTGGAAACCCTGCTTCTTCAGAAGCGTGGTGGAGGCGTCGTTGAGCTCGGCCACCGAATAGGGAATCTTGAAGCCGAGCAGGCGCGCTGATTCATGCAGGCGCTCGGTGTGTTCGTTGAGCTTGAATATCTCGCCGCCATAGGCGCGCTCGCCCTCGAAGACGGCGCTGGCGTAATGCAGACCATGGGTCAGCACATGGATCTTGGCGTCACCCCATTGGACGAATTCGCCGTTCATCCAGATGAAGCCTTCCAGTTGATCGAAGGGAACGGATGCCATGGTAACCTCCCGCGGGCGGCAGCCCGCATAGTGTTTTGTCGTTGTGTGTTCTTGTCGCCTATCGAAGGCGGCTTTTTCAGGAGCGTAGGCGGATAATTGCGCTCTGGCAAACTAAGGAAGTTCCGGAAAAACCGGCTTGCCTTGCCTTTTCGTTCGCAATGCGCCCAAAAGCTTGTCAAAAATTACCATTGCAGGGAAATTACGTCAATAGTACTGACATAATCTCTCTTTCCAACGGAGAAATGATGACGGATCGTAGCCACGCAGCCGGGAAACCGATCAGGACCGCGATGTCAGACGAGGACGGCATCGACTTCGCCATCATCGAATTGCTCTTCTTCGCCTATCGTGACTTCACCTCCGATCCGGATCAGATCCTGGCCGATTACGGTTTCGGCCGTGCCCATCACCGGGTGCTGCATTTCGTCAACCGCAGGCCGGGCCTGACGGTCGCCGAACTGCTCGACGTGCTGAAGATCACCAAGCAGAGCCTGGCCCGCGTGCTCAAGCAGTTGATCGACACCGATCATGTCGTGCAGTTGCAAGGTCCACGCGACCGCCGCCAGCGGGAGCTTTATCCGACGGCCAAGGGCCGTGCGCTGGCGCTGGCGCTGGCGCGGCCACAGTCGCGCCGCATCCATGCTGCATTGGAAGATTCCGGAATAACCGAACGGACCTTGGTGGAACGGTTCCTCGAAGCGATGGTCGATCCGGAACTGAGAGCGCAGATCGACCTGGGGTCCGCAAAAATGTCAGGGAAAAACCATGGAGAGCACTGAACGGGTAGATCACGCGGCCGCACCGGACGATGACGCACCGCATCTGCTTGTGGTCGACGACGACACCCGCATCCGCAATCTTCTCAAGCAGTATCTGACCGAAAACGGCTTTCGCGTCACCGTCGCCGGCAATGCCGACGAAGCCAGGCGCAAACTTGCCGGCCTCGACTTCGACCTTCTGGTGCTCGACGTCATGATGCCCGGCGAGACAGGCGTCGACCTGACCAAGTCGCTGCGCACCGAAAAGAACGTACCGATCCTGATGCTGACGGCGCTGTCGGAGACCGACAGCCGCATCAGCGGGCTGGAGGCCGGCGCCGACGACTATCTGCCGAAACCTTTCGATCCGCGCGAGCTGATCCTGCGCATCAACAACATCCTGCGCCGCGGCGGCCCGGCGACCACGCCGAAGGTCGAGCAGTTGGTTTTCGGCCCCTACACCTTCCAGATCGCCAGGCGCGAATTGAAGCGTGGCGGCGAGGCGTTGAAGCTGACCGACCGCGAGCAGGAGATCCTGGCGATCTTCGCCGCGCGGGCAGGTGAGACGATACCTCGCCACGAGCTTGTCGGCGACGATTCGGAAGTCGGCGAGCGCACCATCGACGTCCAGATCAACCGGCTGCGCCGCAAGATCGAGCGCGATCCGTCCAATCCGGTCTGGCTGCAGACCGTGCGCGGTATTGGGTATCGGCTCAGCGTGGAATAGAATGCCGCCTGCGGCCGGCTGAACGGCCGCGGGCAAGCGAAAAGAGCGAATGGCAACCACGGAACTGGAACAGCCGGGCAATGGCGGCTTGAGCGCACGCGCCACGCGGCCGCTGAAGGCGGTGCCACGCGCCTGGAACCGCTTCTGGCGCCTCGTCTCGCTCTATATGCCCAAGCGGCTCTATGCCCGCTCGCTGATCATCGTCATCGCGCCGATGATCCTGCTGCAATCGGTCGTCGCCTTCGTCTTCATGGAGCGCCATTGGGCAACCGTGACGCAGCGCCTGTCGCAAGCCACCGTGCGCGACATCGCCGCCATCGTCGACCTGATCGAGACCTACCCGCAAGACGCCGACTACACCAGCATCATCCGCATCGCCCAGGACCGCATGCAGTTGAAGGTCGACCTGCTGCCGCCCGACCCTTTGCCGCCGCCAGGACCCAAACCTTTCTTCTCCATCCTCGATGACGTTCTCTCGTCCGAAATCACCCGCCAGATCAACCGGCCGTTCTGGATCGACACGGTCGGCAATTCCAACATCATCGAGGTGCGCGTCCAGCTCGAGAACAAGGTGCTGCGCGTCTTCGTGCGCCGCAGCCAGGCCTATGCCTCGAATACCCACATCTTCCTGATTTGGATGGTCGGCACCTCGCTGGTGCTCCTGATGATCGCCATCCCCTTCCTGCGCAACCAGATCCGGCCGATCCTGACGCTTGCCGAAGCCGCCGAAAGCTTCGGCAAGGGCCGGCCGATGCCGCGCGATTTCCGGCCGCGTGGCGCCGAGGAGGTTCGTCGCGCCGGCTTTGCCTTCATGCAGATGCGCGAGCGCATCGAACGCCAGATCGAGCAACGCACCGCCATGCTGACCGGTGTCAGTCATGATCTGCGTACCATCCTCACCCGCTTCAAGCTGCAGTTGGCGCTGGCCGGCGGCAAGGCCGAGACCAAGGCGGCACTCGACCAGGACATCGACGACATGCAGTCGATGCTCGAAGGCTATCTCGCCTTTGCCCGTGGCGAGGCTTCGGAAGACGCCGGACGGTTCGATCTCGAAGCTTATTTCGAGAAGCTGGGCGAGGAGGCCAGGCTGCGCAAGCGCAAGCTGTCGACGACGCTTGCCGGTGACCCCGATGTGCATGTGCGGCCGAACGCCTTTGCCCGGCTGATGTCCAACGTCATCGGCAACGCCTTCCGCTATGCCAAGACGGTGGAGGTCAACGCCACCCATGGCCGCGGCTCGCTGCTGGTTACCATCGACGATGACGGCCCAGGCATTCCGGCCGACAGGCGCGAAGACGTGTTCAAGCCTTTCGTGCGGCTCGACGAGGCGCGCAACCTCGACGCCAGCGGCACCGGGCTCGGCCTGTCGATTGCCCGCGACATCGCCCGCAGCCACGGCGGCGACATCACCCTGGACGACAGCCCGCTCGGCGGCCTGCGAGCGGTGATCAAGGTTCCCGCATAATCCGCGGAGGACCGGGCTTCATCCGCCCGTCATGAAACCATGATCAAGAGCGCGCATGAAGCGCGCGACCTCAATTGATTCGGCCTTGCCGCCTCACTTCGACCCCGTGCCCGTCCGGGTGCGCCGGAGCGAAGCGAGGGCAGCAGGCTGGTCGCCGTTCCGGCAGCGTCTCAAGGCAACCGTCGACCTTTCCTGCAAAGGGCCGCCATGCGCATATTGATGGTCACCGACGCCTGGCGCCCGCAGGTCAACGGCGTCGTCCACACGCTGGAGCGGCTCACCGAAACGCTGAAATCCTTCGATGTCGCGGTCGATTTCCTGACGCCCAACATCTTTCGCACACTGCCCTTGCCGACCTATCCGGACATAAGGCTGGCGCTGACCACGCCCGGCCATGTCGCGCGCCTGATCGAGGCCGGCAAGGCCGACCATATCCATATCGTCACCGAGGGTCCGCTCGGCATCATGGCGCGGCGCTATTGCCGCAATGCCGGCCGGCCGTTCACCACCAGCTATCACACGCGCCTTCCCGAGTATCTCAGCGCCCGCCTGCCGGTGCCGGAAAGCTGGGCCTATCGCTGGCTGCGCGATTTCCACAATTCCGGCCAGGGCACGCTGGTCGCCACCCAGTCGCTCGCCGACGACCTTTCGGCGCGCGGCTTCACCAAGCTGCGGCCCTGGACGCGCGGCGTCGACACCGACCATTTCCGGCCGGACAAGAAGAAGGATCTCGGCTTCCCCGGGCCGGTCTTCCTCTGCGTCGGCCGCGTCGCCATCGAAAAGAACCTGAGCGCCTTCCTCGACCTCGACCTGCCCGGCAGCAAGGTGGTCGTCGGCGAGGGTCCCGAGCTTGCCAGGCTGAAGGTGAAATACCCACAGGCGCATTTCCTAGGCCACCGCCCTAATGACGAACTGGCCGAGATCTATGCCTCGGCCGACGTCTTCGTCTTCCCGAGCCGCACCGACACTTTCGGCAACGTCATCATCGAGGCGCTGGCCAGCGGCACGCCGGTCGCCGCCTATCCGGTGACAGGGCCGATCGACATCGTCGGCGACGGCTTTGGCGGCGCTGTTTCCAATGATCTGCGCGAGGCCTCGCTCGCCGCCCTCAACGTCGACCGCGCGCAGGCGCGCGAACGCGCCATGCGCTACAGCTGGAAAGCCTGCGCCGAAATGTTCCTCGACACGGTCGAGGAGGCACTGGGAACGACGCGGAAGCTGGCGGCCTAAAATAACCTGCCGCCGTCCGGCACCTTGCGCTCGATGGCGCCGAGCACCACGGCACCCTCCTCGTCGGGAAAGCCGAGCGTCAGCACTTCCGACATGAACGGCCCGATCTGGCGCGGCGGGAAATTGACCACCGCGAACACCTGCCGGCCGATCAGCGTCTCCGGTGCATAGTATTTGGTGATCTGCGCCGACGATTTCTTGATGCCGATGTCGGCGCCGAAATCGATCTTCAGCTTGAATGCCGGCTTGCGCGCCTCCGGAAACGGTTCGGCTTCGACGATCGTGCCGGCGCGGATGTCGACACGATCGAAATCGGCAAAACTGATCTCGGGCTTAAGCGCGCTGCTCGAACTCATCTTCCGTCTTACCGTGGTTCAGGCGTTGCCGTAGGTCTCGAACAGCACGCCGGCCAATGCGTCCTTGGCCGAGGTTCCCGACCAGACGACGAACTGGAAGGCCTGGAAATAGCATTCGCAGGCTTCCAGCGCTGACGACAGCAACACTTCGACCTGCTGGCTCGACGGTTCGACGCCACCGGCCAAAAGCAGCGACTGGCGGAACATGATCGCGCCCTCCTGCTCCCAGAGGTCGAAATGGCCAAACAGCATCTGTTCGTTGATGAGCGACAGCAGCCGCATCACTTCCAGCGCGCGGGTCTCCGGCACCTTGATGTCGAAGGCACAGGCCAGGTGCAGCGCTTCGAAATCCTCCATCCACGAGAAGGAGACGTGATAGTCGGTCCAGCTTCCGGCAACCGAGATCGAAATCTCGTCGTCGCCGGCCCGCTCAAAGGACCAGTCGTTGTTGTGGGCCACCTGCTCGATAACATCCACCGGATGGATTTCGCGGGAGAATTCGAGTTCGAGAAGTTCCATGGAATGCTTCCTGTCGTTCTGTACGAGCGCCGCCACACGCTCCGCGGGAGGGCACACACAACGAACAATCTTGTCTAGAACTCGGACGGCCAGGACTTTCTTCGCGCAAAGACCCCAGACCGGACCCACCGCCCGGCTGCATGACCCTGCTCCGAATCATGCAACAAATTCAGTCTATTGATCGGGAGTCGCGTGAACAGCCCAATTTTTCGCACTGCGTCATTCGCATGTGGAAAGCCGCTGTCACAAAGATTCATGCAATGCCGTTAAGCGATTCACGGCAAAGCGCTTTTCAGGATCGGGCTATGTGGAAAAGTTTAACGATTATTTTTTTGCGCGGGGCTTGGCCGCCGCCGCTGGTGCGGCGTCACCGGCCAGTTCGGCAAGCTTCGCCTCGAGCGCCTCGATGCGGGCGGCAAGGCGGGTGTTTTCTTCCCTGGCCTTGGCGGCCATCTCGCGCGCGGCTTCGAACTCTTCGCGCTGCACCACGTCCATGGTGTTGAGAATGCGCTCGGCCTGGCCCTTGAAGGCGGTCTCGACCTCACGACGCACGCCCTGCGCGGCCCCGGCGGCGTCGGTCATCAGCTTGGCGAATTCATCGAGAATGCGGTTCGGTCCGGTCGACATGGCAAATCCTCGCTTGCTTGAATTGACGTAGTGGCGCTGCGCGCGGAATGCAAGAACGTTGAAGCCTGCTGCGGCATCAAGTCGGATCTGCCCTTGCTCAAATCACTGGCAAGTTCGATCAATAACTATTATTATCTGGGGTGTTTTTTGGGAACATCATCATGGCCATTAGCGCCGACTTGGGCACCCGTCTCGAAGATATCGTAAACCAGCTCGTCAGCACCGGTCGCTACAATTCGAAGAGCGAAGTGCTGCGTGAGGGCGTCCGCCTCGTCGAAGAGCGGGAAAAGCGCCTTGCCACCCTCGACGCAGCCCTAGCAGAAGGCATTGCAGATGCCGACGCTGGCCGGGTGAAGCCCGGCGACGAGGTGCTGGACAGACTCGAAGCCAAATACAAGGCGATGGCAGAGAAGAACAGGTGAAGCGGCTGGTCTTCACCCGTCGGGCTGAAGCGGACCTTGCAGCCATTGGTGACCACATCGCGCTGCACAACCCATTTCGTGCGGTGACGTTCATTCAGGAATTGCGCCGCGATTGCATGGAACTGCGCCCCATGCCGGAGCGGTATCCACTCTTCGAGCGGCATCGATCCTCAGGCATTCGGCGGCGCGTCCATGGCAACTATCTGATTTCTATCGCATTGGCCCAGAAACCATAGAGATACTGCACATCCTGCACGGCGCGATGGACCTTGGACCGATCCTGTTCCCCGACGGTTGACGACGTCCACCTTGCCTTGACCCTGCCAAAAGCCTGCCGCATGGTCCGCGCCCAAACGCGTTCGCAATCGAGAGTTCCCCGTTGAACGAATATTTCCTGCTGCCGCTGGCCTCCTTGCCCTTCCCCAACATCAACCCGATCCTCATCCAGATCGGGCCGCTGGCGGTGCACTGGTACGGCGTCGGCTACATCGTCGGCATCCTGTTCGCCTGGTGGTACGCCAAGCGGCTCGCCGCCAATGCCAAGCTGTGGCCGAATGGCGTCCTGCCGATGAAGCCGGAAGACCTCGACGATTTCATCGTCTGGGCGGCCATCGGCGTCGTGCTCGGCGGCCGCGCCGGCTATGTGCTGTTCTACGATTTGGCGCGTTACATTGCCCACCCGCTCGACATCTTCGCGGTCTGGCAAGGCGGCATGTCGTTCCATGGCGGCTTGCTGGGCGTCATCCTCGCCATGACGCTGTTTTCCATCAAGCGCGGCATCCGCACATGGTCGCTGTTTGACGTCGTGGCCGCCGGCGTGCCGGTCGGCCTTGGCCTGGTGCGCGTCGCCAACTTCATCAATTCCGAGCTGTGGGGGCGGCCAACCGACGTGCCCTGGGCGTTCGAATTCCCCAATGGCGGGCCATTTGCCCGCCACCCGAGCCAGCTCTACGAGGCACTGCTCGAGGGCGTGATGCTGTTCCTCGTGCTGCGCATCCTCACCCATTCTCGCCTCAAGCTGAAGACGCCGCGCTTCGTCGGCGGCGCCTTCATCTGCGGCTATGGCCTGTCGCGCATCTTCGTCGAGTTCTTCCGCGAGCCCGACCAGCAGCTCGGCTATCTCCTCGGCACCAACTGGCTGACCATGGGCATGATCCTGTCGACGCCGATGGTGCTGGCCGGCATCTGGGCGATGCTGACCGCCAAGCCGGTGGCGCAGCCGCGGCCGGCATGACACGGCTGAAAACCCGCATCGTCGACCTGATCGAGGCGTTGGGGCCGATCCCGATCAACGAATACATGGCACTGTGCCTGTTCGACCCGCAGGACGGTTATTACACGACGCGCGAGCCCTTCGGCACGGCCGGCGACTTCATAACCGCGCCGGAGATCAGCCAGATGTTCGGCGAACTGGTCGCTGTGTGGATGTACCAGGCCTGGCTGGCGAGCGGCCGGCCGCTGCCGGCCACCATCGCCGAGATCGGCCCTGGCCGCGGCACGCTGATGAAGGACATGCTGCGCACCCTGTCGCGGCTTGATCCTGAACTGGCCAACGGCGCCGCCTTCGCCATGATCGAGACCAGCCCGCGTCTGGCCGAGGTGCAGAAACAGACGCTTGGCGTCACACCCTTCGTGATCGGCTGGCACGAGACCATCGAGACCTTGCCGCAACAGCCGCTGTTCATAGTCGGCAACGAACTGTTCGACGCCGTGCCCGTCCGCCAGTTCGTCCGCGCCGGCGCCGGCTGGCGCGAGCGCATGGTCGGCCTCGACGACACCAATGAGCTGCGCTTCTTCGCCGGTGCCGGTTCGGTCGATCCGACCCTGCTGCCCGCCGATGCCGCTGACGCACCGCAAGGCGCTATCGTCGAAGTGGCGCCGGCCCGCACGGCGCTGATGGCGACCATTGCCGAGCGCATATCCAAGCATGGCGGTGCCGGCCTGTTCCTCGACTATGGCCATCTCCAGCCGGGCGTCGGGGACACGCTGCAGGCCTTGCGCGGCCACAATCACGAAGATGTGCTGGCCAATCCCGGCGAGGCCGACCTCACCACCCATGTCGATTTCGGCGCTCTTGCCGCAGCCGTTCGCGCGCACGGCCTCGACGCCCATCTGTCGACGCAGGGCGATTTCCTGCTCGGCATGGGCATTCTCGAGCGCGCCGGCCGGCTCGGCGCCGATGCCTCCCAGGCGGCGCGCGACAAGATTGCCGAGGCCGTCGAGCGCCTCGCCGGCCCGCACGCCATGGGCGAACTGTTCAAGGTGCTTGCGGTGCTGCCGCGCGGCGTGGCCGCCCCACTCTCCGCAACAACGCCCTTCGCTGCGGATTGACTTTTCACCGCCGCCCCTCCCAATCTCCCGTCCGGCAAAAAAAGCGGCCGGACCGCCAGCCTCGCCTTCTTCTCGACGAAGCACCTTCTTCTTGACGAAACCGCTCACACGGACAACAACGCCCGCATGCTGAATCAGACCAAACCGGATCCCGTTCGGTCGCCGCTGCTGGACAAGGCGCAGGCACAAGGCATCCGCCACGGCTATTTCACCCGCATTGGCGGTGTCTCCAGCGGCATCTATCATGGCCTCAACATCGGCACCGGATCGGATGACGATCAGGCGCTGGTGGCCGAGAACCGCGGCCGCGTCGCAGCCTGGATGGGTGTACCGGCAACCCATCTCTTGACTGCCTGGCAGATCCATTCGCCCGATGTCGTCATTGCCCGGGAAGCCTTTGCCGGCGAACGCCCCAAGGCAGACGCCATCGTCACCGACCGGCCGGGCATCGCCATCGGCGCCTCGACCGCCGATTGCGGTCCGGTCCTGTTCGCCGACCCGCAGGCGCGCATCATCGGCGCCGCACACGCCGGCTGGAAAGGCGCCCTCACAGGCGTGCTCGAAAACACCATCCTCGCCATGCAAAGCCTCGGCGCCCGTCGCGAAAACATCGTCGCCGTGCTCGGCCCCTCGATCGGCCCTGATAACTATGAGGTCGGGCCGGAATTCGTTGCCCGCTTTGTCGAGGCCGACGCCGAAAACATCGGCTATTTCGCGCCTTCCGCCAACGCCGGCCATGCGATGTTCGACCTCAACCGCTACACGGTCGACCGTCTGGCCAAGGCCGGTGTAGCAGCCGACGGCCTCGGACGCTGCACCTATGCCGAGGAAGATCTGTTCTACTCCTACCGGCGCGCCACGCACCGCAAGGAGCCCGATTACGGCCGGCAGGTTTCGGCAATCGTTTTGGAGAGGGAATAATGGCGCTGCATTTTGAACGATCCGAATTCGACGCGCGGCGCGACCGGCTGATGATCGAGATGGCCGAGAAGAAGCTCGACGCCATCCTGCTGTTCGCGCAGGAGAGCATGTACTGGCTGACCGGCTACGACACGTTCGGCTTCTGCTTCTTCCAGTGCCTGGTGGTGAAGGCCGACGGTTCGATGGTGCTTCTGACCCGCTCGGCCGATCTGCGCCAGGCGCGCCAGACCTCGATCATCGACAACATCGTTCTGTGGACCGACCGCAACGGCGCCAATCCGGCGGTCGACCTGCGCAACCTGCTCAACGAGCTCGACCTGCTCGGCGCCCGTATCGGCGTCGAATACGACACCCATGGCCTGACCGCCTTCAACGGCCGCCGCTTGGATGAGCAATTGCAGACCTTTGGCCAGATCGCCGATGCATCCGGCATCGTCGGCCGGCTGCGCCTGTTCAAGAGCCCGGCCGAGATCGCCAAGGCCGAGAAAGCCGCCAATCTCTCCGACGACGCGCTCGACGCGGCCTTGCCGCTGATCAAGCAGGGCGGCGACGAAGCCCTGATCCTGGCCGCCATGCAGGGCGCGGTCTTCGCCGGCGGCGGCGACTATCCGGCCAACGAGTTCATCATCGGTTCCGGCGTCGACGCGCTGCTGTGCCGCTACAAGGCCGGCCGCCGCAAGCTCACCAAGAACGACCAGCTGACGCTTGAATGGGCCGGCGTCTTCAACCACTACCATGCACCGATGATGCGCACGGTGCTGACAGGCAAGGTCTCGAAGCGCCATCAGGAGCTGTTCGACGCCGCCCGCGCCGCTCTTCTGGCCGTCGAGAAGGCGATGGCGCCGGGCAACAGCTTCGGCGACGTGTTCGATGCCCACGCCCGCACCATGGAGGCGCACGGCCTGACCAAGCACCGGCTGAACGCCTGCGGCTACTCGGTCGGCGCCCGTTTCACGCCGTCCTGGATGGACATGCCGATGTTTTACCAGGGCAACCCAGAACCGATCGCGCCGAACATGACGCTGTTCGCCCACATGATCATCATGGATTCCGAAACCGAGACGGCGATGACGCTTGGCCGCACCTACCTGACCACCGAATCCCAGCCCAAGCCGCTGTCCCGCCATGATCTCGACTTGATCGTACAGTGAATCCATAATGAGAGGCGTTCTTCGCCAAGGAGTTAGAAGGCAAATGAGACGATCGCATGTGACGACCGTGTCATTGCTTGTGGCATTGGCTCTTGGCGCCTGCACCAACGCAAAGGACGTGCTCGAACCGTCGGCCATCACCCCGCCCGCGACGTCGGCCCAGACGCTGCCCGCCACGCAAGGCAACACGGCAGCAGCGGTTCCGGCGCCGGCGTCGCCTGCCACCACCGTGGCGGGCGCTCCCACAACCGCCACCACACCGGTCACACAAGCGCAAAGCGCCGCCGTCCTGGCGAAGACCCGTCTGCAGATCGCCCCGATCGTCGGCCCCTCGGTCGAGGCCGCGACACCGCTGACGGCGGAGCTGCAGACGCGCGCCCGGCAGCGCGGCATTACGCTCGCCGGCAGCGCCGACCAGACCCCGACGCATGTTCTCAAAGGCTATTTCTCGACGATGTCTGAAGGCACCGACACCACCGTCATCTATGTCTGGGACGTCTATGACCCGGCCGGCAACCGCCTGCACCGCATCAATGGCCAGCAGAAGGCGCCTTCGGTCAATTCCGGCGGCAGCGGCGGCGACAGCTGGAAGGCGGTCTCGCCGGCCACCATGCAGACGATCGCCGACCAGACCATCGACCAGTTCGCGGCCTGGCTTGGCGGCAAGGCGGGCTAGAGGCATCGGACCCAAAAGTGGAGACGGTTTTGGGAAAATCCGATGCCCAACGAGAAGAAGGAACAGCGGAAGCCCGCTGCTCCCTGTTGCCCACCGGCGATGGCGCGAGGCTTTACTTGAGATTAGCCGGCGGATTCCCGATCTCGGCGCTTGCAATACCGGCGCGGGCCGCTAAAAGCCCGGTTAAAGGGCGCAGGCGAGTCCGTCAGGTCCCGCCATCCTCCACCAGGAACCGTGCATGAAACTCTTCGCGGGCAATTCCAACAGGGTGCTGGCCGAAGCGGTCGCCCGGTACCTCAACGTCCCGCTGGGCAAGGCCAGTGTCAGGCGCTTCGCCGATCAGGAAATCTTCGTTGAAATCCAGGAGAACGTGCGCGGAGAGGATGTCTTCATCCTGCAGTCGACCTCGTTCCCGACCAACGATCATCTGATGGAACTGCTCATCATGATCGATGCCTTCATGCGCTCGTCGGCCAAGCGCATCACCGCGGTCATCCCCTATTTCGGCTACGCCAGGCAGGATCGCCGCGCCTCCGGCCGCACGCCGATCTCGGCCAAGCTGGTCGCCAACATGATCACCCGCGCCGGCGTCGACCGCGTCTTGACGCTCGACCTGCATGCCGGCCAGATCCAGGGCTTTTTCGACATCCCGACCGACAATCTGTTTTCCGTGCCGGTCATGGCCCGCGACGTGAAGGCAAAATACAAGCAGCTCGGCAACGTCGTGGTGGTATCGCCCGATATTGGCGGCGTGGTGCGGGCCCGCGCGCTGGCCAAGCGCTTCGACGCGCAGCTCGCCATCGTCGACAAGCGCCGTGAGCGTCCCGGTGAATCGGAAGTCATGAACATCATCGGCGCGGTCGCCGGCAAGGATTGCCTGCTGATCGACGACATCGTCGATTCCGGCGGCACGCTGTGCAATGCCGCCGATGCGCTGCTGGCCAACGGCGCCACCAGCGTCACCGCCTATATCACGCACGGCGTGCTGTCGGGCGGTGCGGTTGCCCGCATCAGTGGCTCGAAGCTGCAGGAACTGGTGATCACCGATTCCATCCAGCCGACGCAAGGCGTGCTCGACGCGCCCAACATCCGCGTCATCTCGATCGCCGACCTGATGGGCGAAGCCATCTCGCGCACGGCGACCGAGGAATCGGTGTCCAGTCTCTTCGACTAAGACCGATACCTGCCCCTACGGCGCGGGGCTTTCCAGCCGAACCGGACTGATCAGGCGACGCGCGCTTTCACCGCTTTCACGTGCGCCGCGCATATAGCCGCGCGGCGAGGCGCCCAGCATGCGCTTGAACATTGTGATGAAGGCCGGCGCGCTGTCATAGCCGAGATCGAGCGCCACCCTGGTGATCGGCTCGCCATCGGCGAGCCTGGGCAGGGCCGCGAACAGGCAGGCCTGCTGGCGCCATGTCGACAGAGACAGCCCGGTCTGGCGCTGGAAGGCGCGGGTGAAGGAGCGGCGGCTCATGCCGGCGGCATCGGCCCACTCGTCGATCGTTGCGTGCGGCGAAGGTGCGGCGACGAAGCGCCGGCACAGAGCCGACAGCCTGGGATCGGACGGGAACGGCAGCCCGAGCGGCCGTTCCGGCAGGGTCGGAATCTCATGCAGCAGGAGATTCATGATCAGCCCGCCGCGACCTTCCAGTTCGCTGCCCTGCGGCAGCTTTTCCGATTCCACGATCAGGCTGTGCATCAGGTCGGTGACGCCGACGACGCGCAAGCCTTCGGGCAGGCCGGGGATCGCCTGCGGCATGACATAGACGGAACGCATGGAGACATCGCCCAGCATCTCGACGGAATGCTCCGTGCCGGCTGGAATCCACATCGCATGGTCGGGCGGCACCATCCAGCGCCCGTAGCGTGTCGTCACCAGCACGACGCCGACCAGCGCATGCAGCAACTGGCTGCGGCTGTGGCGGTGCTGCGGCACACGGTAACCGTCGGGATATTCGGTCGGCAGCGCCACCGCCGGCCCGGCGACTTGCTCCAGCCACTGCCAGCGGCGCTCGTGCAACTGCTCGAGATCGGCACTACCGGCGTGAAAGACTTCTTTGCCGTGCGGCATCCTGTATGGCCCACTTGCGAAACTATTGGACCAAACCACGAAAGAAGTCACCCCGCAAGCAGCTTATAAGGCAACCGTCCCAAGGCGCTCCGTAGGGGCGTCCTTCAAGGCGCTCCACGGGAGCGTCCGTTAAGGCGGCCTTCAGCAGTGCCGCGAGTTTGCGCTGCGGGCCTGCCCGCCAAAAAGACCACGGAGCCTACCTTGACCGATACGACAGCCGCCAGCGTCGCCCCACCGGCGAGCGCCAGTCACGCTTCAGCCCAGGCGACGGCCTTCACCGTCATCCTGGCGGTGAGCTTCTGCCACTGCATCAACGACATCATGCAGTCGCTGCTATCGGCCATCTATCCCTTGCTGAAAGAGAATTACGGCCTCGATTTCTGGCAGATCGGCCTCCTGACCTTCACCTTCCAGGTGACCGCATCGCTGCTGCAGCCGATGATCGGCATGATCACCGACAAGCGGCCGATGCCCTATTCGCTGCCCTACGGCATGGCATCGTCGCTGATCGGCCTGGTCGTGCTCGCCTATGCCGGGCACTATTCGCTGCTTCTGATCGGCGCCTCGCTGATCGGCATCGGCTCGGCGATCTTCCATCCGGAATCCTCGCGCATCGCCCGCTTCGCCTCCGGCGGCCGCTTCGGCCTGGCGCAGTCGCTATTCCAGGTCGGCGGCAATTTCGGCCAGTCCATGGGGCCGCTGCTGGCTGCCTTCATCGTCGTGCCCTTCGGCCAGACCAGCATTTCGTGGTTCGCCGTCGGCTCGCTGATCGGCATCATCGTTTTGTGGCAGGTCGGCGGCTGGTACAGCCGACTGCGCGCCGCACAGGGCAACCGCAAGACGGCAAGCTTCGTCTCGCCCTTCCCGCGCCGCAAGGTCATGTGGGCATTGGCGGTGCTGACCTTGCTGGTGCTGACCAAGAACGCCTACATCGCCAGCCTCGCCAGCTACTACACGTTCTATTCCATGCATAAGTTCGGGGTTTCGGTGCAGATGTCGCAGGTCATGCTGTTCCTGTTCCTCGGCGCCTCGGCGCTGGGCATCCTGCTCGGCGGCCCGTTCGGCGACCGCTATGGACAGAAGGCCATGATCTGGTTCTCCATCGTCGGCGTGCTGCCCTTCACGCTGGCCCTGCCCTACGCCAACTTGGAATGGACGATGGTGCTGACGGTGCTGATCGGGCTGATCCTGTCATCGGCCTTCTCCAACATCGTCGTTTTCGCCCAGGAACTGGTGCCGGGACGTGTCGGCATGATCGCCGGGATCTTCTTCGGCTTCGCCTTCGGCGTGGGCGGCATCGCGGCTGCCGTGCTCGGCGTGGTCGCCGATATGAAGGGCATCGATTATGTCTTCCAGATCTGCTCGTATCTGCCGCTGCTTGGGCTGCTGACCGTGTTCCTGCCGAACATGAAAGAAGCCAGGAAGGCACAGGCGGCGACCAGCTAAAAATCAGCTTATCTTCTGGAATTGACCGAGGTCGCGGCATTTGCTGCGCCCTCTTTGATTCTTTCACCATACGCCGGGTGAAAAGCCGTTAGGAGATCAATGAAGGCTCCGCGCCAGGAAGGCAATCGCCATGTCCAGACTGAAAGGCAAGGCCGCATTGATTACCGGCGGCATCGGCACGGGCGCGGCATCCGCGCCAATGTGATCAGCCCCGGCCCGATCGACACGCCACTCAACGACAAGCTAGGGCTGGACCCCGAAGCGGCGAAGGCGCGCGCGAAAGCCGTCGTCGGCCTGGTACCTGCCGGCCGTTTCGGAACCGCCGAGGAAATTGCCAATGCGGTGGTGTTTCTTGCCTCCGACGAATCCCGTTCATGGTCGGTGCGGAAATGCTGATCGACGGCGGCTTAAGCATCGCCTGACAGCAGAAAGGCACCGCCTGACGGCGGCTTGTCAGCCGCGCGCTGTAGACTGTAGGTTTGGTTACTCAATGTCTCTGGAGAATGATATGCGCAAGATCGTGTTGGCCGTGTTGGGTGTGCTTCTTGTTACCTTGCCGGCTACGGCACGCATCGTTGCTTTTCCACCGGGTTTCAAGACGCGGTCCGTCGAAACCAATGGCACCAAACTCTATGTGCGCGTAGGCGGAAAGGGTCCCGCCGTCGTGCTGCTGCACGGCTTTGCCGATACCGGAGACATGTGGGGCGCGGCAGCGGCCGCACTTGCGAAGGATCATACCGTCGTCGTGCCGGATCTGCGCGGCATGGGTCTGTCCGCTCACCCGGAAGCGGGCTACACCAAGAAGAACCAGGCCGTCGACATCGCCGGGGTGATGGACGCGCTTAAGATCGACAAGGCTGACCTGGTCACGCACGACATTGGCAACATGGTCGGCTATGCGCTTGCCGCGCAATATCCCAAGCGCATCACCAACTGGGTCATCATCGATGCGCCGCTGCCCGGAATCGGCGACTGGGAAAAGATCAAGCAAAGCCCGCTGCTTTGGCACTTCAACTTCCGCGGCCCGGACATGGAGCGGCTGGTCGCGGGTCGCGAGCGCATCTATCTCGACCGCTTCTACAACGAGCTGTCGGCCAACCCCAAGAAGATCGACGAGGCAACGCGCGGTCACTACGCCAAACTTTATGCCCGCCCGCATGCGATGCATGACGCTTTCGAGCAGTTCAAGGCCTTTGACCAGGACGCGATCGACAACCAAGCGATGCTCGCCGCCGGCGGTAAACTGACCATGCCGGTGCTGGCAGTTGGCGGGGAAAAATCCGCCGGCACCACGCAGGCCGATATCCTGCGGCTTGTTGCCACCGACGTCACGGGCGGCATCGTGCCCGACTCCGGTCACTGGATCATGGAGGAAAACCCCGACGCCACCGTCAAGCTGATCACTGGTTTTCTCGCCAAATAGGCACTGTCCCGCGGACATTTCGATGAAAGCACAAAGGCACCCGCCTGACGGCGGGTGCCTTTGTCTATCTAACTGGACGATTCTAGGCCTTGAAGAACGCCAGCAGGTCGGCATTGATGACATCGGCATGGGTCGTGGCCATGCCGTGCGGGAAGCCCTTGTAGACCTTGAGCTCGCCCTTCTTGAGCAGCTTGATCGTCAACAGCGCCGAGTCGGCTATTGGGACGATCTGGTCGTCGTCACCATGCATCACCAGCACAGGCACGTCGATCGCCTTCAAATCCTCGGTGAAGTCGGTTTCCGAGAAGGCCTTGATGCAGTCGTAGTGCGCCTTGGTGCCGCCCATCATGCCCTGGCGCCACCAATTGTCGATGACCCCTTGAGAGACCTGCGCACCGGGTCGGTTGAAACCGTAGAACGGACCGGCCGGAATGTCGCGAAAGAACTGGGGGCGGCTGGCTGCCTGGGCGGAGCGGAAGCCGTCGAAAACCTCGATCGGCAGACCGCCGGGATTGGCCGCGGTCTTGAGCATGATTGGCGGCACCGCGCCGATCAGCACCGCCTTGGCGACACGGCCACCCGAGCCATATTGAGCGACATAGCGCGCCACCTCACCGCCACCGGTCGAATGACCGACATGGATGGCGTCCTTGAGATCCAGATAAGTGACCAGTTCCGTGACATCGGCGGCGTAGGTGTTCATCTCGTTGCCGACATCCGTCTGGGTCGAGCGGCCGTGACCGCGGCGATCATGGGCAATGACACGGTAGCCTTGTGACAGGAAGAACAGCATCTGGGCGTCCCAGTCGTCGCTGCTCAATGGCCAGCCATGATGGAAGACGATCGGCTGGCCGGTCCCCCAGTCCTTGTAGTAGATTTGCGTCCCGTCCTTGGTGGTGATCGTGCCGCTGCCGGAGCTGGGCTTGGTGTGCGAGGTCATCTCAATCTCCGTTCTGTTGTTCTCGCGATAAACAATATCGCGACAACAAAACAGATAGCGCAGCCCAGAACTCCTGTCTATAGAGATGTGTATCGCGATATCATTTTTCGTGGTATCGAATTAATGGTCGTGTCGGCAAGAAGGAATTCGCCGTGCCTCTCCCGTTGGACAATCAGCTCTGTTTCACGCTCTACGCCACCAGCATGGCGATCAACCGCACCTACAAGCCGATGCTGGATGAGATGGGGATCACATACCCGCAGTACCTCGTGCTCAACGCGCTGGCAGAGGCGGACGGCATGTCGGTCGGCACGGTCGCCCACCGGCTCGCCCTGGAATCGAGCACCGTCACGCCGCTGGTAAAGCGAATGGAGCAGGCCGGACTCGTGACCCGCCAGCGCAGCCAGGTCGACGAGCGCCAGGTGCAGGTCGATCTGACCGCGGCCGGGCGCGCGCTGCTGGTCCAGTGCAACTGCCTCAACGAAACCTTGATCGAGCGCTCAGGGATGACGATGGGCGAGCTCGACGCGCTGAACCGGCAGATCCAGGCACTGCGCAACGCGTTGAGCGGTGGCCGGTAGCCAGCCCGCCTCGTTAACGGCCGGCGGCGATCAACAGGTGCTGGAAACGAGCGCGGCGATCCGGTGAAAGACAGTTCAAACTTCAGCTTTTGACGCCCGCACCGTCATCATGCGGACTTAAGCACGGCAAATGGGCGTTTGCGCATGGCCCGCTTTGCCTGGAAACTGACGGCGGGGGCGGGACGGCCGACATGAAAGCCCTGGACCTTGTCTATGTCGAACTCGCGCATGAGGGCCATCTGTTCGTCGGTTTCCACCCCTTCGACCAGGATTTTGTGGCCGCGATTTCGAACCAGCGTAATAATGTCCTGGAGCATTGCCTTGCCGTTCTGGGCGCTGCAGTCATGCAGAAACGAGCGGTCGATCTTCACCGTATCGAAATCGATCAGACGAAGCCACGAAAGGCCCGCGAAGCCCGTCCCGAAGTCATCAAGCCATATCTTGATCCCGAGCAGCTTCAGGTCGCTGATGCAGCGAAGAATGTCCGAATGCATCTCCATCTCCAGCCCTTCGGTGATTTCGAAGGCCAGCCGGCTGCCGGCGACGCCGGTCTCGCCCAGAATGGTCGCGACAGACGTTGCGAAACCGGGTGTCTTGAGCTGGATCGGAGAGACGTTGACACTGACGACACGGACGTGGTCGTCCGCGAGGAGCTCGGCGCACACCGTCCTTATTGCCCAGCGCCCGAGTTCCAGGATAGCGCCCGTTCGTTCGGCGACGGGAATGAACAGGCTCGGCGGAACCGATGTGCCGTCCAGCATTTTGAGGCGCATCAGAGCCTCTACGGCTTCGACCCGGTCCGTTTTGACATCCTGGATAGGTTGATAAACGAGTGAAACGAGGTTCTGGCCGATTGCGATCTTCAGCAAAGCCGCAATGTTCTCGCTCTCGTCGCTGCTCTGGGGATCGGTTGGGTCGAACAGCCGGGCACAGTTTCGGCCGCCGGCTTTTGCGAGATAGAGTGCGCGATCAGCCTCGTGGATGATCTTCTCCAGCTTGGCCCCGGTCTGCGTCCTGGTGAATGCAGCGCCAACGCTCACCGTCACGATCGAGACGCCGTCGCGCCGCAGCTCGTGGGTGAGCGCCAGGTTCTCCACCGTGCTGCAAATGGCTTCCGCGATCTCCAGGATCTGCTCTTTGTTCTCCACGCGAGCCAGGATAATGAACTCTTCACCGCCGTAGCGGCCGATGGAGCCATTGTACCGCCTGATCATTTCGCTAAGGGCATTGGCGACATGGATAAGGCAGCGGTCGCCTTCCTGATGGCCGTAGCAGTCATTGAACTTCTTGAAGAAGTCCACGTCGATGAGGATCGCCCCAAAACTGGTGCCAACCTTTTGCCAGTCATTCCAGTAGTCCCGCAGCTTCTCGTCGATCGCCCGCCGGTTCTCCAGACCCGTAAGCGGATCGGTCCGCGACAATCTCAGCAGGGCCTTACCGCGTTCGGTCGCCTCATTGTGTTGGATTTTGGCTTCCAGGGCGTTCAGGAAGACGTTGTAGCGCTCCTCATTCAGTTTCCAGTTCACATACGAGGTGAATGTGAAACAAGAAATGTAAAACGTGCCCATTGCAATCTGATAGGAACCGGTCGCTGGAAACAAATACAGAGCGACGAAGAAGGCCATCAGGACTATGCCCGACGACACAATCGAAAGAAGAAACTGGAACCGGAAGAATAGGTTGGCACCCATCATGAAGATCGCGCCAAAAATCATGAAATAGGAGAAATTCTGGGCATATCCGGTCATGATTGCCGGAACCAGCCAACCTACATAGCCCGAGACCAGGGCCCCCGCGCAGGCAAACTCAACTGACTCCGTCCTGAAATTCATGCGAGACTGTATTTCGACGACGGCAAGCGCCGTCACGCTGACCGCGAAGCGGGCGGCGATCGTGTAAGCGGCAACGTCCGGAATCAGCAGTATGTCGATGATGGAGAACTGCAGATAGACCGCGACCGCGAGCCAAAGCCCCTGCCGGGCAGCCTTTCTGCGGGCATGCTCACCTTCCTGTCGGTAGAGCTGGCGCACTTCCGACCAGGTCTCTTCCCTTTGCTGAGGGACATCGTCCTCAACCACATCGGCCAACGTGTGGGTCATGTACCGATCCTAGTTTCGCCCGGCCAAACAGGAATTCACCGCCCTGCCTTCAATCGATGGCCCGATTTCCGCATCGCAGCCGCGCCAAGGCTCCCAAGATCAGCACCATAATGCATCGCGCTTACGGAATGTTTCGCACGATACATACAACTTTCCTAAATTAAGATTGATGACCGCTGCCCGATTGTCCTCCTGAAGTCACGGTCTAATGACGGACTGTGAGCTTCGACAAGCAACATCTTCGTCGACCCACCGCTAAACAAGCACCGAAGCCTGAATCCCAAGGGGATCACACTTTCCGGACTTTGCCGTAAACGATGTTTCGGTTTGATCCATGGAAGACTTCAGCTTCGACATGATTCATGTCGACCGCGCCTTTGATGATGTCCCACATATCGTCAGCCGAACGCAGGATCAGCGGCCAATCCATGAAGGTTTCCATGTAACCGTCCGTCGTGATCTCGTCGCTGAAATTGGCAAAAAGGAATTCGCCACCGGGCTTGACCATTTCCATGGCGCGTTGAAACAGGCGGATGCCAATGGCCGCCGGCAGGTAATCATAGAGACCCGACGCATAGACGAGATCAAACGTGCCAAGTTTGTAGGCGCGGCGAAGAATGCCACGCACGGAGCCATCCACCGCCTCGACTGCGGTACCGGCCAGATCGCGGTTGACGATGGCTACGCTGATCGGGTCCTGGTCCAATCCAATCCAGCGCTTTAATTTTCCCCCGGCGAGCGCCTCGGAGAGTTCCGCTTCGCGAAGATGGCCGCAGGCAATCGCAAGCACTTCGGCATTCTCGACCCGAAGGGCCGTTTCGTCCACCGTTCTGGCGAGAATGTCGCGACGCTCGCGTCCAGCCGCGGAACTCGCTGCCTCGCTGGTGTAGGCGTAAATCTCACGGCCAAGCGGGGTCGAAGAAGCCACCTCCTGGTCTGCGCTGGGGTGCTTGTAGTAAATGTCCAGCAGGCTCGCGTCGCCCGAATACCCTCGCGGCTTTTCGAACGACCAGCGCGTGAACGGATCCTGCATCAGATACTCTGCAACGCGATGCTGCTGGGCCAACGGAATGAGTTGCTGCCAGATAGCGGGAGCGGAATGCCTGCGAAGCTCGTGGAGCCGGCCCGCTAAACGGTCGACTACCAATCCAGCCGGCCCCTCCCTACTGAACGCCTGGTAAGCAAGATCAAGCACAAGTGCGAGTTCCGCGGATCGCTCTTTCAGTTCGCCCGCATCGACAATATCGGGCGACGTCCCGCGATGCCTCTTGACCAGTTTCGACGTTATCAGGCTATGCTCGTCGAGCTTCGCGTCCATGTTTCGCGCCATACAGCATCCCCTTGGTCACCGGCACCGACTAATAGACACTTAAATGATACTAAATATTTTAATTAAGGTTTAACCAATGGGCTAGATTCGGCATTCGCCCGGAAATGACATGAGGCCGGAATTTCAGGCGCACTTCTGCCGATTGCCTTTGGCTTGCGCCTCCGGCCGCCTTCCGCTATAGAGCCGCCACCCGCGTAGACACCCTTGGAGGCAACGCGGCGGAAGGCCGCCTCACCCGGCGGCTTTCGACGTTTACGGTCCAGGCACTCTGCCAACCGTGAGCGCTCCAGAACAAACCGAAAGGAAATGCCATGAGCCACGACACTTACGAGCTCAAGGCCGAAGCACGCGAACAGGTCGGTAAGGGGTCCGCCCGTGCAGTTCGCCGCAACGGTAAAGTGCCTGCAGTAATCTATGGTGACAAGCAGCCTCCCCTGGCTATCGCGCTCACCTACAAGGACATCTACTACAAGATCCATGGCGGCGGGTTCCTGACCACGATCGCCACGATCGATGTCGACGGCAAGAAGATCCAGGTCCTGCCGAAGGACTTTCAGCTCGACCCGGTCAAGGATTTCCCTGTCCATGTCGACTTCCTGCGCATCGGCAAGGATACCCAGGTCAATGTCGACGTGCCTGTCCACTTCATCAACGAGGACAAGTCGCCCGGCATCAAGCGCGGCGGCGTGCTCAACATCGTGCGTCACGAAGTCGAGTTCCACTGCCCGGCCAATGCGATCCCGGAATTCATCACCGTCGATCTCACCGGCGCCAACATTGGCGACTCGATCCACATCTCGGCGGTCAAGCTGCCAGCTGGTGTGAAGCCTGTGATCTCCGACCGCGACTTCACCGTCGCGACCATTGCCGGTTCGTCGGCGATGAAGCCGGAGGCGGAAGAGACGACTGAAGTGGCTGCACCTGAAGCGGCTCCCGCCGCCGAAGAGAAGTAACTCTTTCACGCCCGGAGCAGGCGATGCTGCTGTTTGCAGGTCTCGGCAATCCGGGCGCGAAATATGCCAACAACCGCCACAATGTCGGTTTCATGGCGGCGGACGCAATCGCCCGCCGCCATTCCTTTTCGCCCTGGTCGAAGAAGTTCCAGGGCCTGATTTCTGAAGGCACGCTCGGCGGCGAAAAGATCGTCCTGATCAAGCCGCAGACCTTCATGAACCTGTCCGGCCAGTCGGTCGGCGAAGCGCTGCGCTTCTACAAGCTCGAGCTTTCCGCACTCACTGTCTTCTATGACGAGATCGACCTTGCCGAAGGCAAGCTGCGCATCAAGACCGGCGGCGGCGCCGGCGGCCATAACGGCATCCGCTCGATCGACGGCCATGTCGGCAACGCCTATCGCCGCGTGCGCATCGGCGTCGGCCATCCCGGCGTCAAGGAAATGGTCCAGCACCATGTGCTCGGCGATTTCGACAAGGCCGACCGCGAATGGCTCGAACCGCTGCTCGCGGCAATCGCCGACAATGCCGCGATGATCGCCAAGGGCGACGAAACCGGCTTCATGAACAAGGCCAGCCTCGCCGTCCAGGGCAAGGGCGGCGCGGAACCGGAAAAGCCGGCGCCCAAGCAGCAGGCCCCCAAACAGCAGAGCCACATCCGACAGGCACGCCCGCAACAGGCCCCCGCCAAACTGCCTGAGACCGGCCCAATGGCCGCCATGCTGAAGAAGCTGTTCGGCGGCAAGGACTGAGCGGGATCGGCGCCACGGGGGCTTGACGTTGATCACCCCGATCGCCCATAGCCCTGATCAAATTTCTATTTTCCCGATAGGACCGGACAAAAATGGGTTTCAAATGCGGCATCGTTGGCTTGCCCAACGTCGGCAAATCGACGCTTTTCAACGCGTTGACCAGGACGGCGGCGGCGCAGGCCGCCAACTATCCGTTCTGCACCATCGAACCGAACACCGGCGAGGTCGCGGTGCCCGATCCGCGCCTGCAGAAGATCGCCGCCATCGGCAAGTCGAAGGAGATCATCCCGACCCGCATCTCCTTCGTCGACATTGCCGGCCTGGTGCGCGGCGCCTCGAAGGGCGAAGGGCTGGGCAACCAGTTCCTCGCCAACATCCGCGAGGTCGACGCCATCGTGCATGTGCTGCGCTGCTTCGAGGATGACGACATAACCCATGTCGAGGGCCGCATCGACCCCGTCGCCGACGCCGAGACGGTCGAGACCGAGCTGATGCTCGCCGACCTCGACAGCCTCGAGCGCCGCATCGTGCAATTCCGCAAGCGCGCCGGCAGCAAGGACAAGGAAGCGACAACCGTGCTGCCGATGATGGAGGCAGCGCTCGAGCTTCTGCAGGCAGGCAAGCCGACCCGCATCCTGCTCAAAGGCATTTCGGCGGAAGACCTGCGCATTCTGCAGGGCCTGAACCTTCTGACCTCGCACCCCGTGCTCTATGTCTGCAACGTCGCGGAGGCCGACGCCGCCACCGGCAACGAACACACCAGGGCCGTCGAGAAGATGGCCGCCGCGCAAGGCGCCGGCACCGTCGTCATCTCGGCCGCGATCGAGGCCGAAGTCGCCCAACTCTCGGACGAGGAGGAGATGGAGTTCCTGTCTTCGCTCGGCCTCGACGAGCCCGGCCTGAACAAGGTCATCCGCGCCGGTTACGAGCTGTTGCAGCTTATCACCTATTTTACCGTCGGGCCGAAGGAGACGCGGGCCTGGACCATCCACAAGGGCGACAAGGCACCGCAGGCGGCGGGTGTCATCCACACCGATTTCGAGCGCGGCTTCATCCGCGCCCAGACCATCGCCTACAATGATTTCATCACGCTTGGCGGCGAAGTGGCGGCCAAGGAAGCCGGTAAGGCGCGCGACGAAGGCAAGGAATATGTCGTCCAGGACGGCGACATCCTGCTGTTCAAGTTCAACACCTGACGCCTCGATCGGCCGGGTGTCCAAAACATCCCGGCGGGCTGTCCACGAAGGTTTTATCGACGAGGTTTTCCGAGCTCCCGGTGCTCATACGCCGGGCAGCCGCTTGTCTTGATTTTGTCACGTCACAGGTTTAAGCGGCAGGCACACGGTCGGCGCTGGCGCCGAGAACCGTGCAATCCGAAACAGCGCGTCAATCCGAACGCACCCTTTGGCCCCAGCAAGGGAGACCGGCGATGATCAAGGCCTTCGTCGTGGACAATGATCGCCTGCGCGCCGTCGACGATCTCTTGCAAGACAATGTCGTCTGGGCCGACCTGCTCAACCCGACCAAGGAAGAGGAAGCGGCGATCGAGACCTGGCTCGGCGTTGCCATTCCGACGCGCGAGGAGATGGAGGAGATCGAGATTTCGAGCCGCCTCTATGTCGAGGACGGCGCCTATTTCATGACCGCCACGCTGCCCGCCCAGACGGAAATCGACGATCCGCTGATGTCGCCTGTCACCTTCGTGCTCGCCGGCACCAGGCTGATCACCGTGCGCTATCACGAACCGAAGGCCTTCAAGACCTTTCCGCAGCGTGCCGAGAAGGTGGCGACCGGCTGCACCAGCGGCGACACCATCCTCATCGGCTTGCTGGAGGCGATCGTCGACCGCCTCGCCGATATTCTGGAACGCGCCGGCCGCGGCATCGAGGCGATCTCGCGCGACATCTTCGAGGCGCGGTCGACCAAGGTTTCCAAGCGCAATCGTGACTTCCAGGAACTCCTGAAAGCCATCGGCCGCAAGGAGGACATCGCCTCCTCGATCCGCGACAGCCTGATCTCGCTGCAGCGCCTGGCCGGCTTTTTCGCCCATGCCTCCACCCGCACCAAGATGAGCAAGGACACCAAGGCGCGTATCAAGACGCTGTCGCGCGACGTGCTGTCGCTCGCCGATCATGCCACCTTCCTGTCGCAGAAGATTTCCTTCCTGCTCGACGCCACGCTTGGCATGATCTCGATCGAGCAGAACGCCATCATCAAGATCTTCTCGGTCGCCGCCGTCATCTTCCTGCCGCCCACGCTGGTCGCCTCGATCTACGGCATGAACTTCGACGTCATCCCCGAGCTGAAATGGGAACTGGGCTACCCCTTCGCCATTGCCATGATGGTGCTGTCGGCGATCCTGCCGTTCTGGTATTTCCGCCGCCGCGGCTGGCTCTGACCCGCTTGTCAAAGGCCGTGCAGCCAGGGTCTGGCGTTATAGAAATCTCTTGACCAAATGGACCGCGGCCTGCATCCGGAAACCTGGATCCATAGGGATCGCGGGTTCGTGAGCCGGATTTCAGACCATGACTGCAAAACCAAAAACCTGGGCCTATGAGGATTTCGTCGAGGGCGCGTCGCTCGATCTTGGCTCGAAGCTGGTGAGCGCCGCCGAGATTGTCGAATTCGCCACAGAATTCGACCCGCAGCCGATGCACCTCGACGAGGAAGCCGGCAAGGCCAGCATTCTGCGCGGGCTGGCCGCCTCGGGCTGGCACACCTGCGCCATGTTCATGCGAATGCTGTGCGATGCGTTCCTGCTGGACTCCACCTGCCAGGGCGCACCCGGTGTCGACCACGTCAAATGGAAGAAGCCAGTCCTGGCCGGCGACCAGTTCACCGGCACCCTGGTGGTTGTTGCCAAGCGCCTGTCGAAATCGAAGCCGCAACTCGGCTTCGTGACAATGCGCGGCGAGATGTTCAACCAGCGCGGCGAAAGCGTCTTCGAGCTTGAGAATTCCGTCATGTTCCTCACGCGCGATGCCGCGGGGGGCCAAGCATGACACTGGACGAATTCTTCCGCATCGGCACCACCGTGACGCTCGGCTCGCACACATTCGAGCCCCAGGCGATCAAGGCTTTCGCCCGCAAATACGACCCGCAAATCTTCCATATCGACGAGGACGCAGCGAAGAAGAGCGTGCTCGGCGGGCTCTGCGCGTCCGGTTGGCACACGGCGGCGATCTGGATGAAGCTCAATCTCGAAAACCGCATGGATGCCGAGATTGCCGCGTGGAGCGGTCCCGGTCCGATGCCGGAATTCGGCCCCTCGCCCGGTTTCAAGAACCTGAAATGGCTGAAGCCGGTCCATGCCGGGCAAACCATCACCTTCACGCGCACCGCGCTGTCGCACCGCCCGATCGCCTCACGCCCCGGCTGGCGGCTGCTGGCGCTGCGATGCGAGGCGTTTGAGTCGACCGGCGACAAGGTGCTTGAGTTCGAGAGCGCGGTGCTGGTGAAGACGGAGTGAGCGCCCTTCCCTTCTCCCCCTGTGGGAAGGTGGATCGGCGCGTAGCGCCGAGACGGTTGAGGGGTGTTCCAGCGGAGTGAGGCGTTGGTGTCTTCTGGAACACCCCTCATCCGACCGGGCTCCGCTCGGCCACCTTCTCCCACAGGGGGCTAGCGTGCGCACACATTTGCTTCGTGCTGTGGTCAAGCGTGAAGAAGCGAGGCCGGAAAATGGCTTGATGCGGTTGAATCG
>NZ_JAMYKW010000056.1:0-31269 GCF_040317555.1 Mesorhizobium sp. M1406 | reverse complement strand
CCCTCGAAATTGTCACTTCAAACGAATGCCGAAATTACTTCCTCGAGGCCGGCTATGACCGAACCTAAAATCATCCCGCTCTAGGTGTTCGCGAATAGACCAGGGGGAGGAGATGGCCGACAAGTCGGCCACAACCTACGTGGTCAGTGTTTTCGAGAAACCGCACTGGCGGACCGTGCTGACCACCAAAGACAAGGCCAAAGCTGTGTGGCTGCGGCCAAAGAGATCGGCGACAAGGTGCGAATCGAAGAGATCACACCGAAGACGAAGAGGCGCTAGGGCCGCGCCCAGTCTTGCACAATGCTTCTGAATGCCGGCGTTGTAGCGCGAGTTCCAGGACGAGCCTGTGAACCCGCATTGTCTGGACAGGTTCGCATTGTTGGACGTGACGGCCTTGGTGGCATAGGTCGCGCAATCGCTTGCTGCGAAAGCAGGGATCGTCGCGCATATAAAGACCATTACCCAACGCTAGTCTCATCGAGAGTCACCGCAGCTAAAGATCCCTTTCCATCGGCCTTGCGCATCTTCGCCAAGCGATACGGATACGAGCTGCATCTTCACACCAACCCCACCCTGAAATCCTCCAGAACCTGAGCCAGCCCTCGCGCGCCGAGAAGGGTCATAACACGCTTCGCCTGAAGCTTCGATGTTGCCCGATCGTAGATCGCAAGATTGGTCGCGCCATTGAGGCGAGAGGGGTAAATGATTCCATCGGGCTTGGACGGATGCTCGTGAAACGCCAGCGACCACCGGCGTGCCAGGTTCTGGCGCTGTGCCCGAACGACATCGGTCGGCACCCCCATTCTGACGGCGTTGTCATCTCTGAGGTCGACCAGCCGTAGGTCTGTCGTAGTCGCGATCTCCGCATAGCGCCGTCGGGTCAGCTCCACTTCCTCTATTGGAAGATCGTCAAGGATTGCTTCGCGCCGGTCGCGGAGCACCGTCTCGAGGAAGCAAACCTTCAGGGAGTCGCCGAGGTAAAGAACGCCAAACCGGTTGGCTTCACCGCGGCGTCGAGGATCGCTGAACCGGCTCGGCGACTTCCCGTATCCCAACGGATCGGGGTAGGTGCTCCAGTAGATCCGACCGAATGTCCGACCCCGCGGTATGGTCTCGATTTCGAGGTTTGCACGCCCGAAATCGGTTGGAGGTGGAACGCCCGGCATTCAGTCGAAATCGCCCCTGGCCATGCCTTCCGCCGCGGCCAAAACCGAGGCGTCATCGCCTTGTTGAAGGGCTCGAAGGCCGGTCCGGCCATCGAGGGCGCCATGGCGCGACACCAGAAACCGATAGACGGCCCAGGCACTATTGCCCAACATGGCATGCAGCGCTGGCAATGCGCCGAGGGGACGACCGTCCTTGTCGAGTTGCCAGACAGGAAAGCGGAAACCGCGTTTGGCGCCATCGATCCCGAGCACCTGTCCGCTTTGCCGCCTGGCGTTGACCGTCACCCGCGACGTGCCGAGCAGCTTGGCAAAGGCATCCGCGCTCAGCATGTCCTCGCCGGCGACAATTTCGGCGACACGCTTGCGGCCACGCGCGCGCGCTCCGGCAAGAGCCGCCTCGAGATCGGCATCCATGCCCGTGTCCTCGACGGGAAAGATGTCGTCTGAGGCGATCGGTTGCTCTTCGACCGGCGTGATCGTCTGCGCATCAGCCGCCGCATCGACCTCTACCCGAAACGATACGCGATGGCCGATCTTGCGGCTGCGTGCGATCGCTTCCTGATAGCGTTCGAGCACTACCTTCTTGAAGACTGCCTGTGCCGGCAGCTTTGTGGTGAAACTCAGGGCGGCGAATCCCGCATGCGATGCGGTCCCGCTATGATTGCTGCGTTTTGGAGCGGCCATGATGAGAACCTCCTGCTGTCACCCAATATGGTTGCAGATCGCAAGTTCGTCAAGTTCGATAATTTCGTAAAGTTGGTAGCGAATGGCTGCGGACTAAACAATTCCCCATGCCCGAAACCTCCCCCTGCCCGTCATCTCGCGCAGACCAAGCTCACCGACCATGTTGAGCGCTCCCTGTTTTGTCACCTTTAGCCTGTCCTGGATCATGCCCGCCGAAACGAGCGGCCGCGACATGACGAGCTCGACCAGGCCGGGGAGTTTCGAGCTGGCGCGCCGTTGTTTGAGTCGCCGCTCCATCTGGCTTTTGGCCAGCACCAGCCGATCGTGTTCCTTCTGGCCAGCCAGCGCTGCGTCGTGAATGGCATCGAGCCAGGCGAGCAGCCGATCGCCGCGATTGCGCGCCCGCCTCCGCTCGCGCGGAATGTTTTTCGCGCCGAGATGAATGCAAGCGAGATGGTTGGCGGCGAGTCCTTCCTGTCGCAGCAGTGCGGCAATCAGCAGCGGCCCGAGCCACGTGGCATGCTGCAGCACCTCGATGTCCGACCAGGCTTCGAGCAGGACTGCAGCGCGCAGGACGACCGGCAGATCGCGTGCCCCGGCGACAACGGCCTGCCATTCGGCCAGCCGTTCTTCTTCATTCCAGTCGAGATCGTAGATTAGGCCGTTTTGCGGCTCCGGCCGGCCCTCCTTTCGAGCCGGCACGTCGGCGCCATTCAGAATCCTGGATGAGCGCGCCAGGACGGCATCGATCTCGGCAAATTCTTCGGCCAGCCGGTCGGCCTCAGCGTCATCGCGATCGTCGGCTTCAAAGGAGCTGGCTCCAGCCCCCTCCCCGTCCCGGCTTTTTTGGCCCGCCGCCGGCATGGCGCCGCCGCGACCGGTCAGCGCCAAAAAACCGTCGCGGCTGAGCGCCCAGTCCGGCTTTTGCGCAAAAATCCGCCGGCGGGTTCGCAGCACCGCGTGCGCCCGGGTGAGTTCGTGGGTCGGGGTGCGGATGTCCATGTGGGCGTCGTGCAGCACGAGGTCCTCGAGGTGGACGAGTTCGCCCTCGAGCCAGAGCGCGGAAGCCGCGTCGGCAAAATGCTGGCGCTCGACAAAGCCGTCGCGGACCGGCGAACGGGCGACCCGCTCGTCGAGGCGGACCAAAACCTCGGTCGCGCGGGCAACCGGCCCGATCAGGGTTTCCAGGGGCAGTTTGTCGAGCGTGTAAGCCATTGTTTTCATGATGGCTGATTCGCGTTGGTCAAGCTAGCGAGGGTATCACTGGACTTACATCGTGTTTGTTCAGGGACAAAAATCACTATTGATAATGACCTCTTATCGATAGTGATGGATTTGACCGCCAAAAGGCGCTAGATTCGGCGCAAAGCTCGCCGCGAAGGCCGCAGAAACCCGCCTGGAAGACGTCTTGATGGAGACTGCCTTGTTACGCCGTGCGCGGCGTGCTCGTGTGCGCCTGGCCTGTCGCGATGGTGACAAACCGGCGCTTGACCGCGGCAAACAACGCCGGCGGCAGCGGCCCGTAATAGCCGCTCTCCGTCTCCAGCGGCCGGACGTCGGGCCCCGGCCAGGCGAACCGGTTGCTTTCCGTCAAAACGATCCACGACCGCTCGCCGTCAAGCCGCAAGCGCAGCTTGACCGCAGCCGGGATCTCGATGGCATCATCGGGATCGGACGGCGGCGCATGGGTGATAGGCAGGACCCGGACGACCGGCGAGCCGTCCTCCTGCATCGCGACCAGCGCCAGCACCAGGCAGGGCCGGTCCTTGTCGCCTTCCTCGCGGCCCTCGCGGTGCTGCCAATGCCAGAGATAGGAATAACGGAAGACGTGGCCGACCTTGATTTCAGCCGGCAGCATTTTTTGCCGTCAGGCTTTTTGCGCCGGCGGGTTTTGACCCAGAGAGTTCGTCGTTGAGATGGTCAAGACCCGGCTCCATTTCGGAGGCTTCGACCGCGGCGATCTCGTCCGCGCCGAGTTCCGCTGTCAGTTCGACCCGCCGGTCGCGCTTCGACAGGCGGACAAAATCCTCGTAGGCCAGCAGCACGGTGCGCGGGCGGCCGTTCTTGGTGATAATGACCGGATCACGGACGGCGGCATCCTGATAGGCGCCGAAGTTTTTCGAGACAGCGGCGGCGGTGACGGTGGTGGTCATCGGCGAGACTCCTTTGTTCCGGAATATACGGGCTTTACGGGCTTTCCGCAAGTATCGGCGGCTAACCAGAGGGAAACGAGCCAGTGACAGGGCAGCTTGCCAACGCCAAGACTGCTGAAATCGTCGCGAGACGGGCCGAAGCCCTCGACGCGCTCGATTCCGTGCTGCCCTTCGACCGTCGCGATTTTCTGGCCGGGCTTTTGACCGATGACGACGTCGCCACCCTGCGCCACCTGGCGAAAGAAGGCATCGGCGCAAATTCTCTGCGGGCGCTGGCCTCCGACCTCGGCTATCTCGAGGCCTGGGCGCTCGCCGCGACTAAACAGCCGCTGCCCTGGCCAGCGCCGGAGGCGTTTTTGATAAAATTCGTCGCCCACCATTTGTGGGATTTCGCGAAACACGAGACCGATCCAGCGCACGGCATGCCCGAAGACGTTGCGGCGACGCTGAAATCCCAGCGGCTTTTGCGCAGCGACGGACCACACGCGCCCGCCACAGTGCGCCGACGCCTGTCGAGCTGGTCCACCTTGACCAAATGGCGCGGACTTGTCGGAAACTTCAACGCGCCGGGGCTGCAAAGCGCAATAAAGCTGGCGGTGCGCGCCAGCGCCCGTCCGCGCGGCCGCAAGAGCAAGAAGGCGGTGACCGCCGATATTTTGACCGCCCTCCTGAAAGCCTGCGCCGGCGACCGTCTCGTCGACCTGCGCGACCGCGCCCTTCTCATCACCGCCTTTGCCTCCGGCGGCCGCCGCCGCAGCGAGATTTCTGCTCTCCGCGTCGAACAACTGGTCGAGGAAGAGCCCGTTCCGGCCGATCCAAAGAATCCCGACGGCGACAAACTGCCGTGCCTGTCGATCCGACTCGGTCGGACCAAGACGACACAGGCCGACAGCGACGCTTTCGTGCTGCTCGTCGGCCGGCCGGTGACGGTTCTGCAATCGTGGCTCGAACGCGCCGAGGTCACCGAGGGCGCCGTCTTCCGCGGCATCGACCGTTGGGGCAATCTCGAAAAACGCGCGCTCACGCCGCAGGCCGTCAATCTGATCCTGAAGCGCCGCGTCGCCGAGGCCGGACTCGACCCGGCGGCGTTTTCCGCCCATGGCCTGCGCTCTGGATATCTCACTGAAACCGCCCGTCGCGGCATTCCGCTGCAGGAAGCCATGCAGCAGTCGCAGCATCGTTCCGTGCAGCAGGCTTCCAACTACTACAACGAGGCCGAACGAACGCTCGGAAGGGCAGCAAGAATCATCGTTTAGGAACCCGGACCGCCGGTTGCGGCGCCGTCCACCATCTCCATCCGCCGCTCGGCGGCAAAGTCCATAATCTCGCGCAAAAGATCAGCGTCAGGGGTCTTCACCACGAGCGTGCGGCGGTTCATCATGTCGTCGGTCATCGGTGGGTTCTTCGAATCAGGTTGGTGTGAGCAACTCGACCTTGCCAGCGAACATCGATGCCCCCGCTACGCCGCTCGCTACAGCGTTGTTGAGAGCGCGCTCGCGGGCGACTTCGTCACCGCCGGGTACACCATGCGGCGGGGCACTATCGAGAACAGCTCGTGGTACTGACCTCTGATGCGTTGGCATCTATATAGGACGCCGAACGACAATGCCCGTCAGCTTTAAAGACATACTGTTGGCTTTCGAATTCGTCAGTTCTGGGGGCACGGGAGAACATCAGGCCTTTCTGTGCAAGCAGTCAGGCACGCTCTACTGGCATTCCGAATTCACGGGTGATTTGGACGAATTGCCGGATGATATCGACGACAGCGACAAATACGCCCAAATACCTGACAAGAAAGAACTCGACCTGGGCAAGCCGCTCGCACTGGACTTCGCACGCCAATTTCTGCCTGACAACGTCGGTGACGTTCAAGAAATCTTCAGCAAAAGAGGCGCGTACGCAAGATTCAAGGATCTGTTGCAGCGAAGGGGTGCACTCGATCGGTGGTACGCTTTCGAAGCGAATGCGGAAGAAAGAGCGTTGAGGACGTGGTGCGATCACAATTCGATCGAGGTCGGTGACTGATATCGCCCCCGAAAGCGTCGCGCGACACCTCACGCCGCGTTGCCGAGGCCGGGCTCGATCCGAAAATGTTTCTCCGCCCACAGCCTGCACTCCGGCAATCTCGCTGAGGCTGCGCGAAGCATGCAGCAGTCGCAGCACCGCCGTTCAGCATCACAATGACGCGGAACGGACCCACGGACGGGCCGCGCTGTGATCACATAGGACCGAGCCGATTGATGTTCCTGTCAGTGAGATGCCGCAGGTGAAGCGCGCGTTTCGTCGCTCTCAGCAACTTCCCTAGACAGGGCTCGCAGCACAGCTTCCGGCTCCCGTTCCATGATCCGGAGCAGCGTGCGCGCAGCGCCGCTGGGCTGCCTCGTCCCCTGCTCCCATTTCTTGTAGCCGGACGGACTGGTTCCGAGCACGGTCGCCATCTGGTCCTGTGTAAGGTCCAGCCTCTTGCGGATCGCCTTCGCATCAACTGTGCCGACATCAACCGCATGGACCTGCATTCCCGGAACGTCCTTGCCCTGAGCGTGAGCCAGCGCCTCGGACATCGCCTGGATCAGGTCCGCTCCAAACTTCGTCATCTCGCTCATATCTTGCTCCTGTTCGCTGCCTTGATCGCTTTCGCGAACGCGGCTACGGCCTTGGCCTCTTCCGGCTTCAAGTCGGTCTTCTCGTTCTTTCCATACGCCAGAAGCGCATAGATTGGCGCCTCCTCGCTGTACCAGTAGTAAATCACGCGGGCTCCACCGCGTTTGCCCTTTCCCTTGGCGCCGAAACGCAACTTGCGAACACCACCCGCACCGGGAATTTCATCGCCCGCCTGGGGGTTGGCCGCCAGGAAATCGATCAGTTCCGAGCGCTCCTCTTCGGTGAAAAGTTCAGTGGCCTGCTTGATGAAGAGCGGCGTCTCGGCGACAGTCTGCATACTACTCCTATAACCCAATGGGTTAGTAAATGGCTTACGCAAAGGGAAAAGTCAAGGCGTGTGTCGCGACACTCGCCTCAAACGTTCCTTTTCTGACACATTGCAACTTTGCAAAAATCGACCCAAAATACGCCGCAGGGCCAAGTCACGCAGACGGCTCACACCCTTCCTCGCCCCCCTTGATCGGCTATGCACGGGTCTCCACCGAAGACCAACTCAATGACGCCCAGGTCGACGAGCTCAACGCCACCGGCTGTCATATGGTTCACCAGGAACATGGTTCCGGCGCCTCTCGCTCCCGGCCGGTGCTGGCGAAGCTGATGTGTGAGATCGTCGCCGGCGACGTTCTCGTCCTCGTGCGGCTCGACCGCCTCGCCCGGTCGGTCAGCCATCTGTTGGAGGTCATCGAGCAGCTTGAGACGCGCGGCGTGCATTTCCGCTCGCTCCGCGATCCGATCGATACGTCGACGCCGCAAGGCATGTTCTCGAGGTCGATGGCGCTATGTGCAAAAGCAGCTCGGCCATGCCTCGGCCGAGATGACGCGGAAATACCAGCGCCGACGTGACCGGTTCCGCGTCAATCTCACCAAGGCCTCGGGGTTGTAGGCGACACAAAGCCCCTCCCCGTTACGCGCCAAATAGCCGCCTGTCCCAGTAGACGGGCTGGTGCAGACTTGTCTGGATCCTTGAAAACTCCGGATGCGCCGGATTGATCAGCACATTGCAATCGAGACGCGCCACGGCACTCGGCACCAGCAGAATGACGCTGCGCCGTTCTAAACACCAGGTTTCGCCAAATCCCTTGCTCACCGTCGCCGGCATCGTGTCCCAGCCGGGCAGTGACGGCTGGGAAAAGACCTCGTAGGTCAGCCCGCGCGGAATTGTGATTTCGATGTAATGCTGGTTGGGCGGCAGTCGGCCGCTGCCATGCACCAGCTTTTCCAACAAGGCCGTCGAATAGTGCTCGCTGGTGTAGATGATAGGACTTCCGGGCGTGTTCCATCGCCCTGGCGCGATTGTCGAGCCGGTCGCATCGAAGATCGGGTAGGTGCCGGCCGGATCGCCGATGCGAAAGGACGATAGCGTGCGATCGAGGGTCTGCGCCGTCACGCAGCGCTGCCGTACTTCAGACCTCCGAGGATATCGACCACCATTTCGGCGCCGAACTCGCTCAGGATAACGACGTCGATCGGTCGCTTGTCCTCAATCATCGGGTGCGGCCGAAACAAGAAACCACGTGCTTCCTCTTCGTTGTGCCAGACATCGACAGCAAGACTCCAGACGCGCGCCACGCGGGCCAATCGTGTGCCCTCGTCCGACGAGAGACGATGTACCGCCTTGCGCCGCTCGTAGGTCGCCTTGGGGATCAGCCGGTATTTGAACTGAGCATCGCCAGGCGCCAGAAGCTGCGCAACGCGCTCGAGCGCGCCGATGGGAAGTCCATTCTCGATCCGGGAGATCAGCCCGAAAGGCGACCGTGCCGCGACCTCCTTAACGGGCAGCCCCAACACGTCGGCGACATTTCCAAACGCCAGCATTTCAGTCTCCATTCCATGTGAGGCGAAATATAGCCTCACATGATGCGCCATGCAAGCCCCGCATCGCGCGAACCGATCCGCCAAGGGCTACCCGGTCATTTTTGCTGTCACACCGTTCGCCTTCAACGCCGCCATCAGCATAGGCCCGACCGAAAACTCCCCTGCCCTCGCCTTTTCGGTAAGAACCCGCAGATAACCGCCGGCCGAGTTGATGTGCTGTGCCCTTTGCAAGATGCAGGCAATCACGATGGCGGCGGTCTCCTGGCCCATCACATGGCAAGCCTCCTCGTATGCCGAGGGCGAAATACCAAGGAAGCCGCGTACCTGGACGGCGGTAATCATCAAATCGCGCCAGTTTCCTATGCCGTGCACGGCATAGTCTGAAATTTCGGGGCAGGCTTTCAGCACAAGTCCTATCGGATAGCTTTTCGGTTTCGCGTCGTCTGCCCGCCTTGGTTCGACCGCCGCCCTGCTTTTCTCCAAAGCCGGTTCAAATACAAAAGTGGAGTCTGTGTTTGAATCAGATTGCTGCCGCTCATTTTGGGACTCATTGGCGCTAGGTTTTGTGGAATTCATGAAGTTTTCCAACATCATGTCCACTTCGTCATGAAGTCTCGTCAGCTCGGCAACGATTGCCTCCAATTCGCATAGCCCTGCCCGCCGCGGAATTGCATCTACAATGGCCCTGAACCGTCTCCACATGGCTCCCCAGTCGCCAGGAACGCCCTCCGCGATCGCAGCCTCGACAAGCTTGTGGATGTCGCGACGATGAAGCGTGATCCGCTCCCTCATTAACCGGAGCGCCTGGCTGTCGGCGCGCACCTGTTCGGCAGCATGCTGAAACTCAACGGCCCGCGTCAGCAGCGGCGCCAGTGAGAATCCGAACGCCTCCTCAATGGTGCCACCCTTCCCTTTCCGGGCGAACCTTTTGCCGTTTGGACTGTCCCGACGGATGATCAGGCCGCAACTCACCAGCTCAGCCAGATGTCGCCGCAATGTGGAACTGGGCATACCGTGTGTGCGCAGTGACAACTGCGCGTTCGAGGGAAAGACCATCAGGCCGTTTTCCTCGCTGATCTGGTCGTCGGGATAGAACGACAAAAGCCCGCTCAGCACGGCCAGAGCGCGATCTCCCACACCTACGACGGCCCTGCCCTCGCACAACCAACGATAGACCTGCCACTTCTCGACGAGAGCTCCATCAGGAATCTCTCGCGATGCCGCGTTCGCTTGCACCAGCGCAAGCGTCATCGGCCGCCGCCCAAAGGGCGTCGTTCCATACCCACTCTCCATTTCCCTCACCTTTCAATCAGGCAAAAGAAATCCGCTCGCCGAAACGACGCCACGACTCTTGACAGTGATTCGAGGAAGTGCGATTCTCAGCTTGCTACAGACTTGAGAAGGGCTTCCGCGACGGTGACGTTCGGGGGCCTTTTTCTTTTGCGGTTTAGTCTCCTGTTTTCTTCGCCATTTCCGACTCCCGAAAAGCCTCGAAAAGCTCATCGAGTTTGCCGGCAATGAATGCGCCGAAGGGCGACGCTTCCTTGGACTTCAAGGCAAGCGTAAACACTTTTCCCGTGTCGGTGATCTTGGCGCGAACCGATTTGTCCTGGGGTGCCCAGGCCCGCTCCTGGGGCTTCGATGGCGCCCGCGGGGGCTTCACCGGGGCGCTCACAAAGTCGAACAGACGGGCAAAACGGGCCTCACTACCGGGCTGCGCGAAATCGGCGATTGCCACGCACTCCGCTGCCCTCGCCGCGGCACCAGGATGCTCCATGAGCTTGGCAAGCTGCCACCAGCGGTCGCGGCCAATGCCTTTGGCCGCGCCCACCGCAAAAATGACCTGCTCTGGAATGTTGCTGATCACAGAACGCATCTTCGAGAAGGTCGTGTCGTCGAGCGCAAGAGCTGATTTCACCGTGTCAGGCGAATGGCCTCGCTTGAGAACGCGGTCTGCAAAAAGCGTCCGCTCGATGAAGGACAGATCGACTCTGGCGGCGTTCTCCTGGCCTTGGGCGATGACATGGTCCCTATCGTCCATCTTCTTGACGACAGCGCGTACAGGCCTTTCCAACTGCCGGGCAACCCTGACGCGCCTATGGCCAAAGACCGTTTGAAAGCGTCCCGGAGTCTCAGGGTGAGGTCGGACCAGGATCGGAGAGTCCTGTCCTCGTTCACGAATTGCCGTCAGCAACTCCTGAAACGCATCATCATCATCGTCCATACGGTCCGAGACGAATGACGTGTCGACCAGAGCCGGATCGAGATCGACGACTGAACTCTTCGAGAGCTCCTCGAAGGACTGTATGATCGACCGTGATGCGCCACGAACGGCGTAGCCGGAGACGTCCTGGCCATCGGCAATTGCCGTTGCGGGACCCATGACACTGCCGAAAATGTCCTTGCGTGCCATTCAATCGCTCCGATTCGCGGTTAGTCGACTGATTTCACGATCAAAATTTCCACTTTTTACTGCCGTAAACCGCGCTGTCATGACCGCCCCCAGGCGCGATGGACAAGAGCCGTGATCTCCGCGTTCACTGCGTCCAGCGATTCAAGCGCCCGGTCATAGGTAGAGCGGGTAAAAGACGATCTCTCGACTTCGTAGAGCGTCTGTTTCGTCAGACCCGCATCCGAAATCGCCGTCGACTTGAGCATGGGATTCTCGAGGATCTGGCCGGCAAGCATCGACTGCATGAAGCCGACCATCTGCGCTTGCGGAATGTCTGTCGGTTCGTACCGCGTGATCAGGTAGCGAAACCAATCGAGCTCGATCGCCGCACCGGCGGCTTTGATGGTTTTCAAAATTCCGCCGAGCATCAACAGGAACTGGCTCATCGACATCAGGTCGAGCATTTGAGGATGAACGGTGATGAGAACGGACGTCGCCGCCGACATGGCCGTCAAGGTCAGATAGCCGAGCTGGGGCGGGCAATCGACTACAACGACGTCGTAACGGTCGTCGACCTCGGACAGCGCCTTTGCGATCCTGGTGAAGAACTGACGGCCAGCACTGGACGATTTATCCTGCATGGCGAGCGGCGTGTCGTACTCATACTCTTGCAGCTCGAGATTGGCCGGAATGATATCCAGGCTCGGAAAGTTCGTCGGCACGATCACGTCGGAGATCGGCAGGCGCTTGTCATCGTAACGGATCGCCTCATAGAGCGAGAGGTTCTGATCGAGTTCGGGCTGGAAGCCATGCAGGGCGGAGAGCGAAGCTTGCGGGTCGAGATCGATTGCAAGGACACGGTGGCCGGTCAGAGCCAAGTGCTGGGCGAGGTGGGCGGCAGTCGTTGTCTTGCCGCTACCGCCCTTGAAGTTGACGACAGCAACCACCTGGAGCTTGTCTCCAGGCTTGCGATGCGGAACATACTTCTTGACCTCGGTCCTGCCGTGCTGATCCAGGAAATGGCGAAGTTCGAGCATCTGTGCGGCCGTGTAGGAGCGTCGGCCGGAAGGGACCTGGTCAGGCAAAGGTCCCTTGCCTTCGAGGTGAAGCCGCTTCAGATTGTTTTGCGATACACCAAGATAGTGGGCGACTTCTGCCATCGAAAATGGACGCAGTGTCTTCGTCGCATTGGGTGGAAATTTCTCCATGCGAAGCTGATTGAGGCGTCGCGATATCTCAGCACCCTGCTCGAGAATCTTGTCGTCGAACTCGAAGCTTGGTAGCCGCATGGCGATATTCATTCTCGTCGAAACCCGAATTGGCGCTTTTTGCGATGAAACTATTCAACAAGCGCCATTAAGCTCCGATTCGGAAAGCCCGGCAAGAAGTTTTAGGTTAACAGAAGGTTAACGGCACCTGCCGGCATTCTTACTGGCGAATACTGATATCGTCCCGATAGCGGCGGCTCGTCCTTCGAAGCAAGAACTCTCCCACCCGGCTCGCTAAATGCATGTTTTCCCTGCCACAAAGACCATTTTTTACGGCAGTAAAATCGCGTTCGTCAGCGGGCAAAAAGGTTGCAATTGCGAACGGGCGCAGGGAAGGCGTTCCCGCCGACGGCAGTCAGGCTCCTTTTGAACTGGTCGTGGGTGAATTGGGGAGCGAGTTTTAAAGCGATGGCCGACCAGCACGATCGCGACGAGGCGCGAGAACCCTTGACTCCGATCGGGCGCAGTTCGGCATGATGCGCGGCTTATGGCGCGGCCGGGGCCACGTGCTCGGGCATCGCCTAGCAATAGACCTCAGCAAGGCCGGGCGATGTGAGTGAAGACACGTTTCAAGGACATGCGCGTTGTAGTCGATCCAAAACTGATCGGCCATATGAGCAGTAGTATCTTGGCCTCGGGGATCGCCTTATCCTGCACCTGTTCGGCGATTGACCAGCCCGACGATGGCTGCGGCTCTCGTCCAGCCGTTTTATCGACACAAGCAAAGTGCATGGCAGGAAGAGCGATCGCGGTCATGGGACACGACAAGCCTGACGGACTAATGCTCATCGCACTGAGGCGCAGGCCAGGCCGCGACTAACGCTTTAACAAGACCTGGGTCAGCTGCAGAGTGAGTGCCGGATGGGGCGGGTCGTAAGGGGAGGGCCGACGAGCCTATCGGCCAAGTTCGACCAGCATTTTCGCAAGGATATGAAGCGGTACTGCCTCGACGTCGTGTTTCAACGGAAAGCGCTCTGCTCCCGGATAGACAACGAGGCGACGGATAGAATCTACGTCCTCGCACGCCAGATGAAAGCCCTTCTCCACTTTTGGCGTCAGGCTGCGCTTGATTTCGATCGCCCATGGGCGGCTGCCTGGAGGGGTCAAGAGGAGGTCGATCTCGGCGCCGGCTGATGTGCGATAGAAGTTGGCTTCCGTGCCGGATGGGGCGGCCGCAATCAGTGTCTCAATGACAAACCCTTCCCAGCTGGCGCCGGCAACGGGATGAGCGAGAACGTCCTCAAGGGTTGTCAGTCCAAGCAGCGTATGAGCAATGCCGCTGTCGCGCACGTAAACCCGCGGCGACTTGACTAGACGTTTCCCGACATTTGCATGCCACGGCTCAAGCCTGCGCACCAGCAACAGGTCAACCAACAGGTCCAGATAGGAAGCGATAGTCTTGCCGTCGACACCGAGGGCGCGGGCAAATTCGGCCGCGTTGAAGAGCCCTGATTGATGATGTGCCAGCATGGTCCAGAAGCGGCGCAGCGTTTCGGCCGGAATGCGAGGCCCGAGCAGCGGGATATCGCGCTCAAGGTAGGTGCGGATAAAGTCCTGCCGCCACCGCTGACTGGCGCGGTCGCTCGTAGCCAGAAAGCTGTCGGGAAAGCCGCCGCGCACCCACAAGGGGTTCAACTGTTCGGCCGGCACCTCCAGTCCGTCAATCGGATGCATTTCAAGATAGGCGATGCGGCCGGCGAGCGTCTCGCCAGTCTGCCTGAGGAGATCGATGGAAGCGGACCCCAGCAGCAGAAAGCGCCCGGTCTTCTTGCCGCTACGGCGACCGCGGTCGATCAAGCCACGAAGATTCTGGAACAGGTTTGGAAGCCGATGGACCTCATCGAGGATCACCAACTCGCCCTCATGTTCGGCAAGGTAGAGCTCCGGCTCCGCGAGCTTAGCTCTGTCCGCATCGGACTCGAGATCGAGATAGATCGACGGCCGTGTCTCGGCTATTTCGAGCGCGAGCGTAGTCTTGCCGACCTGGCGCGGCCCAATCAGTGCCACCGCAGGGGTAGTGTCTATCAATTCGGCGAGTTGCGTTTCGATCCGGCGCTTTATCATCCTAGCAATTATGGAGTGCAATTCCTGATTTGCAAGGACGGACTGACGAAATTGGTCAGCGTCGAGCTGTTCGCCCGCAACGTCCGAATTCGGGAGAGGTATGCCAGATTTCAGGAGAGGTGGGCTTCGTCCCTCTCCAATCCCGACGCCTTGGTGAGGTTGACCCGAAAACGGTCTCGCCGGCGTTGGCAACGGCGTGTCATCTCGGCCGAGGCGTGACCAAGCTGCCTCTGCCTATAGCGTTCAGGAAGCGAGGCCTGCGCGCAGCGAATGGCCAGAAAACTCTGGCCGCGCTCGCCCTCGGAAAAATCACCGCGCCGGCCGCCAAGGCTGCGCGTTTGACCAGCCGCGCCACCTCCTGATCGTTGAGCCGCTCGGTGCCCACCGCTTTGCCCTGCCCGGTGGCGCGGCGGAAGAGGGGATCATGCGCGATGCAGCGGGAAAAATTCAATCCAGCCGCGACCGTCTTCGGTTTGATCGCGCCACAGACGGGCGGTTTAGTGCCGGTAGGAAGGTGAGGGCTTCACTGGCCGCCTTGCGCCGGCTGGCGCTCGGTGAGAAGCGCCAGCAAGGCCGGATTGATATAGAGGTTCTCGCGACCAGCCTTGACTTCTTGTAACAGGCCATTGTCGACGAGCGTCTTTAGATAGACGATGCTGCCTGTCGTTTAGCTATGCCGGATGAAACCAGACCGCCGATCCGGCAGTACGGATTGACGAAGATTATTTCGGCAAGCTCTCGGGAGTAGATCTTCGGGAGGTCTCGCCGCAAGCGCTCGGCGGTCTCGTCGAGCAGGTCGCGGATCGCGTGTATACGTGCAGTTGACCAGCCAGCCGTCTCCGTTACCGCGGCGAGCATGTAGAGGATCCAACTTTCCCACACGCCCTCCGTCGTCACGGCGAGAAGGCGATCGTAGTAGGCTCCTTTGTTTCGGATGATATAGCGGCTTAGATAGAGCACCGGGATGTCCAGGAGGCCCTTGTCAACCAGATAGAGCAGGTTCAGCACGCGGCCGGTTCTGCCAGTGCCGTCGACAAATGGATGGATGGCCTCGAATTGGTAGTGCATCACGGCGAGGCGGATCAACGGATCGATGTCCTCGGCCTCATGGATGTAGCGCTCCCAGTTCGCCAGCTTGTCGCGCAGGAGGTTCTGTCCCTCGGGCGGGGTGTAGACAACCGCACCCGTCGCCCGGTTGACCAGGGCCCTGCCGGGCGTCGACCGAATGTCGAGTTCGACGCCCTTGATCGTGCGGCACACCGCGACCGCCGTTGACGTCGTCACAGAGCGCTCTTGCAGAGTTCGGAAGCCCTGATTGAGCGCGGTGCGGTAGCGCTGCGCCTCCTTCGTGGCAGCATCAGCGAGATTTCCGGCTTCATTGGCGAAGCGATACAAGCGGTCCGTCTCGTGACGATGTTCTCTATTTCGGAACTTGCCTGGGCTTCAAGGAGCGGGATAGAGTTGATGAGGACTGCTTGGTTCGGGATAAGCTGACCCGATACCCTGAGCTCTGCCAAGGCCGCGCGCGCCGCTATGCAGGCCTTGAGCACGGGCTTCGTTTCAACATCCTCCTTTGGGGGCAGGGAAGGTAGGTCATTGTAAGGCCGGTCGGCCTGAAACGTCATGTCGATGGTTCCTTGTTCGATCGACATGTCGGTGTTGATATGTCGTTGGCATCGACATATTGCCAAATCATGTCGATAGAACCGTAATCTATCGACATATTGTAGTTGCAGCAAAGCGATCGCGCAAATGGAGGTTATTGGCCCTTGGTAGGGGCGGGCTCCCTCTATAGGGGCGTTTACAGCCCGCTTGCCTTGGTGAGGTTGATCCGAAACCTGTCGCGCCTCCGCTGATACCTGCGGGTCATCTCTGCGCTAGTGTGGCCGAGTTGCTTCTGCACATAGCGCTCGTCAACCTCGGCCGAGGAGGCGAGGCCAGCGCGCAGTGAATGGCCGGAAAACTTTTGGCCGCGCTCGCCCTCGGAAAGATCACCGCGCACGCCGGCAGCGAGCGCCGCGCGCTTGACCAACCGCGCCACCTCCTGATCGTTCAATCGCTGGGCTCCGACAGCCTTGCCTTGGCCGGTGACGCGTCGAAATAGCGGTCCGTGTCCAATCCCTGCCAATTTCAGCCAGGTCTGCAGGGCGACCACCGGGCAGGTGGCATCGGAGGAGCCGCGGCCAATCTCGACCTCGCGCCAGCCGGTCTTGCCGCGCAGCGTCACCAAAGCACCTTTGTCGAAAATCTCGACCCAGCCGCGGCCATCCTCCGTCTGATCCTTGGCAACATCGAGCCCGACGATCTCGGAGCGGCGCAGGCCGCCGGCAAACCCAAGCAAGAGCATGGCGCGATCGCGCAACCCGCGCAAAGTGCCACGGTCGAGCGTCTCCAGCATGGCGATCAGGTCTTCCGGGAGAATGGCTTCTTTCTGAAGGGGAGGGGAGGCGTGGGTGTTGCGGATGCCGGCCAGCACGGTGGCAATGCGGCGGTCTTTCCTGTCGAGCGGCTGACCACGCTGCATATAGTTCCAGGTCAGCGAAGAAAGACGGCGCTCGATGGTCGAGACGGAGTTAGGCTTCCTGTCTCCTGTTACCTTGCCGGACGCGCAGGCGGTGATGTAGAGGCTGACGGTCTGTGGATCAGGCGGGAACGCCTGCAGACCTTGTCGGCGTGCCCAAGCGCAAAAATGCTTCCAGTCGGCGGCGTATGCGCGCCGCGTGTTGGCGGACTCGACATATTTTCGCGCCTGGTCGCCCAGTTTTTCCAGGTGCGCCGGAAGACCGGACGCCGACGATGGGGGAGGGGCCATTTGCGGCTCGTCTGATGCGCCCCCCATCTCCATAACCACATCGATGATATCGGGAAGATCATTCTCTCCAGCTGCAACAGCAGGTGATCGTTGACCGTGCTCAGCCATCCTCATGCAGCCTCCACGTCTGTCTGGGAAAAGTCTTTGCCGATGAACAGCAGCGGTTCGTCTGCACGCTTTGCTAGAGCGTACGATAGACAATCGGCAAAATTCCGGGCCGCGGGACGACCGCCCTTGCCGCAGGTAAGCCACGCCTGGGTCGCCAGATCGACCAATTCGGAGTCGACAGGGATGACGTCAGCCTCGATTTTGCGGAGCCAAAGATCGACCTCGGCCAACGCGTGCTCTCCGCGCCTGCTGACCAGGACCATCCGCGCCTCGAGCACGCAGGTTGCCGGGATCAGGCGGACCGGATCGGCGACCAGCGCGCTTTCAAGCCGTGAAGCCTCCGGCTCACTGCGAAGCATGGCCACAAGCGCTGAGGTACCGATCACCATCAGTTCGGAATTCCATGCTCGTCATAACCGATGATCTCCTCATCGCTGCGACCGTCCAATTCCGGCAACCGGGCCACTCGTTCGCGAATGCCGCGCAATTCTACCCGCAGCCGCTCCTGAGCCTTGTCTCCAAAGCCCAGGCGATGAAGACGCTCGCTCAGCGCCTGATGAATGGCCGCGGTCTTGGTAACACCTTGACGGCGCGCGAGCTCGTCGGCGAGGGCAACGGTGGCCGGATTTTTGATACTGAGGGACACGAGAGGCTCCAAACTCTACCTTTTCGCCGGTTTCTACCAAAGACTTGGTCCTATGTCGATTACGAACGATAATGCAACATTATCATTCGTATTAATTGGGCGACAGGCGCGGCGGTTTTTGCTCAAAACGATTGCCAAAAGCGCCGCCATGATTCATCGTGCTCGCGATGATTCTGCGTCCCAAACCCTCTCCGCGCAACCACGCCACGCTTGCCAGTGCCCCTTCGACCGCACCGATGGCAACGGTGCCGGCTTGGCTACGCCGGGCCATCCCGGATGCACAAAGCCTTGCGGGAAAAGATGTTGAGGACGTGGCGCTCGTTGCCGGCGCCGCCATCGGCGCGCTCGATGCGGTGGTCCGCCGGCAGGAGCGGTGGGCCGGCGCCTGGCGGCAGCGGCTGGCGCTTGCGGCGGCCGCGGCAACGGCACGCCAGGCGGGGCGCGTCGAGGACGAAGGCGCATTGCGCGACGCCGTGCTGCTCACACGGCCGGGCGATTTTTTGTCCGTCGGTCCCGCCGGTTTTTTGCTGCTTGCCTGGCGCCGGCTGGCGGTGCGGCCCGCGGAAGAATTGCTGACGGAGAAGAACCTCGCCGCGGTGTTGGAGGAGTTCGGCTACGCCCCCGACGATGAGGGGCTCGGCGATCTGGCGGACGAACTTCGCCAACTCGGCGCCAGCGCCGGGTTGGTCGGAATGCTGACTGGCGCAGTCGCGGCCGCCGAACGACGCGGTTTCGGGCGCGTTCTCGGAGCCTGGCTTGCCGATGCCTTGCTCGCGCAGCGGCTAGGCTGGACACATGCAATCCCTTTGTTGGGCGCCGAAGCGACCTTGGTTGTGGGTACGGGCCGGGCGCGTCGACCAGGGACTGCCGCTCTGGCTGCCGGCGCCGAAACGGAAGCCGATTGGGCCAAAAGCCTGCTGGCCGCACAGGCGCGCGCTGCGCTGCGCGCCATCGATCTTTTCGCCGAGCTCGAGCGCCGCGCCGACCGGCTGCTTGCGGTTGCGCCGAAACTCAGGGCCAAGGCGGCGGACGTCGTCGTGGAAAAGCTGCTCTCTGACGACGCGATCGTCGCCTCAGAACAAATCGCCGGCATGAGCGATCGCGGCCTGCGCCGCCTGTTCGACCGGCTGGTCGAGCTCGGTGCCGTGCGTGAATTGTCCGGCCGCGCTACCTTCCGCATCTACGGGCTGTGAAGACAATGACGGAGAGTGCACGTGGGCGAGGAGGGAGCCGGCCAGATGACCATCGATCAGGCGACCGCCTATTCGATCGTGAATTGGATCACCTGCCGCCGGAGGCGCGCTGGCGCGAATGGATGCATCGCGTCGAGGCCACAATCTTTGCTGCCAGCGAGCCGGTCGGCAGCGAGACTCTGGCGCGGATCGTCGGCAAAAACTGCAGCATCGACCTTTTGATCGATGACATCCGCGAAGAACTGCGCGGCCGGCCCTACGACCTGGTCGCCGTCGCCGGCGGCTGGAAGCATCTGACGCGGCCGGCCTATGCCGACGCCATCCGTGCCGCGGTCGGCGGCAACGACCGAGCCGTGGATCTGACACAATCTGAAGTGCTGGTGCTGATGTGCGTCGCCTACTTCCAGCCGATCACCCGCGCCGAGCTTTCTTCCTTCTTTGGCAAGGAGATCAGCCGCGATCTCATCGGTCATCTGCGCGGCGCAAAGCTGATCGCGTCCGGTCCGCGCAGCCCGACGCCCGGCGCGCCCTACACCTACGTCACGACCAAAGAATTCCTGCTCGAGTTCGGTCTCGACACGCTGCGCGACCTGCCGGATTTCGAGGCACTCGAGGATGCCGGGCTGCTGAGCAAAGAGAAGCTGTTGGCGGGGGATATCATGCCCGACTTTGCCGGTTGTGCAGAATACGGCGGGGTCGAGGTCGACGAATGACTGCCCGCCGCCCACGCAACAGTCGCTGGCGCTTGCAGATACTCGCGGCTTAAGCTCGACTGCGAAGCACGCGGCGCCCGCTTCGACAAAGTCCTGGTTTTTCATGAGTGTCCTTGGCCCTACGAAAGAGGACACTCAAGCACGACGGGGTGGCCCTGTAAGGAAGTCAAGGCCATAGCTCTCTCCGATAGGCTCGCCTTCAGGTCTGTCTCGATCCAGTTTTAGAAGGCGGAAGGACCCGGCTCGCGCCAACGGTTGGGCACCGCGCGCAGATAATAGCCGCACCCCCTCTACCTTTGCCGCGCCGGACCACGGCGCACCCTTATCGCTGGATGGTTTTGTAGATGATGGCGGCGACGGTCCGCCGGTTATGATGCAGGGATCGGGATTGCCAACTGATTGGCGATCGCCGTGTAGATATCAACGTTGGCTCCAGGAGCTCGTACCGAAACCAGGAGAGCGTAGCGCGCAGCGTTGGTGCGTGGATACCTTGTCAAGGGTTCTGGGATAGGCAAACAGGATCGAAATCAGCTTGATCCGTGCCATGCCCTACAAACGCAATTCTGCGTGCCGTCACCGCATCGGGAAGATGAAATTCAGGGTGACGAACTGGCCGGATTAGGAGGCAGGTCTCCGCCTACGTGGCAGCCTGACATTATGGGTCACGCCGGAAGCCCTGGCCGGGTGGCACGCTCCCCGACGCAAGACCCGGGGAGGCCAAGCCCGGTATTCCGATCTTGCCATCGAGACGGCCCTGATGCTTGGAACTGTTTTTGGAATGCGGCTGCGCCAGACCGAGGGATTGCTACCGTCGCTGGGGTCTCATGGGGCTGAATGTGCCTGTTCCCGATCATACGACGCTGAGCCGTCGGGCGCAGAAGTGGGAGCCATCAGCCAGACGAAACCAGCCTCTGCCGGACGGCCCGCTGCACGTGCTGGTCGACAGCACGGGATTGAAAATATACGGCACCGGACAATGGCTGGAGGAGAAACTTGGTGCCAGATCACGCCGTCACTGGCGCAAGCTCCATCTGGCAGTGGATGCCAATAATGGCGAGATCATTGCCCATAATCTGACGGATCAGGACACGGATGATCCTTCCCAGGTGGAGCCGTTGCTCGATCAGATCGCCGGCGAGATTGACCCGTTCACAGCCGACGGGGCCTATGATGGCAAGCCAACCTATCAGATGATCCTGCAGCATAGCAGCACCGCGAACGTCGTCATTCCACCTCGGTCGACGGCAGTGGAAAGCGGTGATACCGGACCGCCTGGTCAACGGGACAAGCACATTATCGCGATCGCAAGCGACGGTCGGCTGAGATGGCAGGCTGCTACCGGCTATGGTAAGCGGGTTCTGATCGAGACCGCCATCGGAAGGTACAAGGCACTGATCGGACGACGCTTGCGGGCTCGTTCGTTCGCCGCTCAGCAGACCGAGGTTGCCGTCGGTTGCAGCGTGCTCAACCGCATGCTGGCGTGTGCTCCGCATCAAGTCCGGCAGGTATAACCGGCAACATCAAAGACCGAAATGCGTTCGATTTCATATCCGCGCACCAACGCCGCATCTATATGGCCGAGTTGGCGCGCTGCGGAGTATCGGCGGCGATATCTTTAGCAGCCGTTTACCGGAGCGCGATAGGTCATTGTGTATGCAATACCGTTGGATGACGTAAGGAACCGCCGTGCCGCACAGAGCAGCAGCCCTAGCCGGCCGTTCTACGCCCCGCCTGCATCGTTTCATGAGCGTGATGCTCGAACTGGCTCCGGGCGTTCTCGTGCCGCGTCAGGAAACAGAGTTGCTCGGACAGAGCGCGCTCGCGATTCTTCGCGATCGCGCGCCCGGCCCGATGGTGATCGACATGTGCTGCGGCTCCGGCAACCTTGCTCTGGCGATCGCGGCGGAAGTTCCGTCGGCCCGCGTCTGGGGGGTGGACGTGACTGACAGCACGGTCGCGCTCGCCCGTAGCAATGCCGAACGCTTGGCCCTTCAGGACCGGGTCACCATCCGGAAAGGGGATCTGTTCGGTGCGCTGGAGGGCGATGGGCTTATCGGCGCGGCGGACATGATTGTCTGCAATCCGCCCTATATCTCGACTGCGCGCCTCGAAGGCGAGAGCGCGCATCTGCTTGAGTGCGAGCCGCGTGAGGCCTTCGACGGGGGGCCTTACGGCATCTCGATCCAACAGCGGCTGATCCGGGACGCAATCGATTTCCTCAAGCCTAGTGGCTGGCTGCTGTTCGAGTTCGGGCAGGGGCAGGACCGCCAGGTGGCTGCCCTGATAGCCAGAGCCAAGGCCTATGAACCCGTGACATTCGCCAAGGATGAGGTCGGAATGCCGCGTGTCGCACTCCTCCGCAAGCTGGAGAACGGTGCGCCCGCGATCTCATCCTCCGCGAGTTTGGCATGAGCCAGATTCGCCCCCTGCAGGCTGCGGATATTCCGGCCGTCGCCGGGCTCTTTCAAAGAACCTTCCGGGACGGTGGAAAGCCGCCGCCTCCGGCGCTCGAGACTTATCTGCGCTGGCACTATCTCGAAGGCCCGGTCCGCGATCCGGAGATCGCGTCTCTCGTCCATATTGCGAGCGAAGGCGACATTTCAGGCTTTGTCGGCGTGAATGTGCTGCCGATGAGGCATGGCCAGCGCAAGCTGCGCGCCGCCATCTGTGGTTCGCTCATGGTCGAACCGCGGGCGAACGACCCGATGGCCGGCGCAAGGCTGCTCAGGACATTCCTGGCCGGGCCGCAGGACATCTCCTTCAGCGAAACCGCAAATGCCCTCTCGACGCAGATGTGGACGAAACTGCGCGGGGTCGCCCTGCCGCAATACAGCCTGGACTGGATCCGGGTCATCCGGCCTTCGGCCTTCTTGCTCGATCTAGCCTCGCGGCGAGCCGGCGCCGTGCGCTTGCTTGACCCGCTCGCGCGCGGACTCGATCGCTATCTTCGCGGACGGATGCAGGAGAACGAGATGCGCTGGTCCGGGGTCCCGGAACTCTGGAATGGCAAGGGCGGCCTCAAGGTTGCCGAAATCGATCATGCCGGTTTTGCGGCACTTTTGGACCCGTTGACGCGGCAGTTCCCGCTCCGCCCCGACTGGAGCGCGGAGCAGCTTGCGCATATCCTCGCGGAGGCTTCCCAGAAGCCGGACTATGGCGAGGCCGTGTTCGCGTCCGTCTCCTCCCCCAGCGGGGCGCTGGTCGGCGCCTTCCTCTATCACACCAGCCCGGGCAGGATGGCGCGCGTGCTGCAGGTTCTGGCCCTGCCGGGGCAAGCTGGTTCCGTCGTCGACTGCTTGATTGGCGATGCAGCGCGGCGCGGCGCCGCCGGCCTGCGCGGCCGGACGCAACCCGCCCTGCTGGCAGCGATGCTGGGTCGGCGGGTCGCCTTCACTCAACCGGCCTCGACCGTGGTGCATTCGCGCGACGAGGAGCTGGTGAACGCGTTCCTGAGCTCGCAAGGTTTCTTCAACGGGCTGGCCGGCGAGCACTGGAATCGCCTGGCCGGGGAGCGGTTCGAATAGGCCGTCATTGCGCGCGCGACGACATAATCCCGATGGTCGCGCCGATCTCAGCAGGCGATTTCCTCGACGGGGCGGACGAGCTGCGGGCCAAGGTGCAGATAGCGCGTCGCCCGGCGCTTGGCGGCGATATCGGCCCAGACGCGTTCGACCTCGACCGTAGTCAGCTTCGCGGCGGCGCCGACCTCCACGGCTGAAAGGCCGTTATTCAGGCCGAAGAGGCAAATATCCATGCGGTCATAGGGCAGGGAGAAGTAGAACTCTTCCTGCGTCTGCTCCAGGGAATAGGTGTCGGTCGTCGGCGCCCTGCGGCAGATTTCCTCGGGAATGCCGAGATGGGCGGCAAGCGCATAGACCTGGCTCTTGTAGAGATGGGCGATCGGTTTGACGTCAGCCGCGCCGTCGCCATTCTTCACGAAGAAGCCTTGGTCGTATTCGAGCCGGTTCGGCGTGCCGAGCACGGCGAAATTCAGCCGGTCGGCGTGATAGTACTCGATCTGTTTGCGCGTGCGCTGCTTCATGTTGGTGGCGGCGACGATGCCGAGATAGACCGCCGGCGACATGCGCAGCTTCGTCTGCCGGCCTTCGGGGTCCTGCACCACCAGCGAGGAGATGTTGTAGCCCTCGCCGGCGAGCGAATTGGCGATGACGATCTTTGAGGCCCAGCCCGGCCCGTATTCCGGCACCAGCTTGCGGATGAAGGCATCCCGCCGCTCATAACAACCCATCGCGTGCAGCGTCGGGCCGATATCCTCCACGATCGCTTCGACGCCGAAGGTTTCGGCGGCCAGCCGGCCGAGGCGGAGGCTGTCGGGATCGGAGTCGCTTTCCGGCATGAACAGGCAGAAGACGTTCTTCGCGCCGACGGCGCGGGCGGCGAGCGCGACCGAGACGCTGGAATCGATGCCGCCAGAGAGGCCGAGCACGAGCCCGCGCTTGCGCATGCCGCGTAGCTGCTCGCGCAACCCGGCGACGATGCGGTCGGTTTCCGCAGCGTTGTCGAGCGTCAGCGCGTCGGCCGAGAAGGCGGGACGGCTCGGGGCGAGGGAGAGGTTCATTCTGCAGTCCCCAACGTTTCGGCCGCCAGCCTTCGGCTGACCTTTCCGGTATCGGTCTTCGGCAACTCGTGGCGGAACTCGATGAGCTTCGGCACCATGAAATCCTCGAGATGAACGGCGCAGTAGCGAATGATGTCCCGTTCGCTCAGGGTCTCGTCCGAGAGAACGACGAGGGCGGCAATGGCGTGGCCGAGCACCGGATCCGGCACGCCGGTCACCACGGCTTCCACGATGCCGGGATGGGCGTGCAGCACAGTTTCGACTTCCTTCGGGGCGACCTTTTCGCCGCGCGTCTTGATGATGTCGTCCTTGCGGCCAACGAAATAGAGGAAGCCGTCCTCGTCCGTCCGGAACAGGTCGCCGGTGTGGAGCCGCTTTTCCCAGGGATGCGGCCCGGGACGCAGCATCTGCTCCGTGGCCACGTCGTTGCGCCAATAGCCCTGCATGACATGCGGGCCGCGGATAACCAACTCGCCCGCCACGCCCGGTGGCACGCGGTTGCCCTCATCGTCGACGACGATCGCTTCCGTGTTGGGAATAGCGATGCCGACGGAACCCGGCCGGCGGTCCAGTTCCTCCGGGGGCATGTAGGTACAGCGCTTGCACTCCGTCAGACCGTACATGGAATAGAGCCGCACGCCGGGGAACAGCTCGCGCAGCCGGGCGATATGCACCGGCGGCAGGGCGGCGGCGGTGTTCGAGATATAGCGCAGGCTCGGCAGGAAACCCGGCGCCAAATCGCGCATCTGCAGGATCAGCGCCGCCATCGTAGGCACCAGCGGGAAACCGGTGACCTTCTCGGCGCGGATGCGCTCGAAAATGGCCTGCGGAAAGGCAAAGGATTTTTCGAGGACGAGGGTCGCGCCGAGCTTCATCGCCATCAGCAGCTGATAGAGGCCGTAGTCGAAAGCCAGGGGCAGGACATTGAGGATGATGTCGTCAGGGGTGTTGCGCAGATAGGTCGTGATGGATTCGGCCGCGGCATCGATATTGCGATGCGTCATCATCACGCCCTTGGGGCGGCCGGTGGAGCCCGAGGTGTAGATCAGCATGGCGAGGTCGATGTCGATCCCGCCATGGCGAACGGGCACGGGCGCGACCTTGAGACAATCCTCGAAGGAGGCAGCGCCATCCGGCGCATGGCTGGATGGCGCTTGCGTCGACGCGACGAAGAGCGGCCGGTCCGACAGCGCACGCGCCTGGATCACGACAGGCATCAGCTTGGCCTGGGTCAGGATCGCCGCAGCCTCGCAATCGTCGATGACATAAGCGAACTTGTCGGCCTTGGTGGAGGCGTTGATCGGGCTGAAGGTCGCGCCCGCCTTGAGAACCGCGAAGATCGAGACGGCGGCTTCCCAGCAATTGTCCATGAAGACGAGAACGCGGTCGCTGCGCTGCACGCCATTCGCGACGAGAGCGGTCGCGAGCCGGTTCGACAGATCGTCGAGCTCGTCATAGCGCAACCGCTTCCGGTCGGTGACAAGCGCCGTCTTCGCGCCATGCGCGGCCGCGTTCGTGATGAGGAATTGCTCGACCCGCATGAGCTCGGGCCTTCCGCTGCCAGCCGTCACGCCGCGACGAGCGATGCGGTCTTCGCTGAGATGAAGGCCGTGATGCGCGCCAGTGAATCGAGGTTGGCCGGCACGATATCGGCGTCCGCAACTGTGATTCCGCAATGGTCCTCGATAAAGGCCACCAGTTCCAGAACGCCGGTCGAATCGATGATGCCGTTCTCGATCAGCGAGTCCGTATCGGCGAGGGCGTGGGTGGTGTCGCCGAACAGGAAGTTCTCGATGACAAAGGCCTTCACTGCGTCTCGGATCGTATCGGTCATGTCGTTCGCTTTCCTTGGTGGTGTCAGGCGGCCTTTGCGTTGCAAATGCCTGTGCCGGTGAAAGTCGTCAGCCACAGCTGCGTCGACAGGATGCCGACAAAGGCCGCGTTGTCGCGAAAGCCGGAGGCCGGCTGGCGGCTGCATTTCTCATGTAGTTTTGCCACTGCCTTCGGATTGAAGAGCCCGCCGGCGCTGACTGCGGTGTCGCCCAGGGCCGACTGGACATAGTCCCTCGTGCCCGGCCCAACGAAGGACTGGCTGTCCGGTGCGCGATAGGGCTGCTTGGTCCGCCGGCCGATGGCGGCCGGCAGCAGGTCTTTGGTCGCCTCCCGGAGAATATGCTTCTCCACGAGCCCCTTCAGCTTCATCTCGGGAGGAAGGCCGGCGGCAAACTCGACCAGATGATGGTCGAGGAAGGGAAAGCGGCCCTCGATTCCGTGGGCCATCGCCATGCGGTCGCCCTGGCTGGACAGGATATAGCCGGGGAGAAGGAAGCGGGCTTCCAGATATTGCGCCTGATGCAAGGGATGCCAGCGGGCGAACGCCTCGGGCAGCCGCGCGGCGAGCTCCTCGGCGGCGTCATATCCGGACAATGTGGCACGCAGATCGCCCGAGTAGAACAGCTTCGTCGCCGCCGTGCCGTCGAACCTCGGCCGATGGGAGAACAGCGGATCGTCGAGCGCCGCGCCGCTAGCCCCGAAGAAGGAGAAAAGGTACTCGGCCGATTGCTGCCTCAGGCCCGGAAGATAGGGGTAGAGCTTGCGGAACAGATGCGGCCGGATGCGGGAGCCGGGCTGTCTGCTGCAAAAGCGCCGAACCCTGGCCTCCTTGAAAATATCGTAGCCGGCAAAGACTTCGTCGGCGCCTTCGCCCGTCAGCACCACTTTCAAGCCGGCCTCGCGCACGAGGCTCGAGAGCTTGTAGAGCGGGGCAGGGGCAGTGCGCAGGATCGGCCGCTCCGTGAAGCGGATAACGTCAGGGAAGACGGCGGCGATATCGCCTTCCCCGCAGGCGACGGCGCTGTGATGCGTGCCGAGCGCACGGGCCATCTCGAGCTGGAAGGGGCTCTCGTCATGTTCGGCGCTATCGAAGGTGACCGAGAAGGTCCTGAGGCCACCCGGCGCCATGCCCGCCGCCAGCGCCGATGTGATGGAGGAATCGAGGCCGCCAGAGAGATAGGCGCCGACTGGCACATCGGCGCGCATGCGGATGCGGGTCGCCTCCGTCAGGAGGGCGCGCAGTTCCTCGGCCGCGGCACGCTCGTCCCGGTGCCGGGGCGGCGCTTCCCGGTCGGGATACTCCAGACTCCAGTAGGGCCGCGTCGAGACGCTGCCCTCTTGCACGATCATCAGGCTTGCGGGTTCGAGCTCGTAGATATTGCGGAAGGCCGTTCGCGGCGCGATCGGGGCCCAGAGCGTGAAGATCTGGTCGAGTGCGACCGGATCAATCTCGGCCGCGACGCCCGGGGCCTGGAGGAGCGCCTTGACCTCCGAGGCGAAGTAAAGCCGTTCGCCCTGCCTTGTATAGAAGAGCGGCCGGACCCCCATGCGGTCGCGCGCCAGAACCATGCGGCGGCGGCGGCCGTCCCAGAGCGCAAAGGCGAAATCGCCATTGAGCGCGGAGACGCAATCCTCCCCCATCTCGTCATAGAGATGCAGGATCACTTCGGTGTCGCTGGCTGTCCGGAAATGGCGGCCTTTCGCGCGAAGCTGCTCGCGCAGTTCCACATAGTTGAAGATCTCGCCGTTGAAGGCGATCGTCAGATCGCCCGTCGCATCGGACATGGGCTGCTGGCCGTCCCCCAGGTCGATGATGGACAGCCGCGCATGGCCGAGGCCGGCCGCCTTTGTGGTGAAGAACCCCTGCTCATCGGGGCCGCGATGCGCAATGGCAGCCGTCATCCTTTCAAGGAGCGCCCTCCCATCCCGGACAGTGCCGAAATAACCGCTAAAACCGCACATGCCGAGATATTTCCGAGTCCACCAGCGCGGCTCGGACTATAGCCGCCAAGATACCGGTAAGTGTTAAACATTTGGGACTATTCATGAGAATGGTAAATTTTGAGCGGCCGCCGACGGCTGATTTCTTGCGTGAGCATTGGATCTGCCGCGAGATGAAGGCAATGACGCGGCGTTGGTGCGCGGATATGAAATCGAACGCATTTCGGTCTTTGATGTTGCCGGTTATACCTGCCGGACTTGATGCCGGACAGACTCCGGGCGTGCACACGCCAGCATGCGGTTGAGCACACTGCAACCGACGGCAACCTCGGTCTGCTGAGCGGCGAACGAACGAGCCCGCAAGCGTCGTCCGATCAGTGCGTTGTACCTCCCGATGGCGGTCTCGATCAGAGCCCGCTTACCATAGCCGGTAACAGCCTGCCATCTCAGCCGACCGTCGCTTGCGATCGCGAAAAGGGCCTGATCTGGGGCAACGACAAGTACCGCACTAATACGGCGCTGGTGAACGTCGCACTGGCAACCGGCAACGTCGGCCGCGAAGGCGGTGGCTGCGTGCGCATGGGTGGTCACGAGGAGGGCTATGTGCGTCCCTCCGACGCGCATGTCGGCAAGCCGGCAGCTTTATGTCGACAAACTCCTGATCGAAGGCAAGGGCGGTGTTCACCACATCTGGGCCCGCGATCACTACAAGACCACGCTGAACGCCCACCAGTTCAACATGGTCTACAAGAAGCGCACCGACATCGGTTGGCTGGTCTTTAGCCGACGGGATCTTCAGGTCAAGCCGCAATCAACTGCGAGTGATTTAACATAATGGAGATTATAAGAAGCTAAGGGCTTGATATTAACACAGAAATTTCAGTTCCATAACAGAATTACGCGACTTTCACCTGAAGCGGCTATTTAGTAATGCGACAGTTGCCCCAGTTAGAGATGCGACACTTCCCGCTTCCGAGGCTGGTCAACATGAAGCTGAAAGGAAGGCTGGCGACTTCACAGAGCCTGGCGTGAGAGCGGGCTTATTGCGGGAGCCGTCATGCTTTGGTCACCTTGTCGCCTGCGAGCCGATCCGGACGCGTCGTCACGCCCAATTCCATCGCGTTGGCCGTCCGCCGAGAGACGGACAATTCTGCCGCTAAAACTTGCAGGCTGTGTTCGGACGATCCAACTCTGCTCGGAATGGTTTTGCCACCGGAGCGAAGATGACTGTCACGTCCTTAGCAGGCGCTCCGGACTCGTTTCGCCCGATGTGCCCACGGCCGGTATCAACATACCCATCGCCTTTCGAGACCACCTTTGGCGTGCACGTCGGATCGTCCCCCTCGTAGAACGTCACTTCGCCTTCAGTGACTGTGATGAAGACCGGGCCCGGATGCGAATGCCATCCCGTCGAGCTTCCAGGCGCGTAGTCATGCGTCCGCACGACGATGTCGAGCGGGCTCTTGGCCTGGGCCGCAAACCCAAGGTCGGACTGCAGGTCAAATGCATCATACGTAGCCCGTCCAACAACGGTTGGGGTCACCCCGACCGCCGGCTCTGCCTGGGCTGACATCAAGGCGGGCGTCATCAGCTCGACAGCCCACAATGAGAACATGAGCACACCGATACGGCGCATGTTGAGGAATCGCGGCTTCATGGGTAGTTCTCCTATTGGATCCAACGTATCCAGGATCAGGGGTGAAAGGCGATTAGGATGATGGGTGTGAGCCCGCGCTCGCGGTTACCGCGTTGGTGATCATCTCGGCACCGGTCGTTTGCTGCGCTGCCGTGACAACGCCCCACCGAGCGGATAGTGACAGCAAAGGCAAACCCGATCCTGATAAAATTCCTGTCCCCATCACATCCCTCTCTTGCCGTTGCGGTGGTTTGCCGCCGCGTCCTCGCGGTGCATCCAGCTCGTCCAATTGGGTGGCACAAGACAATGGCCCGTGCGGAAAGTCCTGAAGGCGGTCCGATAGTTCTCCGAAATTCTCCTGAAGCGCGCGAAAACCGCGATCTTTTTGTAAACGATGCACTAGCGGCAAGCCGTGGTAGAGTGCTGGCGAGGAAAGGGAGGGCCCGCCTGCGGCGGGAGACTGAATGGAGATCCGGTTAGGTCAATCGCTCGCAATCAACGGCGTGACCGCCGATTTCGGCAACGAAACGCTGCGCGATCGGGAGGGCAATCCCGTCGATTTGCGGCCGCAGGCTTTCGCAGTGCTGCGTTACCTGGCGCAGAATGCCGATCGCCTCGTGACCAAGGACGAATTGATCACGGCCGTCTGGCTCGGCATCGCTGTCACCGAAGACAGCCTGTTTCAGTGCATTCACGAGATACGGCGCGCCCTGCACGATGAGGCTCGGACTATCCTGCAGACCGCGCCGAAGCGCGGCTACCGGCTTGTGCTGTCAGTGAACGGTGATACCGGCGGACCGCGCAACCAGGCGATGTGGAACGTTGATAAGCGTCCAGCCGGGTCGGCGCCGGCGGGCTTTGAGGAGTCGTCACCTGAGGCAACGATGCCAATGCCCGAAGCAATGTCGGCACGGCGCACGCGAAAACCGCTCCGGGCTTCGCTGGCGTTCACCATCGTTGCGGCTCTCGGCATCATCGGGGTCACAATCTGGCACATCCGGCCGTCTCAAAAGACGCTGGAGGGCAATCCGTCGATTGCCGTGCTTCCGTTCGATATCATCGACAGCGATGAGGCCACCAAACGTTTCGCAAGCGGGATCGGTCAGGACATCATCACAGACCTCTCGCGCTATCGCGATATTGAGGTCATCGGCTGGAACTCGAGCAGCACTTATGCCGGAGGGCCGGCCGATGTCCGTCAGGTCGGGCGCGACCTGAACGTTCGCTATGTGCTGAAGGGCTCGGTCCAACGCGACCATGACCAGATTCGCGTGACGACAGAACTCCTCGACACAGCGACGGCTGTAAGTCTCTGGTCGGAGCGCTGGGATCGTCCTGTTGTCGACCTTTTCTCGGTACAGGCCGAAATCTCAAATGCAGTGACAAGCCAGCTCGGCAGCTCGACGGGCGCCATTCCGGAAGCGGATCGTATCACCGGACTGCGGCTTCGGCCTCAGAATCTAACTGCATATGAAACCTATCTCCGCGGTCGGGAATCGCTGCTGCGTTTCACCAAGGAGGGTCGCGTCCCCACAGGTGGTGTAGCTCGGCGGTAGCGAAGCCGCTCGCGAGCGCGCTCTCGATAGCGCTGTAGCGAGCGAGCGG
>NZ_JAMYKW010000055.1:0-32343 GCF_040317555.1 Mesorhizobium sp. M1406 | reverse complement strand
GGGCCGGAATACCATTCCATGCTGTCCGAGCGGCGGCTGACATTATCGCCGTAACGGGCCGACATCGGGATCGGCACCATGGTCTGGAAGCCGAGATCGCGCGAGAATTGCCGGTAGTCTTCAACGATCCGGTCGAAGATCGCCTGATCGAAATCGACGAGATCGATCTTGTTGACGGCCAGCACGATGTGGCGGATGCCGAGCAGCGAGGCGATGATCGAATGGCGCCTGGTCTGGCGCAGCACCCCTTGCCGGGCATCGATCAGCACGATCGCCAGGTCGGCGGTCGAGGCGCCGGTCGCCATGTTGCGCGTGTACTGTTCGTGGCCGGGCGTGTCGGCAACGATAAACTTGCGCTTCGGCGTGGCGAAGAAGCGGTAGGCGACGTCGATGGTGATGCCTTGCTCACGCTCGGCCTCGAGACCGTCGACCAGCAAAGCGAAATCGATGTCGTCACCGGTGGTGCCATGCTTGCGCGAATCGCGTTCGAGCGCGGCGAGTTGGTCCTCGAAAATCTGCTTGGTGTCGGAAAGCAGGCGCCCGATCAGCGTCGACTTGCCGTCATCGACGGAACCGCAGGTCAGGAAGCGCAGCAGCGACTTCTTCTCTTGCGCCGCCAGATAGTCGCGAACGCCGTCGGTGGGTGCGAGGCTCTTTGCCATGATATGGCGCATGGTCAAAAGTACCCCTCGCGCTTCTTCTTTTCCATCGAGCCGGCTTCGTCGCGGTCGATCAGGCACCCCTGCCGTTCGGAGGTGCGCGCGGTCAGCATTTCGCCAACGATGGCTTCCAGCGTGTCGGCATCCGATTCTATGGCGCCGGTCAGCGGATAGCAGCCAAGCGTGCGGAACCGCACCAGCCGGTTCTCCACCGTCTCGCCGGGGCGCAGTTTCATGCGCTCGTCATCCCTGAGGATCAGCATGCCGTCGCGTTCCACCACCGGCCGTTCCTTGGCGAAATAGAGCTCCTCGCCGCGGAAAAAAAGGACAGATCTAGGATCGGCGTCCGGCGGCCCCCATCCGCGCGGTCGGCCGCGCGATGCAGTCCGAAAGGCGGGTCTGTGCCGAGCAATGCGATCTGGTCCCTGATGAACACGGTCGTCTCCAAGCCAATCACGGCTCTTCATAATCCTCGTCCTCGCCGCTGCCTTCTCACGATCTGCGCTTCCGCGGATCAGGCAAGAAGACTGCTGGACCATTATACCGCATGGGCGCGCGTCCATGAAATGGTCCAATCAATGGGTCAGGTTCGCCTGAAGCTGCAACAGGGCTACGATGATCGAGGACAAAATCGTCATCAGCACCGTCGCGTACTTCGGCGTGGCGAGGTCACGGCAGGTGTCGGGCCACGATGGCAGCCAGCTACCAATTGCCCATCTCCCGCTGGGCCCAATGTGACCCGTTGCGGGTCAATACGCTTGGCACCGCAATTGCGTGGATACGTGTGGGCTGGGGCGAGGGCCCGTCGCCTCGCAAATGGGGCGGCGGGCCTTTGAACGAACGGGTTTGAGTCGAGCGGCCCGGCACCCCTTGTTGGGATGAGGCTAGGACACCGGGCCTAACCGACGGGCAGTTTGTGAGAAACGGCGCCGGGGCTGGGGATTATATGCGCTCATGCTGAATTAGGCGCAAAGCATACGAAAGAAGTACGAGTGCAACAATCGGGGGACAACCGGTGACGACCGCCGTCGTGACCATATGCGCGAAGCCGCACCGGTGCTGATTAAAACAGAGTGGGAGTAGGAGGAGCGGCTGCGACAGCGTAGGAATAGGCTTCGCGTTTCCCGCATTTCACGGCGCTAGAATGCCATACGGTTTTTTGTACTCCTTCTGGACGTTTTGCTGATTTGGCACATCGCTGCATCGGAATTAGACCCTGGCGCCGACCGCCTTCGGGTCGTCATAGCTAACGCTTGTCGTTTCGCGGCTTGCCACTATGCTCCAGCGGATTCAAAAAGAGGACACCGGCGTGCTTCGTCGATCGGCTCGAGCTCATCTGCTTGGTCTTATCGCCGCGGCGGTTCTGCCGGTCTGGCTGTTCGCGGCATACTTGCTCGTCCAGTATGCACTGCAACAGCAAGCTCGCTTCGAACAGGATGCCCTGCAGACGGCACGACACGTCTCGCTGGTGGTCGAGGCAGAACTGATTAACCTGCAGACGATTCTTGACGGTCTCTCCAAATCGGCCACTCTCGCCAACGGCGATCTGAAATCGTTTCGCGATGAGGCTGTTCGCCTTGTGCAAGGCATGGATCAGGTGATCGCTTTGAACGATGCCGATCACAATCAGCTGGCGACCACCGACATCGCGCAAGGTGGAAATTCGCCACTCGTCGAACCGACAACGGCTGAAGACAGTGAAAAGCTGAAGTTCACTGGTGTCTTGGTCAGCAATGTCTTTGTGGGCCATCAGTCGGGCGGCTATCGCGTTGCTGTTACAAGGCGAGTGCTCGGACCCAAGAATGAAGAGTGGCTTCTTTCGATCTCGGTCCCGACTGCGCGCATTCGCGATGTCATGCTACCTGCCGTGCCGGCAGGCTGGACGGTCGGCATCGGCGATCGCGGCGGCAATTATATTGCACGGTCCACGCAGCACGAGAAGATGACTGGCAAGCCAGGACTGGCCGAATATGTCGACAAAATCGTCGGCCTGACCGGCAGCTTCAAATCTCGTGATTTCGAGGGAACGACGCTGCTGGCGGGTTATTATCGGTCAACCTACTCCGGTTGGTTTTATGCGGCTAATGTGCCGCTTGCGGAAGTGCAGGCGCCGCTTTGGCGCTCGCTCGCGGCGATTTGTGGAATAGGCCTTGCAGCGCTGCTGTTATCTCTCGCTCTCGCCTACGTCGTTGGAAAACGATTGACCGAAGCCACCATCGATCTGGCTGGCCGCGCCGAGGCGCTTGGCCATGGCCGTGAGGTCGAACCGATGTCCACATCAGTTGCCGAATTCGCCACGATTGCAAAGGCGATGGTCGATGCGGAGCGAGCGATCGCGGAGCGAACGCGCGAGCTGGAGACTGTTTTGGAGACGGTACCAGCAGCTGTTTGGTTCACCTACGACCCTCAGGCTCGCCAGGTTATTCGCAACCGCTTTGCAGCAGAGCTGATGGGGCTGCCGACCGACACTCGCAAGTCCTTCGGCACGCCCGACCGCGTCATTGATACCGTCGCGGTCAAGGATGGCCATACGGTTGCGCGTGAAGACCGTCCCTTGAGCAGGGCGATGCGGGGCGAGACGATCGACAATCAGGAATTCGCCTATACGCTTCCATCGGGCATGCAACGCCATTTGCTCTCCAGCGCACGTCCCATCCGCGATCCGGCCGGTTCTATCATAGGCGCCGTGCAGATCAGTTTGGACATTTCCGAACGCAAGCGCGGCGAAGAGCAACGCCAGTTGCTGGTCAACGAACTCAACCACCGCGTGAAGAACACACTGGCTGTTGTCCAATCAATCGCCAATCAGACGATTCGCAACGCCACCGACCTCGCCGAGGCCGGACTGAACCTGTCAAGTAGACTCGTCTCGCTGGCAAAGGCTCATGACATTCTTACACGCGAAAATTGGAGCGGCGCCGATCTTGGTGATCTGATCACGAACTCGATTAAGCCGCATGCAGCGTTAGACCGCTTCCAGATTTGCGGGGAGGCCGTCTGGCTTCCGCCAAACGTGACCCTTTCGTTCGCGCTGGCGCTTCATGAGCTTGCCACCAACGCCATAAAGTACGGGGCGCTGTCGAATTCAACCGGGACGGTTTCAATTGCCTGGAAGGTTGTCGGCGACGGCGTTCGCCATCTTGAGCTTGAATGGCGTGAGGAAGGAGGTCCCCCAGTCGCCCGGGTTGTGGACAAGGGATTTGGCACACAGTTGCTGAAACGGGTTTTTGCCCACGAGTCCGCTGGCGGCGTTGTCCTGAATTTCGAGAAAGCCGGACTGCGTTGCACCTTCCATCTGAACCTCACCGAGGCGGAAGCAGAAGACGACCGGCTGTTGCCTTAGCTAGGCAAGTGTTTGGCGTGCCTTGTAAACTTGGCGGACGACCCGTTTTTTTCGTCCAATTCCGCCGTCCGAATGCACCAACACATGGCCGCACCATGCAGCGGGACCAGAACGAGCCGAGCTGCGTGGCACCGACAGCGGAGTTCAGTGCGGTCCTAAAATCGCAACCCATGTCCTGGGGGATCGAAGGTTTCCGCGGTCACGCCGAGACGATCTCAAGCTCGCCATATTGGTGTTTCGTGACGTTTTACAATTTTAGGTTGTTATGCTTTCGGGTATATTAGCTATCTAAAATATAATTACCAATTTGTTAACCAGGATTAATGCGCCTTTTCCGCAGCATCGTTAGTATGCCTTCCAGGTTGGGTTACCTCCATAGGGCGGGGAAGCCATACGTCCGTGCGTTGGGCGGCGTATGCCACTCCTTGAATCCAATCATCGGCTAAAGTTCACGCTTCTGACAAACTTGCGAGGGAGCCAAACCAAAGGAAGCGACGGAGAGGAGTGAGTAAACGATGGGACATCCCCAAATTTCCGATTTTTGGAATGACGCAACAAGACCGGTACACGATGGATATCTGCCGGACGCGAATGGTCTTGGCAGGTCCGATCTCGGCGAAGGACGTCCAAGCGATGGCTTTGTAATGATCGTCGACAAGCGAGCACTTGAACGTGAATGCCTTGCGCGCGGTCTTGTCGAACACAATCCTACCTTGCGCGTTAGCGCGGTAGGATCGCTTGACGAAATCCAACATATTGCCGGAGAAGCGGAGCCATCCGCGGTCCTTGTAATTCTTGGTGCCAGAAAGGTCACAGACGAGAGTGTTCGGGCGGAACTTGCGCACTTCATTTCCGAGTTTGGCACCGTACCCGTCATCGTCGTGGTGGATTCCGACGAGCCGGGGGAGATTCTCGCGGCTCTCGAATGCGGCGCCCGAGGCTATATTCCTACAAGCGTGAAGGTCAAGGTCGCGGCCGAGGCTATTGGTCTCGCTCGTGCCGGAGGGATCTTTGTCCCCGCCAGCTGCGTGCTGGCTCTTCGAGAGATCATCCACTCGACCGCAAACGGGCCCCATCCGCTCACCGGCATGTTCACCTCTCGCGAGGCTGCGGTTGTGGAGGCGCTCAGGACAGGCAAGGCGAACAAGATAATTGCTTACGAGCTCAGCCTCTGCGAGAGCACTGTCAAGGTCCACATCCGAAATATCATGAAAAAACTCAAGGCTACAAACCGCACCGAGGTGGCGTATAAACTTAGACAAATGATGCTTTGAAGGCTGTGCAATCGATCTTTGCCTGGCCGGCTCTGGCAATATAACTGCCGGGCACGCTAAGGGCGCGACCACAGCTCGGCGTTCTGATCCAAGGCTCCGAAGGTCGATGGTATCGTCCGAGCCTTTTCGCGACCGGCACGCTTGGCGTATGTTCAGGCACGTCCCCAGCCAACCGTTGCCGACCTTGCCGTCACGAGAAATCCAACGCTGTCCCCTCCAAGCTCTGCGCCACGATATGCAGCTTCCGCGGCCTTCAGCCCTCCCGTCAGTCTACGGACGATTGGCGCCGATCCGAGTACGTCAAGTGGAAGGGCTAGCTGACCACGGGCGGGCCGCTTCTGTGGCCAGACCCTGAGGCCGAAATAGCTTGCGGCCGAGCGATCGATCCCGCCGCTGAACTGCACCAGCAGCGCTTGGCGAGAGTTCCGGGCAATCCGGCCCAGGCGATTAATGTCCATTGGTGGCTTGTCGGACGGCCTCATCGCGACCACGATCACATCCCATGCATCGTCGGTCAGGAGCATGGGGTGCGAAAAGACACTTACTGTGGCCCCGCTCTCGCGCAGCGTTTGCTCAAGGGACGGCGCACAGGGCGTGTCACAGACGATGGCGAGCCTGGCGGCACGTGGATCGACACCGGCATCGCCGAGCAAGATGCAGCATAACCGCGCGAATTCCGGCAGCAGATTTATGGCTGGGTGGCTGAGATTGGGAGCCGCAACTTTGATGCCGGCCTCGTCACAGGCGTCGAAGTCTACAACGCCCGGCCGAAGCTCCCATGGTTCAGCCATTAGCGAAACAACCGCATCCGAGGGTAAGAGTTCGATAAGCGATCTCGAAATTGGGCCGACCTGGAGACAGTTCGTGACGAGGTCGACGTCCTGCCATTTGCGGCTGCCGATGCGGTTTGTCGCTTCAACGCGTTCGGAGACCTTAGCGTGTTTGGCAAATGCCAACGTCGTATCCGCGATGGCCGCCAGGCTCGGATGTCTGGAGGATATGCGGGTGAGCGCAATGACATGGCTGGCATTGGCAAGCGCCGCCGCTGTGGCCGTCACCGCTTGGTATCCTGTCGTGGCGCCAACGACCACGGTGAGGCCGGAAAGATCGAGATCAAGCAAGGCTATTTGCTTGCGCACGATAGCAAGCACTTCGGCAAGGTCGATGTCGAGGATATCACGAGCAAACGACGCTGCGGCAAAATCACGTGGTAAAGGCATCATGCTGGGCACCACGTTGCGGGCTCCACTGTCAAATAAGCCTGCGAGCTCCTTTAAGCGAACCGATCGCCCAGGGGGATCTTGTCTCGGGGCGATGCACGTGCATTTCTTGCATTGTTTTGACGGACGCCTTGCGGCCCCTCGCGCATTTAGTGCGACGGCCTCTATTTGCTTGGCACTCCGATCTCTTGGTGGCTGAGCCAATGCAGACTTTGGCAATACAGCCGAACCCGCCCAAACTGCTACCGCAGCAAACGGATGTTAGGTGATACGCCGTTTGATCAGAAGGTTTAAAAACACGACGCCAATGAGGCGCGGATCAGGCTTAGGAGTAACGCGCACCGGGTACGCTACCTCCTTTGCTTCTCTTGCCAAGAGTCCCAAGTCGCTGTGAAGTTGGACGGCAACACCAACAGCGTTTCTTGGTGAAACCGGTGACAATCAGCGCATTTGACATAAAGCGTCGCAGCCCCGGCATCCAGATCGGCCAAAACCTCCCTCCGCTTGGAGGCCGGCCCAAGAGGATAATGGACGTGACAGTTGCATTGATCGCCCTTGTCCTTGCTGCTCCGATCATGCTGGCGGTTACTCTCCTGATATTGGTGACCGACGGCCGACCGGCGATATTCTCCCACACCCGAGTCGGGTTCAACGGCAAGCGCTTCGCCTGCTACAAGTTCAGGACCATGGTCGCGAACTCCGAGCAGGTTCTGGCCGACTATCTCGCCAGCAATCCCGAAGCCGCCAAGGAGTGGCAGCAGAATTGGAAATTCAAGAAGGACCCGCGCATCACATTCCTGGGGCACATCCTCAGGAAGTCGAGCCTTGATGAACTGCCCCAGCTCATCAATGTGGTGCGCGGCGAGATGAGTTGCGTCGGCCCTCGGCCGGTCGTCCCCGAGGAACTGCAACGTTACGGAGCCTGTGCGATCGATTACCTTCGAACCCGGCCCGGGCTGACCGGCCTGTGGCAAGTGACGGGCAGAGACGCAATAGATTATCCCAGCCGTGTCTCTATCGACAGCCGCTACGTTCGGAACTGGTCCATATGGGCCGATGTTCTCATTCTCATTCGGACGGTCTTCGCCGTGACGAGATTCGATCATGCGTCTTGACTAAAGCGCGTCGCAGCGAAACGGATTCAGGCGACGCGCTTTAAGTCCTTGTTTGATGCATGTCGTTCTCCAAAACCGCTGCGCACTTTTGGGCGACATGCATTAGCGAGAGAAAGGCAGCGAACCCTAGCGGTATGGCTGCGTCGAACACGTCCGGCGCGGGCGACAACACGGCAGCTGCGGTCCGTCATTGCTCATGGGTGAGGCCGCGACGCCACACGACGCCAAGGAGGACGCCGAGCAGGTAGGCGCACTGCAGCGTGACAACGAAAAGCAGGATCGAAAGCAGACGGTCCCAGTCAAGCAAGCTGCCGATGCCGCCAGCAACGGCGCTGACCAGGACAATCACCGCGGTCGCGACGATGAGTGCCGGTGCTCGAACACGAAATCCGAGCAAAATGCCGATCCCGCCGACGGCGATTAGGCCCCAAAGCACGGCGTTCTCCTATGGTGTGGAAGACTCAGTGCCACGCCCAAGTCTCGCACATCTCAGAATCCGTACCAACGCCCAATCCGACAGCACTGCCTGACCTGCTCCTGATCAGACGGCAGGAGTCGCCGCGCCGCCGCCGCTTGCACAAAAGGCGTAGGACATCTTCTCCCAATGACGCTTTTTCGCTCATTTCCTTGTCTATCCGCGCAGCCTACGCTGCATGAAATAGGGGCGCGGAACATTCACCCGCGGTGCGGCAGCGCGCCTTTAATCCCGCGTTGGGTGCGCGTGGCTACCCGATGAGCCAATCCTGTCCGCATTGTCGCTGCCGCCGTCCGGTTTCAGGATCCTGACGGGGCCGACGCGCGCGAATACTGGAACAAGGCGCATCTCCAGTGGGTCGCGGCACATCAGAACGTGGCCCGGTTTCTCCGACGAAGCGCTGTGAGAAGTCGCACCTGTGGGCGATTGGACAAAATGAAAGTCCTGCCGAGAGGGCATTGCCGCATCACCCGTTGAACACACCTGCTTTGCAACAACAGCTTGGACCGTCATCGCGTTTCGGCAGACGGGGAGGGGGCTATCCGATGAATCAGCATGAGCCGGTTAAAAGAACGGCGCTCGGCCCCGCCGCTCACAGTCGTGCGACGTTTGTGACCCAGGGGCGGCTGGTACGCGTCAGAGGGCAAAATATTCTGTTCAGTCCATCTCGGCAGGCCATTTTCGCCGTCAACGATACTGCTGCCGAGATCTGGCGCTCCCTGGAAGGAGGCATGCCGCTGGACGCCATCTCGGGCGAGATGGCGCGCGCTGGCGTTGATAGGCTCGAGGCAAACAGGCACGTCGAGGCTGCGCTAAGGGATTGGCAACGGCTGAGCCTGATACGGCCCCAGGCGCCGTTGTCCGCGTCAGCTCAAGAGACTGTGAGCCAGGTGGTCGCCATCGCGGGCCTTAACATGCGCATCGTCTACCCCGCAGCCTGCGCTTTTCCCGCGATCGCCACATTCCGGCATCTCGAGGTCCGAAGCGAGACCGCCGACGTTCTGCTCCAGCCGGTCGAGCATGAAGGGCAGGTCCACTTGTTCCGGGATGACGACTGGGTTCTCTCCTGCTCGCCCGACGAATTGCCTGTCATGCTGAAAGGGCAATTGTTGATCGAGGTTCTCGATCGCGGCGCCTACGAGCTTGCTCTGCACGCGGCTGCGCTTCTCAGAAATGAACGCATCGTGCTTCTTTGCGGCAACCCGGGCGCAGGCAAGACAACGCTGACCGTGGCGTTGATGCATGCGGGATTCGGTTTTGCTTCCGACGATGTCACGCTGCTGGACTCCCGGGAGCACGGCGTGGGTTTGCCGTTTGCCCCCGCTGTCAAAGCGGGAGCATGGCCGCTTCTGGCCGAATACTACCCCGATCTCGATGCTATTCCGGTCTGTCGCCGGCCGGACGGCCGGCGTGTTCGGTTTGCCGTGCCCAAGGAGTTCGTGCCGCGCCCGCCCGTGCCAATCGGCTGCGTGATCCAGCTCCGTCGAAGCCGCGACGCGAAGGCTTGCCTGGAGCCGATCGAGCCAGCCAGCGCATTGCGCGTCCTGCTCAACGGCGCGTCCGCACGCGGCCAAGAGCTGAATGGCACCGCCTTCGACATATTGACCCAAGTCATCGGATCGGCGGGCACCTATTGCCTGACCTATTCGAAGCTCGATGATGCGGTAGAGCTGATCACGAAAGCATGCGATGAGGCAACGCGCTTGAGGCGCTGATCGCCGGGCTTCGCGGCAGTCCGGCCGACAGGACCGACTGGCATGCTGTGATTGCCCCGGCCAATCGCACGCTGCAAACGTGCGGCCAGATCCATCAACTGCCGCAGGATATGGGCGAGTATCTTCGGTTCGTTCACGACTGCAATCGGGAACGGAACCTGCGCTTGCGCGCCCAACTGCTCGAAGCCGTTGCAGCCCTTAATCGCCATGACATCGTCCCGCTCCGGCTCAAGGGTGCGGCCCCCTTTTTCTTTCGCCGGCCCGCCGAGTTCGCAGCCGGATGACGAGTGACCTCGATCTAGCCGTGGGAAGAGGCGGCTGCCCAAGCCTGTCTTGAAGAGCTTGGTTACGTCGAGGTGGCGAGTGGCCGAGGCATGGTTCGTCAGCAGGACGCCGGATCAGCGACCGTGATGATCAAGGAGCTTACACTTGGCCGGGAGGGCCAAGGTGAATATGGTTCTTGTCTCCCCAGCCGTTGCCCGGGCGTGATCCTCCCGATTTGGCGATCGCCTTTGAGCTCAAGCTTGTGCCGAGCAGAAGCGTTATGGCTGGCGGTGTCACCGCAGCAAAACGCCCCGCCTTCTTGAGAAAGTCCCGGCGCGCCTGAGACTCTGAAACCAGAGTTTCCTGCGTCAGTTGCGAGCGTTTTGTCTTTTCGGTTGGCATGTCAAACTCCCCACAAGTGTTCCAAGATTTCGCAGACTTACCCTATTCTTCCCGGTACGGGCGTACTAGTTCACCAAAAGGCTTAGACTTTCGTGCTGGGATTCGAGGGCGTGCGAGCGATGCGCCGCGCGAGATCGATCGAGCACGCGCGCCCGGCCCTCGGCCCGATTTGCCGGCCAGCCCGATGATCGGGGGGTCGCCGTGAACACGCGCCTCCACTGATGGAAACGGATCACATTTTGCCGAAGAAATGCTGCAGGGCGAGGAGCTGGGTATCGAGCGCATTGCGGGGGCGCCTTGATCTGCCATGGACGCCTGCAGCGCCGTCCAGTCCACATCCTCGCTTTCCGCCAATCGTGCCAGATCATGAAGGCGCCGCAGATCAATCCTTCCGCGCCAGTAATCCCCCTTCTTGAACAGGTCGTGCACGATCCAGTGCAGAGCGCGGACTGGGCCGGCAATATTCACCCGCAGACCGTTTCGCTGGACGAGCCAGGGCGGTCAAGGCTCGCCCGACGCGGCCGGAGTTCCAGCATCGTCACCCAGTGCTTGGTGGCGACGTTGGAAACCAGGTGCCGGGAGCGTTGCGCGAGACGGCGCAGGCCCATGAGATGGTTGTGCCTGCCAGATCGATCAATCGCGACCATGTGCACATGCTGGTGTCGATTCCACCCAGCCTGTCGGTGTCTCGCGCGGCGCAACACTTGAAGGGACGCAGTTCGCACGAGCTGCTGAGCGTGCCCGATGACAACGTCAATGTGACGTGAGTTTTGGGCGATGTCCGCCCAAAGGCGGACCGATCCGGCTTTAAAGCCACCGCCTTTCGCGATCAGCTCCCAGGCTAGGTCCCGGGGTCAAACCGTTCTTCGAGGCGAGCCTCCCTCTGGCCATTGCTTTGTCCTACGCCGGATCTTCGCGCCATACCGGCACGCGGTTGATCTTGATTGCCACGAGGCGGCGGATGCGCAGGCCGACCGCTTCCTGCCCGGTCGGCACAAATGCTTCGACATCGAGCCTGCCATGGTGTGCGCCAAACGGCATGGCAAGGAGCTGGTCATCCCCGAATTCCACGTCGGTATCTACGCTGCGTTTGAGCGTCTTTCTTCGACCATTGGCGTCGCGCTGCTTGATCTTTTTCGGCTCCGCCATCGTGACGTCTTGTACCGCATTCCCTGGGATAAGCTCGATATCTCAGACCCGGCGCGGCCGCGGCTGTTGTGTCCGTTAGCCGAGCTTTCTGAGATGAAAATGTCGACCGAGCTATGAGATTCACGGCGTAGCACAGAGGTCCAATAAGTCCTTGCACGATGCAGGGTTCGATATCGTCGGTATTTCCGGCGCCGCTACTATGGACCGCGAACGGTCGATCGCGACCACTGCGGCGGGACTTTCTCAATAGGGCGGAGCACCTGCCAATCGGCTAAATCTCATGATGTATCTCATTGCCCGAACGGGCCGCACCAGCACTGCACGGTCAATCGCGGCGTATTTCTTTTCCTCGAAAAGCAAAGTCTGCCGGTGGTAGAGCAGGTGGTAGAACGCGCCTCGACGAGGAGCTGCATAGTCGTCGAACCGACAAAGCCGCGCCAAGTTTTCCAGATAGAGGCCCAAGGCGAGCTTCCTGGCGCGGGACTGGAACCGGTAGCGAACCAGCTCCCAATCGACCAGTTCCCGGCGGCATATCTCGCGCGCGTCGAGGAGATGTCTTAGATGCAGCGTTCCGAACAACAGTCCCCGATCTTGAATCATGTCGTGTCCGATCAGGAAGGAGAGCCGATCGGCCGGAGCAAGGATTCTTGCATGCAAGGATCCAAGCGTGACATCTTTCGCATCGCGCGACATGTCTTCTACCGGCATCGCCTCCCATGTCCCGGGCGCGGCGCCATGGAGATGCACCATAGCGATGAAACCGTCCTTGACGAGCTTTGCGATCGTGTGGCGGCTGGGTCCGTCCTCGCAGCGAAGATAGCCCACCTGCGTGAGGGCTTGCAGACCGCGTCCGGATTCATGAGGGCAAAGCAGGATGTCCAGATCGGCGATCATGCGAGCTGCCGAGAACGCATCGTCGGACTTCACCAAGCTGCAGGCACCCGTCAGAAGGATAGGTGATATTCCGGCGGCGTTCAGAGTTTTGAGCACGTCTTCCAGTTGCTCCATCAGGCGCTTGTTTCGAACCTCATTTAATTGATGAATTTCCTGCCAATAGCTCAGGAAATCCATTTGCTGCTGCGTATCCGGCCTATGTCCGACCATCGCAACAAAGAGCTGCGGCGTGACCAGATGCCTGTTCGTGAGATCGGTAATGCCGGCGAGATCAGTTGGGTAAGAACTCGTGCCCTCCAGACATCCGGCGAGTGTTTCCAACTGACAGATGGCAACTGGTTTCCGCACCTTGCTCAAGAGGTTCATTGTCTCGATTCAGATATGGCTGGCTAGTCAGCCGATTGCGTTGTGAGAGCGGCAGAGGAGCCGGATGCGTCGAAATTGTTGTCGAGCAGAATAGCCACATCGAGGATATCGCCGGCTTCGACCGGTGAATCTTCGTCCGCCATCAGGCGAATGCTTTTGTTATCCGATGGACGATGAATGGTGATCCGCACGACGTTGCGCAGGTCATCAAGGCTGTTTTGTTCGCCATAGGTGGAAACAAAGGTGAGCTGCTGGGCAAGGAAGTTTGCCTTGTTCTGTGCCTTGGCCATGGCCATCTGTGCTTCCTGGATTTGCGATATGATCGCGACCTTCCGCGCAGCTGTCAGCTTTTCTACCTCGCTCTCCAGTCCCAAGAGATCCTGTTGCTTTTTGCTATCCTGGACCTCGAGCTGGGCCAATTCGGCCAGGTAGTTGTTGTAACCACGCTCGGCCGCGAGCAAATCGGAGTTCTTAATGAGCGCCTTGGATTTGAGTTGCCTGGCGGTCTCAACTTCCTTGAGCTGGTCGGCGGTTACCATTTCCTTGTTGCTTCGAGCCCGCGAGATGGATTCCACCTCGCGGGCTGCTTCGGCGATCACCGCCTGCAATTCCCGGACCTGCCGGTCGAAATCGGCTCGGCGAACCTGAAGTTGCGCTTCCTCCGAGGAAATAATGTCCGCCACCACTTCAGGCGCCAGTTCGACAGGGATTTTGGCCGGTGGCGAAAACGAACTGCTATCCCGAAGCTCCGCTCTTAGGCGCTCCAACTGGACCTCGTACCTGAATATGTCGATGATCCGCTCGACCTGGTCGCTTCTTATATCCGCGATTGTAAGCGAGGGCGCCTTATCGCCGATCCGAACTGCCTTGAAGCCGCCGGCAATCGCCAGCGCGTGTCGGACCGACATTCCCGGTTTGTAAGGGTAGGCACCGGGCTGGGCGACCGCCCCGCTGATGAAGAACGGCCGATATTCCGCAATGTCTACCTGAACGAACGGATCAAGGAGCAGTTCGCGTTCCCGGAATGCTGCCTCAATGCTTTTCACGAGGTTGCGAACCGACTGACCTTGCGCCTTGACTTCTCCCAATAGCGGCAAGGTTATGATGCCGGCCGGGTCCACAGTCACCTGCAGCGGATACACCGGTTCGCCATATACGGAGACGCGAAGCACGTCCCCGGTACCCAGGCGGTAGTCGTCAGCGGCCGCCTCGTCGGGATGAACCGTGCCAACAAACAGCAAACCAAGGAACAGGAGGCCCAAGGTTCGCCAACGCGCAATTCCTGCGCGACGGAAGGCAGCGGCGTGATGCACATTGGGGTGCCACATGGTCAGATGCATTGGAATGCCTTTCGACTGTCGAAGAACGATCCGATACGCGTGGCGCCCGGATCCAGTCGGCCGGCTCGCGGCGGGCCACCGACTCTTTTGTGTTCAACCGGAACCAACTCTGCTCTGTTTGACGTCGTCTCCCCGTTTTGCTTCGTTTGCGCAGGATCGGGATTTGGCCTGGAACCTTGCAGTGGTTGGAGCCATTGGGATTGCAATAGGCTTCCAGTTCCGTGTTCAGACATTGATCGTCGTGACGCTCGTCGTCGTGGCTACCAGCGTGGGGTGAGGGCAGTGTCCTCGGCTTCTGCCCAGAACATCGTGCTGGGACGCTGCTGTTCTTCTGCAGTGCTTGTATCTACTCGGCTTGGCCCTGGCGCTTCTCTGGCGGAACAAGATCGCCGCCGATCGGCAAGGGATGATTTTCCGCCGGGACTTGCTGCACCTGCCGGGGCTTGCTGCATCTATAGCTAGCAGGTCTCGCTGAACTTCAGGACCACGACGGCGGTCCGGGCCAGGATGACGAACAGAGCGATCGACCAGCATCGCTCTTCGGAATACCTGCGCCACCGCACGGTCTGTGGTTAGGTCGCGGCAGAGTCGGATGACTGCAGTTAGAGAGCCGAACCAGCTCTACTACCAGCTCTTGACTCTCTCCCGGCCGCGGCGGCCAGTTTGAGCGCTCGCTGCCTTCCTGGTTGAGGTCGAGGGAGGAGCGAGGAAGGGGCGGCCATCATGTCCACTCTCGCGCTTGCCGCACGTCGGCGTTCTTCGGCCAGATGCAGGTCCTGAATAGTGGATTCAGCCGAGGCGAGATCATTTTGCAAATGCGAAGCTTTACCCGTCGTCGCCGCCAAGCAGAACGTTCCCGACACCATGTTGGCGCTCAACAGGAACAGAACCGTCGTGACGAGCTCCAGTGCCGAACTTAGGAATAGCAGTGCGATGGCGCCGTTCGCCAGGAGACCGAACAAGGCGTAAGATTGGCGCCGGGCCAAGATAAGAGGCGGCGCCAACGACAGGCTGATCAGAGCCACGTCGCTGTATGATTGGGGCCAAGCGAACTGCAGATCCATGGTCCTCGACCTCTTGTTTGACGACTGCGCCGCGCGGGCATCCCAGCCGGCCGCTCTTCAGGATATGCGAGACGACCGAGTTCAGTGAAGCGCGGCGGTTGGGAAAGGAGTCCCGTTTACGTGCTGCGCCGTTTTCCCTTGGAGCCAGCCGTTGCAGACGCGGGCCGGCACGCCCTCGAACAACCGATCGAAAACGGCGCGCGCACCCGAAACCGTGTAGATTCCGGAAACAACCTGAGGCCAGTAACTGCAATCCTCATAGCGCACGATGTCCACAACCATTGCCGGGACGGCTGCGATGGAGAAAGCCGCACAAGCTGCAAACCGATGATGCCCCGCAAGGACGATCCACCTGTAATTGTCGCCCCTGCGCAGTCCGATTACCTTCAAGGGATTCCTTCTGTTGAACAGATCAAAGCCGTTCGTGGCAATCGAGGCTATTAAGCGCTGAATGCGTTCCACCTCGAGGTTCAGCTTCTTCGCACCTACTGGGCCGAACGCAGTCAGCCCTTCGGAGAAAGATAACATCTTGCCGTATTGAAGAGCATCGAGCCCCATTGCGGTTTGTCTGCCGCGCAACGTTTCCTCGACCGACTTGTCCGCCCAAGGATATACCCATCCCGCGGCGGGAACGCCTTGCAATCCAGGTGCATCGCCCATAGTGACATCCACCGCCTCGCGGGCGGTGGCCGGCTGAACGGATCCATAGAACTCTTCCAGGATGCTGCGAATCTTGGACGTCGCTTCCAAGCCGGTTTTCGCTGCCAGCGCGGTACGCACAAAGGGGTGGCATGCGGGATGGAATGGTAGCCCCAGGCAGTTCAGCCCCCTGGTATCCTGCAGCCGTATCTCGATTACGGCCGAGCCTCTGATGCGGGGCATGTATTGAAATGTGACCGGATCGATACCGGACCTCACGGTCGAAGACACCTCGGCCGCGCGAGGCACGCGGCGCACTTCGTAGCCAAGCGAGTTGATGATTTCCTTCGAGATGAACCGTAGCAGCTTCATGCTTTGCCTCTGGAATTTCGGTTATGCGCCGATCTGGACCCAACCAGACCGATGTTCGGCACCTGTCCAATATTCGGTGCACTGCAGCAGAACGCGTTCGTTGCCGTCGCGTGTAAGAGTCTGGTCGGCTCTGCCGAGCAAGCGGCAGTTGGCATCGTGGACGAGGGTGACCGCCGCGTTTCGGGCGGAGACGGTTATCTGCCGCCCCAGATCCGATTGCGCGGGTGCTGCAAGCATCAGCGGGTGCGGCTCACGAGCATCGATGCGGAAATCGGTGTAAACTACGGGGAAGCCATTCTCCCGGGTATCCGCGCAATCAACGAACAGTGTCTGAGCGTCGGAGGATGTCGTGGAAATCGCAATCGTGCCGTAAGAGGCTTCAAAGCTCGGAAGAGGAAGGTTTCTGTCCGCGTCCACCAACTGCTGATAGGGGGTGCCGCCAGCGCAACGCTGGTATTTCAGAAGCATGCCCTTATGGCGCCGGTAGCGGACAATCCCGCCTGGCGCGTGGCATATCAGCGAGTCGCGAGTTTGCCCCACGACAGCCGATTGATCGTCGTATGCAAATGCCGCCTTCCGGTGCTCAGGGTAGGGTTGATGGACGACAAACGTTCTGGCGTCTTCGGCCCGTCTGGCGCCAAGCTTTATCAAGGCTTGCATATGCGGGCTGTCCTGGCAGCGCTCATGCGCCGTGACGACTCCGCCGGCGGTCGCCGCGTCCGTAAAGACCATCGCCTGCCTGGCGAAATTGCTCTTGGACCCGGCGCCATGACGCAGCACCCCCTCGATCCAGGCTCCTTCGCGTAGGATGATGGGCACATCCAGCGAATTCTCTGCATACAAGGTGTTGGCGGTAAGCGTCGCCTCCTGGACGTCGAAGGCAACAGCGGTCTGGGCGCTCCCGTTGCAGCGCATGAATACGGTACCCGCATTGACCGCAGTACCATTAACGAAACTCCGCGCGCCGTCCAGCAGGGCAAGCTGGAGAACGTTGATGAAGCTGTCGTCGAAAGTATTCTGTCCTGCGAGCAGTGGGATGGGGCAGCTGTGGATCCATACTCTCGCGAAGGCGGTGCCGGTGAACGGGTCAGGATAAAATTCGTTCGTCGGGGCATCGAAGCGGGGTGTGCCGAACATGCCATAGGTGCCGAACGACAGGATCAGATTGCAGTCCCAAACCGATCCACCGCCGCCTGCCTTTGCACCCGAGATGAGCAGGTGGTTGGATGACGCAAGCAGCGCAAGTCCATCGAAGGAGGACTCGCCTCTGAGTTCGAGTTGCCCACTATAGTGCGAATAGCGGGTTCCGGTCAGGTCGAACAGCACGCGGACAGCGGTGCCAATCGCTGGAAGATTGCCCTGGCGATTGCGGCCGAGCAGCGGCTTGCCGTCCCATCCCAGGCATTCCGTGAAAGCCGCGTATGCCGCGCCTTTGATAACGCGAATAGTCGTGCCGTCGAAATGAGCCCGTGCATGTTCCCGCCCTGGAGAAACCGACCGTCCGACATAATAGGTGCCTTGGCCGAAGCGAACGGTTTTGCCTAAGGCGAAGGCTGCCGCGATTGCATCCGCGCTGTCGAACGATGGATCGTCCGGGCGCGCTCCAAACATCTCAGGTGTTACGGACATCTCCTGGTCCGCGCCACCGGATGCAGCGGGCGAAGCAGCCGAAAGCGCGCCGATCCCGGCGCTCGCCATAGCCAGGAAGGCACGCCGGCTTGCAAGCGATGTCCTATCCGTGCGCATCGTGTTCCAAGCGCCCGATTGCCGGGGACGTGGACGGCATCAGCTGACCAGCTCTTCGGGGTGCCCGAAACGACACCGGTACACGATTGGCGTGGCCGCGCATGCCCGCTATTTCACGCATCGCCAGATCATTTCGCAGGATGCAGCCGAAAAATGTTGCCAGCGCTACCCACTCACCAAGGAACAGATGTCCCGCATCGCCGGAGAGCCAAACCCGGAACAGGGGCAGGATGGGCAACATGGCCACCCATTCGAAGGGCAGCGGGAGCACCCAGCGCTGCGGGTTGCACGTGACCTTGAAGACGAAAGCCACCCAGATACCCGCCACGGCCAAGTAAAAGCTCGCCACGAGGAAGAAAGCAACTAAACCAGCCTGCACCCAGGCACTGAGAAACAGGTTGTGAATGAGACGCCCGTCATGTTCGGTGTAACCGTTTCCCAGCAGCAGGTTGTGTTCGATCATCTGAAGCGCCCAACCGTATTGGGCGACGCGGTTTTCCGTTGATGCGTCTTCGAATGCGAACCGGTCGGATATCATGCCGACCACCGGATTGTCCGTCAGGAAGATCAACACAGTCCCAAGCACAAGCATAATGGCAAGAGCCATCTTCATGACGAGGGCAGCCGTGCTCTCGTCGTGACGAGTGGCGCTTCGCAACAGGCCCGCCAGCAGCATCGACACGCCAGCAACGATGAGCACCGATCGCGTATTCAGCATGAGGATCAGGAACAAGGCGAGTAATGTCAGGCCGACTCCTATCCAGTCGGCGCCGCGCCGGCCATAGCCAATCCGAAAGATCAGGCTCATCACGAAAATGCTCACCGCCACCCCGTTCTTTAAGGCGGCCGCCACAGCCAGGTCTTCGCCGTCGCTGTATGCGTTGAAGACCGCGCGGAAGAAACCATAGACAATGAAATCGAAATCGCCCGTCGTGAGAAAATGTTGCAAAGCGACATACCAGCTCAAGCCCACATCCCTCGCGATGATTTCGATCACTAGAATGAAGAGAGAAATGCCGATACCGGCGCCGGTGCGAAGGGTGCGGCCAGGATCACGCGACTGCACGATAAATGCCGACAGGCATAGAGCGCCCGTTAGGTAGAAGATTTGGCGTGGAGCCATGTTCTGGCCAGGTGAGCCGTACAGCGCCAGCGTCAGCAGGAGCAGATAAACGGCATAGGGAACCAGCCAAGACGCATTCCTGCGCAGCACCGCCACGAAGCCACGACGCATTCCGGCACTGGCCAAGGTTAACATGATCAGTAAGATGATGCCGAGGTAGGCAACCTGGACTGAAAATCCTGCGGTTTTCGCTATTGGCGCCCACTGAACCGACATCAGCGCGATCAGCAGCCCCGCCGGATGAAAGGCTTTCAGAGCGCTCACCTGAAACTCCTGAAACTCTAGTGCGTCCAGCGTCTGTCGACGCTTATGCGGTCATAGATGGCCAAAAGCTCATCGGTGTAGTCATTATAGCTGGGTATTTTCGCTCCGGCCGCGTAAGCGGCATGACTGAGCATTCTCGCCGTTGCGTCATGCTGAAGCTGGCCCATGAAGGCGGCCCATTGCTCCACATTGCCCGCCTCCACATGAAATCCGCTCTCACCGTGGCGTACGAGTTCCGCCGCGACGCTGCTACGCGAGACAAGGACGGGAAGACCAAGCCGCAACGCCTCGGCGACGACCAGCCCGTAGGTTTCGTACCAGCGGCTTGGAAAGACAACGCAGCGTGCCTTGCGCATCCACGAGACCAACTGGTCTGAGTTCAGCCAGCCCAACATAACCGCATCCGGATTGGCGCGCGTAACCGTGTCCCGTGCTTCGCCGTCGCCTGCGAAAGCAATCTTCACGCCGGCGATGCGTGCGGCGGCGGCGGCAATGTCTGCGCCCTTTTCTGGCGAGAGACGACCAATGAAGAGGAAAGTCTCATTATCTTCCGCAGTCACCCGCTCGTCGCTCCGGATTTCGACCGGGTTGGGAAGATAGTGCCATCGTGCCTCAGCCGGGAAATATGGGCGCATCAGGGAAAGCTGCCTGGCGGTGAGATAGATGACGTCCCTCAATCCTCTCGGCATGAGCCCCAGCGTCCGCAATACTGCTTGCCGCGCAACGCGCCAGGCCTTATGGCCCGCGTGGCGCGGATCGCACTGCGTCGTCAGGCATTTGGCGCCGAGCGCCCGTTTTTGGCAGATCGTGCCGGTTTGATAGTTGTAGAAGCCGCCGTTAGGGCAAGCCAGGAAGTATTCATGGAGCGTGAAGACGTGCGGCGTCTTGGATTTGACCACCACCGGACCGATGCTCGGCGACAGGGCCTTTGACCAACCATGCACGTGGACGATCGTGGTGACGGGATCACGTGCATCTATCACCCTTGCCAATGCGCGCGCCGCAGCAAGATTCCACAGGCCGCAGGTGGCGGCATGGAGACGGTCAGGATCTGAGAGAATATCGTGTGAGCCAGTGATTGTGCATTCGATACCCGCTTCATCAAGCCGAGGGTCGGCCGGACCCTGGCCCGCGACAAAGGATACGTCGAGCCCCTGGCGCTTGAGGTTCAGCGCGGATTCCAGCGCGATCTTGGCCTGCCCGCCGTTAACAAAGGCGTGGTCGTTTGCGATCACCACGCTTTTCACAGTCGAGTGTGTCATGGCTGTCGACTTTCGCTCAAGCCGCTCTCGGCGCGGCGGGGCTGGCGACCTTGGATGTGCTGTTCCGTGGCCAAATCGCGACGGCGACGGTCAGGACGCACATCCTGAAGACAGCCGTGGCCAGTATTGCACTGCCGGCTCCAAGCAATCCCCAAAGGGGAACGAGGATCGCGAGCAGGACAATGCATAGCGCAAGCGAGGCGGCCTGATACCTGAAGTAGGCCTTGAACCGGCGGTCCGAATGCATCAGGCTCTGCGGCAGCATCGCGAAGACCTTCACGCTGATCGCAAGGGCAATCAGCATCAGGAGATCGTTTGCCCGTGTGAATTCCACCCCGAAGAGGTTCGCAAGGATCTGCTCGCCCGCGAAGTAGCTCACGGCAATGCTGCCTGCCGATACCAGGACCGCCGCGCCGAAAAGGGCAAGCAACGTGGTTCTGATCGCCTTGGTTTCACCGTCCCGCTTGAGCCTGGCGAAGTAGTTCACCAGCGTCTGCGAGGCAGCGTTGACGACGAGAGTTCCGGCTTGCTGGAAGTACGTCACCACAGTGAGCACGCCCAAGGCTTCCAGCCCAAGCCACCGCTCCACAGCCATCCGTGGCATGCTGACCAGCAGGGAGTTCATGAAATGGCCAACACCGATCGGACCAATTTCCCGTGCGAGCCGGAGTAGCCGCTCCCATTGCCAGGAGGGCCAGCACCACAGGCCGGTGGCTATCCGGCATGCGCGAGGATAGTCGTAGGCCAACGATAACGCCGCCCATACCGTCAACTGGGCAAGGAATGCCACGCCGGTCTCCACACCCAGCGAGAGCAGAGCGACAAAAGCACTGACCGTGAGCAGGCCCCGGATGGCGAGAGAACGCGCGACCTTGTCCATTCGGCCGGCCTGCTGGAACGCACCGTATGAAAGGTTGCTTATGGCCTCGAATGCTTTGGTGATCGAGAAGATCAGCACAATCAGGAAGGTAATATGAGATGCCGAAAGTGCGTATCCTATACCGATCGATGTCAATGCCGCGATGGCCGCGGTGAGTAGCACTAGGCCAGCATATTCCGAAAAGGAAAAGAAGCCATGGACATCGGTTGCCTGGCCGGTTCGGATGCCCATATTCGCCAGCATGAACACCGGTGTAGTGATAGCCATGGCAAGCCCGAATTCACCCACCGCTTCCGGTCCCTTGAAGCGGGCGAGGGCCGAAAGAACGCACATCTGCGTCAGGACATACCAGAGCTGGCCTGCCACCGAATAAGACAGGTTGTAGGCAAGGCCCAGCTCGTCCCTGTTCCGGCCGATGGCGATATGTTTTTCTTTATGCATGTGGATGCCCGAAGGCTGTTTCCGTCTCTCTCATTAAGGAGCGACGCGACGCTGGTTAGCAGGAACTGGGTTCCGGGACCGGCAAGCTGTATGACCGCTTTTTTCGGTGGCATGACGTTTTCCACCAAAGCTGGAACTCCTCCGCGAGGCATGGCTTGCTAGATCAGATGGCAAAGTCCGCGGCAGAAGCACCGTTCAACGGCAGTTCAGGCAGCGCGCGGTTGACGCTACGCGAACTATTAAGTTGCTCGACGATGGACGTCGTACTTGTGCCTCGCCAGTAGGGCACGAAGACCAGCTCGACGCCGTAGAGTTCCAGGTCCTGTTCCGTCATCCTGATCTGATTGAGGTACGATTCCCGAGGCCAGTCGTCGCCGTGGACCATGACCGATGGCCTGAACCTTTCGACCATCGGCTTCAGGTCGAACTCGCCATAGATGACAGCATCCGTCACCCAGCGCATCGATCTGACGATGGCCAGCCTGTCCGCCTCACCAAACACCGGCCGCCGTTTGTACCTCTCGACCATCTCGTCGCTGTTCACGCCTACTACGAGCCGGTCCCCGAACTTGGCCGCCCGGTTGAGCAGTTCGACATGTCCACGATGAAACAGATCGAACACGCCCGAAACGAACACGGTTCTCACTTCGCCCTCCTGCCATTCTCGTTCTTTGCAACCGGGGCCGTTCCATGCAGCCTGGCGGTCGCCGTTCAGTTGGATGCGCCACACCTGTGTTTCAGTAATGTGCCGGCTGTTGCGGCAATACGGCGTCAAGAAGCCGTGTCGTTGCCCGATCGTCCCGGTGCTTGTGAAAGCAGGCCACCACCGAGGACCGGGGCAACGCGTAGCGATCCGCTTCGAAAGTCTCGGCGATGGCGGATTTCAGCTGCTGGTAGTCGGACACGACAGGTCCTGCGAAGAAATCCTCCACCGGTTCGAGGGCGAAGCCGCGCGACCGCCGATACTCTTCAAGATCGGGAAAGGCGAGGATCACCGGCTTGTCGAGAATGAGGTAATCGACATAGACGGACGAGGCGTCCGTGATCAGAAGATCTGCCGCCCCCAACATCTCATAGAGACTGACGCCTCGCTCGCGCAATTCGGGCTCTCGCCAGATTCTTAGGCGATCCGATCGGATTTGGTCCGGAAAGTCGGGTGCCATGGGGTGCACCTTGAGGATGCAGATGCAGTTCTGCTCCTCTAGGAAGGCACAGAATTCAGCGGTGTCCATGTCGCTCATCCCGAAGATGCTCGAATGCGCCACGCCATCAGTCCTTACGATCCCCCTGACGGCTTGACGGAAGGTGGGAAGCCACATGATCAGGCGGGGCTTGGTGTCCTTGTCGCCGATTCCAAGCTGTGTCTTGATCGCATTCGCCCGGCGTGCTGCTCTAACCATTACGTCATTCCGGGGAATGCCAGTCGTCAGGATTTCGGCATCCGGCACTCCGAAACACTTGGCGACCAGTCCCCTGAACATGTCAGAGGTAGCGATCCCGAAGGTCGAGGGCGGGGGCGTTCTGCCAATGAGGTAGCCGATGCGCTTGATCGGCATGCCGTGCCAGACGTTGATGCAAATTTGTGAGCGCGGGGGCTTTGGGCTCAGATAAAGGCCATGCGTGAAGAAGATATACCGAGCCGTCAGATAGTGGAAGAAGCCTCTCACGCTCTTCCTGCTGCACCAATCGATGTTCGGCTCCTGCCTGCGGATTGATGGCGGCACTTCGCCTTCGGCGAGGACCACCACCGAGACGCTCTGCCGGAGAACGAGCTGACGCGCAATCTCGATGGTGCTGTCTTCCAGGTCGGGAAACCCGGCAATGACAGCCTTCGCTTGCTTCGGAAGGTGCCGGTTGAGAAGCGAAATTGCGCTGCGGGCCAATACCACGGCCAGCTGTCCTATGCTTTGTCTGCTGAGTTGGCTCACCGATAGGACCGTCATTGGAATGTACCTAGGTCGGCCTGGGTCGCGGAAACAGCGCGGGCAGTGAAGTCGTGGCTAACATTCAATCTCGCCGCGATCGCATGTCGCCACGCACTCGCGTTGAGTCCGAACTCGCGCTCGAGTTCGTGGATCATGTCCACGTATCGCCGCGACAGCATCCGCTCGGTTTCGGAGTCCCACATCTGCGAATTTCGCTGTGGCTTGGTGTTCATCGTACGATAGAACCGTCGCAGGGTCTCGTAGCCGGCGCCCTTCGGAATAAGCGACCGCACCCGGATATTGACCTGCTGGACCCAGCGGCTTCTTACGACGTAGGAGCCGTTTTCGGTCGGAAAGCCGTATTCTCGGTAAAATTCCGTCGATATGCCTAACACCTGCGCGAGTGATTCCATGAATGCGCGCTTATCGCGAACCATGTTCTCAAACAGGTAGACATGCATCCGCTCGCGACCGCAGCCGGCGCGCCAACGTCGCAGATGCTCCAGATAACTTGCGTTCGTTAGCGCCTGCCTTGCAAGCTCATTGCCCTTGAAAGTGCATGTACCAAGATCAGCGGCTTCCACGAAGTCCCGGAATGACATGGCACCCGGAATCCAGTCCCAGTTCTCCCGGAAATATCCATAGAGCGACTTCAGTTGCGCCACCGGCTCGCGCAGAATGAAGATGAATTGCGGCTGGGAGGGCAAGCGCGGCAGCTCGCGAAGGGCAGTCTGCGAGTACATGTAGCTGGGTGTGGACTCGACGATCACGCGCGCGGATGGGTTGCAATGTTCGAAGAGCATTTCGTAGCCAGCAAGACCGCTTTCCGCCCAGTTTCGCTGCTTGAGGTACATGTGCGTGCCCGGATCGACGAAATAGTAGGTCTCCTTCTGCGTCGAACCCGCGACCTCGGGGTGATCAGTCAGCCAGCGGAACAGGGAACTCGTCCCCGCCTTTGGAGCGCCGACAATGATACAGTTGGGAAGCATGGACGGCTTCCTACGCCCGTTCCCTCGGAAACGTGCCCCGGCGACGGAGGGCAAACCGTCGGGCGGGAATGGCCGCAGCCGCAACGGGCTGGCGGCTAGTGGCAAGTACCCACCGATACAGCGTTTCGATAAGATGATTCATCCGATCGGAGGTGAATTCGGCACGGAATCGCGCTCGCGCGGCTTTGCCGAACTTCTTCAACTCGGCCCGGTCTAGACCGGCTAGGACGCGACCCAGCTCGCCTGGCCGGTTGATATCGACGATCAGGCCATCGAGCCCGTGGCGCACGACTTCCGGCAATGCACCGCGGTTGCTGGCGATGACAGGAACGCCGCTGCGCATTGCTTCGATGGCTGTAAGGCCGAAGGCCTCCCAGCGGGATGGCATCACGAGCGCGTCCATGCGCGGCAGCATCTCAAAAATGTCGGCGCGGGAGAGCCAACCATAGAACTTGACGTTCTTCGGTATTTGAGGGACGGGCAGGGAACCCCCGAGAACCGGTTTGCCCACGACGTGCAACCGTATGTTTTCGCAGCCCGCATGCGCGATTTCCCTGAGCAGGATATCCAGTCCTTTCTGCCTGTCGAGGCGGCCGATAAAGACCAGGTCGAGACAGCTCTCATCCCGGGGCCAGACCTTGGGCTTTGCCCCGTAACCCGCGGCAATTCCGTTCTTTATCGTTCGCATCTTGGATGCCGGTATGTGATACCGTTGGCCGAGCGTATGCTCGGCGTCGGAATTGACGATGATGACGTCAGTCAATGCAGCCAGAATTCGTTCGCACAGACAATAGAACTGCTTCTTGACGGCGCTGACCTCCATTCCGAAGGCCCAGCCGTGGGGACAATAAACGATTCGTGGTCGGGCCGGCCGCAACGCGAGCATCGGTCTGACCACCGCTCCAGCGAAACTGGAATGGAGATGCACGATCGCCGGATCGAGGGTTTTGATTGCCTTCAGCGCGACTGCGCCGAAAACCAGGAGACCCAGAGGTGTGCGTCCACGGCTCGGAAAGGTGATCGTCTGCTTCGGGCTGACAAATGGCAGATACTCGGCACTGCCTTCTGGCACAACGAAGAAGATGTCGTCTGTGCCCTCCGATTTTAGCTGGCAAGCTGCAATCTCGTCGAGATAGGTGCCCACGCCTCCCGCAATCGACTGAGCAATGTGGATCACGCGCATTTCGCACCATCCTTTTTGGTGGCTAAACGCAATTGAAGATATCGATGAGTCGATTCGGAGCAGTTGGGGGCCAGATGCGTTGTTAGTATTCAGATGTCTTCGGTAATAACCGAGCCAACAATCGCAATATCTAACGCTACCGCAGTTGCGGTGAAACTTGAATCTACCACAACAAACTAAAGTTTAGTTTACCGTCAAATGTTTGTCAAGAAATTACTCTGATAAGTTCTCTCGACAACTGAACAGAGACTTTCCGTTCCATCATGGTAAGAAGTATTTGGATTGCTCCTGAACTCTGTACGCTGTCCAGTATTCCAATCTGCTCGGCGAAGGCTCCATCTGAAACGCGCACCGTCTGGCCCGGCCTCAAAATCTCCCTTGGCCGCAGGATGCCGTCCGGACCGGTAGCTGCCATCAATGCTTCCACAAGCCCTATTCGGAATGGCAAAGGTCGGTCGCATGCCGACAACACCTGTTCCACGCCGACCGTTGAGTTGATGCAGCGCCAGCGATCGCGCTCAAGCCGGAGCGCGATGAAGAGGTAACTCGGAAAATAGGCTTCCTTGGCCACCGTCACGCGCCGTGCATGCCGAATGGTGCGGATCCGGCGCGGCAAGAAAGCCCTGAAGCCCTGCCGTTCCAGATGACGCAACGCGTTTTCTTCCGCATGCGGCTGCGTGTGGACGGCGTACCAGCGAGCAGCCTGCCCTTCCGTATTCCTGACTTCTATCGACTCATATGAAAGCTGATGACTAGTAAGCATGACACACCCATATTCATTGGAGGCAGGACGTAGACGCCGCTACACCGGCGGTCACATCGCGACATACGGACCATAGGAGTCGCCATAGCCCGCAGCCTGTTTTTCATTGATCATCGTCATTGCGATCCCGGCCACCTTCGTGCCATTCAATCGGCGCAGCGCGTCTGCCACGGCTTCTCTGGGGGTGCTGTTCCACTTCACGACAAGAGCGACGAGGTCCGCATGCTTTGCCAGCACAGGCGCATCGGCCATCAGGCAGATTGGCGGCGAGTCCACGATCACCAAATCGAATGATCTACGGGCGGAGCCGAGAAAGCGCGCCATGCGGCTCGATCCTAGGAGATCGGACGGATTGAGCGTTCCTTTGCCGGCAGGCAGCACATAAGTGGCCGTGGCATCGTCAAAACGGACCATGCTCGGCAGATGCCGCAGGTCAGTGACCAAGTCGACGAGACCGGGCAAATCGGACATGCAAAAATGTTTCGTCAAGCCGCTGCGCCGCAGATCCGCATCGACAATGAGCACTCGATATCCTGCGGAAGCTGCCGAGATCGCGAGGTTGATGGCGGTGGTTGTCTTGCCTTCACCCGCAACGGCGGAGGTGATCTGAATGACCGGGGCGCGGCCTTGGTCGACATCGTCGAGCAATGCGTGACGCAAGCTTCGGATAGCTTCGCTGTACCCGGATCTCGGTTCCAGCCTGAACAGCGCCGGCTGTGTGGAGTGTTGGCCGCGGATCGCTGGCATCTTCGGCTCGCTGAGCTTCGGGACAGAAGCCAGGATCGGCAGCCCCAGATCTTTTTCCGCTTGGCCCGTCGTGGCGAATCCGGCATTAAGGAGCTCTCGCGCAAGCGCGCCACCGGTGCCCAGGCCGAGACCGACGATTAAGCCAAAGAGAATAATGACCTTTTTCGGAGGATAACTCGGCGTTTCGGAAACCGAGGCCACCGATATGATCCGGACGCCGCTGTCGCTAAAGGTCTTTTCTTCGTCGGCCATCTTGGCACGCGACAGGAACGCTTCGTAAAGGGCCTTGTTGGCATTAGCGATCCGTTCCAGTTCGCGCACCTGGATGGCAATTTGATTGTCTGCCGCGGTCTGGCCGGTCGCCTGTCCAAGCGAGTAGGCCAGTGCAGCTTCGCGCGTCTCCGCCACCTCTAACTCGTTCGCCAAGTTACCGACGATGCGTTTGACCTCGCTCGAGATTTGGAATTCCACATCACGTCGCTCTGCCTGGACCTTGCTGACCTCGGGATGGCGTGCGCCATAGTGCGACACTAGGTCCGCTTCCCGGCGTGTCACTTCGGCGTGTTGCGTGCGCAAGGCTTTGATGACCTCTGAGCCTAGCACCTGCGGAATTGATTCGAGATCGCCACCGGAGGCGAGGAGCTTTTGAGCCTGCTCGAACTGAGCACGCTTCTCTGCGAGCTCAGTGCGCGAGCCAATGAGTTGCAGGTTCAATTCCGAGAGCTGTTGTTCCGTCAACGTGCCGGCTCTGGTCGAGACAAGGTTGTTTTTGGTCTTGAATTCCTCGACCGCATCTTCAGCGTTCTTGAGCTGCGTCTGCAGAGCAGCGATCCGCTCTGTGAGCCATTTCGACGCTCGTCCGGCATGGTGATAGCGAACCTGAAGCTGATCTTCGGCATAGCCCTCGGCTACGGCATTGGCAATCAAGGCTGCCTTTTCGGGATCGCCTGAGGTTACCGCGATGTCGATCACATAAGAACGGCCCTCTCGCCACACCTCGATCATGTCCTGCAATCGGCTCACGGCTCGCGATGACAGGTCGGGAAGGGCCGTGACTGGCTGGTGCTCGATAGGCTCGGTGGTCCCAAACACCTTCAACCAATCAGCGACCCTCGCCCGGATATTGTCCGTGAGCGACGGCTCCTCATCACTAATGAATTCGGGATCGTCCAACAGATGGGCGTCGCGGACGACACGTTCCAGTAGCGTGCTGGAGGTGAGAACAGACACCTGGCTGTCTATAAACGAAGAATCGGACGTCAACGCGCTCGCCGGCGAATCCGTTGAAATCGGACTCGCGCTTGGCTGTTCGAGCAGGAGTTTCGCCGTGCTGGTGAAGGCTGATGAAATATTCGTTGCGACGGCAACCGCGGCTATGGTCAAAGCGGCTGCTACCACCGCAATCAGTTTCCAGCGGCGTCCGTAAAATCTGAGAACTTCTCGCAAATTGAGATTAGCCTCGAGGCTGGTCTCCCGCCGCTGGGTAAGCCCTCTGATCGCGGAAGTGGAACTCTCGAAATATGCCACTTTCCCACCCTTCGCCCAGCCAATCCCAGCAAACCCGTCGGTCAATTCGACTTTGTGTTTCCACGGGCTGTCGGTCTTTCCAACGCGGAGCCGGCGCCGCCTTGCAAGCCGCGACAAGCTTTCAGGGTAACAGACGTGCCTGAACCGGGACACTTCACAAAAAGGCGGGAATATACGCATGAATACTTGGAGGCTTACCCAAAACGGTTTACCAAGTTGGCCTTATTGAGTATCGCCTACCCCCCAAGCCAATCGCCTATTCGTGGCGCACGGATTCCGTCCCATGATGGTGGGCGCAGATATGGCCTGAGTGCTCGAAAACGAAACGAAGGCGACTTGACGTGGAGCGGACGCTGCCCGCTCCAATCACCGGCCTGCCTTGGGTGACCGTGGCCGGCTCATACTTCGCCATCGAGGACGGCGACTCATGGACACCGATCGAGTAGAACATGCCATCGGCTGCTGCTGGCAGGCCCACGGCAACTTTCCGAAACCGATCCGATAGGTGGATTGTAAGAGCTTCGTTCGGTTGACCGGCAGGCTAGATCCGACTTTCATCACGATCCGGTATGCCGCGCACGCAATACAAACGAGATCCTGCCGGCCTCCAAAAATCCTTGCCGACGGCCAGACAGTCACTGCCGACCGGGCGAAGGTTCCGCGCTCACAAGGATCGTCGCATTGCGTCGATGGCGCGCAGTGCGCCGCGCCGTCTTTGCCCAATATCACGCACAAGGTGGTAAGGCTGTCCCCAAAGGTGGTATACTGCAATGACATTCGGATGAAATGATAGATGGAACTTTTTATGTAGTTGTTGGTTTCCAGTTCGATGTGATCGGCGGGGCGATCTGGCTGGGGTTATTCAGAACAAATGAACTTATCAAAGCAGGCGCTTGGATTGGCGAGGGGACCTACCCTTGCTGATGCGAGTTGGGAAAGGGGAATCTCTGTACTGCCGGGGGCTGTGCGCCGCCGCTATCCGGCGAACACGACGATTGCGGATGCGCATCAGGCCAGATCCTTGATCCTGGTTATGACTGCGGGGTGGGCGGCGTTCGGCAAAACGTTGCGGAATGGCTCGCGTCTCATCGTCGATTTTGCGCTCCCTCGCGAAATTGCCTTGATCGAGTTCTCTGGAGAAGGCGGCGAGACGGTAACGGCTCTTTCCGATGTGACCGCGATCGAGTTGACCGGTCCCGCCCATACTTGTTTTTCGCGCTATCCGCAGTCCATTTGCGAGGCCATCCTGCTGGCTGAGGCAAGGCGGCACTCACGAGTTGCGGAACATCTGGCAGGCGTCAGTAGACGGGGACCTGTGGAACGCACGGCCCATCTTCTTCTTGAACTGGGCTGCCGAGCGCATCGATCGGCAACGAGTTATCCGGACCGCTTTGAATGCCCGCTGACCCAGGCCGAGTTGGCCGATGCGTTGGGGCTTTCGGCTGTGCATGTAAGTCGCGTGTTGAAGGATTTGCGAGAAAGCGGACTGGCTTCATTCCGCAATGGTGTGGTCGAGTTGCATGACCATGCGGGACTGATCAAAACGGCCGGATTTGATCGGTCTTACATTTCGAGCTGACATCGAGCGTAATTCTGATCTGAACCGCGCGGCCGGCTCTCCCTCGCGGAGGGAGAGTCTCGGTGATCCCACAGGCATCAACGGGCTTGGTTGCGCATCAGTCTTTAGATCAAGCCCCGATTGTCGCCGCTACCCAGAGCGTAACGGAAATGGCCGGTGCGAGGGCAGCCCTCCGGGGACGTGAGGACCGCACCGGCCATTCCAGCGGGCTTATGCTACGCACCCGCGCCGGTCAATTTACAGGGCCTTTTAGCAAAGACGCAATTAATCCTATTGGTGGTGCCCAGTATTACCGTGTTTGGTCGGGCAGACCGAAGAAGTCCGCGCTCAGTTTTTACTGAACGGTCCTTGAAGCTGGGTTTCGCCTTCCCCTCCGCGGGCACCTATTTAACCAGCCTTGCTGTCGAGACCACTATGCCTTTGCGCCGTTCGGGGGCGGCTTTTGGCGAGGCGAAGCTTTTCAGAACCAGATGGTCCGACGCCATGCTACTCGCTGTCTAGTTCTTTTGACTGTGAACTCAACCAAGTAGTGGAATGGACTGAACGTCATATGACGTCGTAACGTTTTCTTTCGGCGTGGGGCGGTCATATGACGATACAAATAGAAATCAAAGATTTGTTGGAGATTGCGGCGTACCGGCGAACCGTCAGGGAACTCGACTACGCCTATGAGATCGACCTGGCAAATGCTTGCACGGCTGCGCAACGGGAAAAGCTCGAGTACCGACACTACTGGGAAACATTGATATACTATGAACAGATTGCGGAGATAAAAACCCGGCGACTGATCCGGAAGGCGGATCGTCTCGATATGTCGATTGGCTACGCGGACAGCCCAATGTGGAGAAAATCGTCTCAGCTTAACAGCTGGATACTGACGCCACATGGTTGCTTAGAAGTGCAAAATATGATCCGTCAAGAATGCAAAGACCGCCGAGAGCGCGCCGCTACCTGGGCTGCCGTGATCATGGGCCCACTCACCCGGCTAGTATCTGGTTGGCTTGTTGCGCGCGGGCATTAGCCTGGCGGCGCTCCAACGCCGCGCTGTGTCGATGGAATGGCAAGGGCAGCACGTTTCTGACCGACCTACATAACATATGGTGATACCGCGCAGTGGAACATTAGTAGCCGCTAGAGGTTGTTGCTTAGTGGTAGAGTGGCCCTCCATTGCGGCGTCAAGACTCAGTTATGTCTTGCGGCGCGGCGGACCTGATTGGACCGTCTGGCCGGCGCCAATTCAGCAACCTCCCTCTTGAGTGACGCCGGCCTTCTTCCTCCTGCTTAGATCGTCGGCTCGCGCCACGCCGGTTTCGTTGGTTGGGCAGATTCCTAGATCACGACCTCACACCACGAGGCCAGCGCAGCGTTTGCTCCTTCGCTGAATTCCAGCGCGCTCTTTCTACTCCCCGACAACGGACGTCGGCGGGCGTGCCGAGGTTATCGGATCGGCATGACGAAGGACGATCTTCCACCCGCCTTCCTCCCGCCGGAATATGGTGGTGACTCGAAGCGCAATCGGCACCAGTTTGTTGCCACCACCGACCTTGGATTGGAACCGCTCGACCTCGATGATGTATCCCAGGTCGGCCGTCGCATACTCCGAGATGCGATCAAAGCCGATGA
>NZ_JAMYKW010000054.1:0-34452 GCF_040317555.1 Mesorhizobium sp. M1406 | reverse complement strand
TGGCCAGGGCCTCGCCTTCGACGTCTTCCGAGATGATGAGCAGCGGCTTCGAGGTCTGCACGACGGCTTCGAGAACCGGCAGCATCGCCTGCAGGTTGGACAGCTTCTTCTCGTGCAGGAGGATGTAGACGTCCTCGAGCTCGGCAACCATCTTGTCGGCGTTGGTGACGAAGTAGGGCGAGAGATAGCCGCGGTCGAACTGCATGCCTTCGACGACCTCGAGTTCAGTCTCGGCGGTCTTGGCTTCCTCAACCGTGATGACGCCTTCGTTGCCGACCTTCTGCATCGCTTCGGCGATCATCTTGCCGACCGACTCGTCGCCATTGCCGGCGATCGTGCCGACCTGGGCGACTTCCTCGGAGGTCTTGATCTTCTTGGCAGCCTTGCCGAGCGCCGCGACGACTTCGGTCACGGCCAGATCGATGCCGCGCTTCAGGTCCATCGGGTTCATGCCGGCGGCAACGGCCTTGTTGCCTTCCTGGACGATCGACTGCGCCAGAACGGTCGCGGTTGTGGTGCCGTCACCGGCGATGTCGTTGGTCTTCGAAGCAACTTCGCGGATCATCTGCGCGCCCATGTTTTCGAACTTGTCGGAAAGTTCGATTTCCTTGGCGACGGTGACCCCGTCCTTGGTGATGCGCGGTGCGCCGAACGACTTGTCGATGACGACGTTGCGGCCCTTGGGGCCGAGGGTGACCTTCACCGCGTCGGCGAGGATGTTGATGCCGTGAAGCATGCGCTCACGGGCATCGCGGGAGAATTTTACGTCTTTGGCAGCCATTTTTTTACTCCTGGGCATCTCGCCCGAAATTCAGATTTGATGGTGCGAAGGAAAGGCCTGATATCAGCCGATGATGCCCATAATGTCGGATTCCTTCATGATCAGAAGGTCTTCGCCATTGAGCTTGACTTCGGTACCCGACCACTTGCCGAACAGGATGCGGTCGCCGGCCTTGACGTCCAGCGGGACCAGCTTGCCTGCTTCGTCACGAGCGCCGGAGCCGACGGCGATGATCTCGCCTTCCTGCGGCTTTTCCTTCGCCGTATCCGGGATGATGATCCCGCCGGCGGTCTTGGATTCGGATTCGACCCGGCGAACGACCACGCGGTCATGCAGCGGCCGGAAATTCGACTTTGCCATTTTTGGATGTCCTTGGTGCGGATGTTGAACGGTTCTCCGTTGCCGGAGCGTGCTTAGCACTCAGCGGAAGCGAGTGCTAACGCGGCAATGAGATAAGCCGCATGCTCCTGCTAGTCAAGACGAAAGAGCAAAGAGCAAAGAGAAAAGAGCAGACAGCAAAGAGAAGAGAGCAAAGAGCGTGTAAGCATCGAGCCTTTTATGTGAACAATGTCGGGTATCAGACATATATGGGGCGGCTCACCCTTTGTATTTGAGCTTTATTCAGATGGCACGAATGATGCAACAGGTGATGCATTTGATCTCATCCAGAGGCTCGCACGGGGTCGTGCTGCGTCAGCTCGGTCATGTCGAGCTTCAGAAGGCCATTTTGGCATTGGTTCTGTTGCCCTATTCCCATTCATGACCAGTCCTGCGCGCGTGAGCCGGCCGGCTAGATTCCAACCACGAGAGCGCCGCCGCTGAGACCCGCACCCGCCGCCGACAGAAGGATTTTCTCTCCAGGCTGGAATGGCTCCGTCTGGTTGGCGAGCGAGAGCGACAGCGGGATCGTCGCGGCCGAAGAGTTGCCGTATTCGGCAATCGTCTTGACAATTGCTTGGTCCGCGATGCCGAGGTTCCTCCCGACCGCGTCGAAAATCCGAGTATTGGCCTGATGGGGCACGAACCGGCCGAGATCGTGTGGCCGCACTCCGGCAGCGGCTAGCGCGCTTATCGAGCAATCGGTCATCATCTCGACGGCCTTTGCGAACACTTCGCGGCCGTCCGTCATCCTCATTCGGGTTTGCGCGAGATCGAGGTCACCGTGGAACGGCTTGTTGCTTCCTCCTGCGGGAATCTGGATCAGCCCGTATCGCGAGCCGTCCGAAGCCACCGAGGCACCGAGAATGCCCCGATCAGCATCATCGCACTGACCGATCACCAGGGCGCCGGCGGCATCGGCAAACAGGACCGAGCTTGCGCGCTCGGCTGGATTGATGCGGCGGCTGAGGATATTGGCGGCGATAACAAGGCTCGCTTTGCCGTGCAGGCGGGTAAATCCGTCCGCAAACATCAGCGCATAGATGAAGCCGGCGCAGGCGCCTGTCAGATCCACCGCGCCTGCGCTGCCAAGGCCAAGCTTGTGTGCGACCAGCGGCGCGCTCGGCGGCAGAAGATGGTCGGGCGTCGAGGTGGCAAGCAACAGCAGACCGATGTCGTGGCGCGCAATACCGGCGTTCGCCAGCGCCATGTCGCCGGCCTGGGCAGCAAGACCAGACAGCGTGTCTTCGTCGGTTGCCCAGAAGCGCGACCGTATCCCGGTACGCCTTTCGATCCAGCCTGGATCAAGACCGAGATTGCTCTCGATTTCGGCATTCGCCACCTTTCGCCCAGGCGCATGATGGCCAAACCCGAGAATGCGCGACGACTTGCTCATGGCCTGGACCCGAAGCGTTCGCCCGCCTCCTCAATGGCGTCATAGAGTCGCTCGAGCTCGTCGCCGGTGATGCAATAGGGTGGCAGAAGGTAGAGGACATTGCCGAGCGGGCGCACAAGTAGCCCTCGCTCGAGGAAGAAAGCGCGCAGTTTCGGTCCGATCTCGGCGAGATAACCTGCGGAACCGGTTCGCAGGTCGAGCGCCGCGATCGTGCCGGTCGCCCGGCAGTCGGTGAAGAAGCTGTTGTCGCGAAAGCGTCGAAGCCCGGTGGCCTGCATTGCGCTCAAGGCCGCAATGCGCTCGGCCACCGGCTCGTCCCGCCAGATCTCGACATTGGCAAGTGCTGCCGCGCAGGCAATCGGGTTGGCAGTGTAGGAGCTCGAATGGAAAAATGTCTTCTTCCGGTCCTCGGAATAATGAGCCTGGAAGATGGCATCGGTGGCAAGCGTTACGGCCAGCGGGATGGCGCCGCCGGTCAGGCCTTTCGAGGTGCACAGGATATCTGGAGAGATCGATGCCTGCTCGCAGGCGAACATGGTTCCGGTCCGCCCCCAGCCGGTCATCACTTCGTCGGCGATCAGCAGCGTGCCGGAGGCCTCAGTGATCTTCTTCAATTCGGCCAGAACTGAAGCCGGATACATCAGCATGCCGCCGGCGCCCAGCACCAGCGGCTCGACGATTAAGGCTGCGGCTCGTCGATCGCGGGTCACAGCCTCTAAACGATCCAGCGTCTCTTGCTCGCGCCCCGCTGCCGGAAAGGGGATGGTGGCGACCTCGAACAGCAAGGGTTCGTAGGCGGCGTTGAACACGCCACGCGCACCGACGCTCATCGTGCCGATCGTGTCGCCATGATAGCTGTGATCCATGACGACGATGCGCGAGCGTGGGGCGCCGATATTGCGGAAATAACCGAGCGCCATCTTCAGCGCTACTTCGACCGAGGTCGAGCCACTGTCGGAATAGAACACCCAGTCGAGTCCAGCGGGAGCGAGGCCGACAAGCGCCTTGGCCAAGCGCTCTGCCGGCTCGTGCGTGAAGCCCGCAAAGATAATCTGGTCGAGGCTCGACGCGGTTGTCTCGATTGCCTTCATGATGCGGGGATGGCGGTGGCCATGTGTGACGACCCACCAGGAGGAGATGGCGTCCAGGATGCGGGCGCCGTCGGCCCTGCGGAGATAGGCGCCTTCAGTCCGGACGATTTCTGGGATCGCAGGCTCGAGCGCGTGCTGGGTGAAGGGATGCCACACATGAGACTGCGACATCAGTCACCTCCAGTAATCGAGGCGAAGGCGAAGCCGGCAACCATTGCGTCCCTCAGTGTCTTGCCGGTCAGCAGATCGAGGTGCGGCAGCCTGCCGAGCTGCGGCGCACCGCTGAATTCCACGATGGTCCGTTGCGTATCGGCCATCTCATCGCCGATGAAAGCGATGCCGGCCAACGGGATGGATCGGGCGCGGAGCGCCTCGATCGAGAGCAAGGTGTGGTTGATGGTGCCGAGCGTGGTGCGGGCGCACAGAATAACGGGCAGCCGCCATTCAGCGAAGATGTCGATGAGCCTTGTGCGCCGGTTAAGCGGCACCATCAGGCCGCCGGAGCCTTCGATGACGAGCGGCGTCGGTAGGACGGGAAAAGCAAGATCGGCAGCCTTGATCGCCACGCCGTCGATCTCGGCCGAACGATGCGGCGACAGCGGGCTCCGCAAGCGGTAGGCTTCCGGCAGCACGCGCTCTGAGGGCAAGCCGGCAAGCCGCGCGACCACTTCGCTGTCGGTCTCGCCGTCGAGGCCCGATTGCACCGGTTTCCAGTAAAAGCCGTCGAGCAAACCGGCGAGCCCAGCCGCAAACACGGTCTTGCCAACTCCCGTGTCGGTTCCGGTGATGACGATGCGTTGGGTCATACCGCCTCCGGTGATGTTTGGGCCAACACCTCGACCAGCGCCTCGACCATGGCGGAAATGTCGGCTTCGCCGATATTGAGCGTCAGTGAGATGCGCAGCCGCGACGTGCGCACGGTCGGAGGACGAATACCGCGTATGTCGAAGCCGCGGGCCTGCAGGCGCGCCGCCACTGCCATGGTGCGCCTGATATCGCCGATTACGAGGGGCTGGATCTGCGAGCCGCTGGGTATCACGCCGCAGCGCTCGGCCAGCTGGCGGCCGGCGAGGGCAACGCGTTCATGCAGCTGAACACGCCGCATAGGCTCGTCGGCGAGCATTGCGAGTGCTTCGCGCACTGCCACTGCCATCAGCGGCGATGGCGCGGTGGCGTAGATGAATGGCCGGCAACGGTTGATCAGATACTCGCACAGTGCCCTCGGCCCGGTCACGAGCCCACCAGATGCGCCGAGCGCCTTGCCGCAGGTGTGGAGCGCGACGATGTTGTCGCGGCCCTCGAAAGCGGCGGCAAGCCCCCGGCCGTCCGGTCCCCAGACGCCGGTCGAATGCGCCTCGTCAATGACGATGAATGCGCCGTGCCGATCGGCAAGCGCGACCAGGCTCTCCAAAGGCGCGCAGTCGCCATCCATGCTGTAAAGGCTCTCCACCGCGATCCAGACGCATCCCATGCCGCCTGCGGCGCGCCAACGTGTGATCGCATCCTCAACAGCGGTGGCATCGTTGTGCGCGGCCAGCACGAACTGTGCGCGCCCGGCCTGCGCACCCTCATGCATGCTGGCATGGGCGAGCTCATCGAGAACCAAAAGATCGCCCTTCCGCGGCAGGGCGCTCAGCAGAGCGAAGTTGGCGATGTAGCCGCTGCCGAAGAACAGCGCGCGGTCGGCTCCAAAGAATGCCGCCGCGTCTGCCTCGAGCTGCTCGTGTTCCGGTGCATTGCCGCGCAACAGCCGCGACCCGGTGGCGCCAACCGGCGTGCCCCGCGCAATCGCCGCCACAACAGCATCGCCAAGTCTCCTGGACGAGGCCAGCCCGAGATAGTCGTTCGACGAGAAATCGAGACCTGCGCGCGGCGCAAGCGTCCGCAGCCGGTCCTTGCGGGCCAGTCCCTGCAAGGTCGCGTCATAGCGGGCAAGCGGTGCCCCGTTCATTGCGCCTCGAGTTCCATCGGCTCAATGCCGAGACGGCGGAACAGAAGGCTATCCTTGTCCTCACCGGGATTGTCCGCCGTCAGCAGCGTGTCGCCGACGAAAATCGAGTTGGCACCGGCAAAAAAGGACAGCGCCTGCATCTCGTCGGTCATGGCGGTGCGGCCGGCGGAAAGACGCACATGCGATTTCGGCATCATGATGCGCGCCAGGGCGATCACGCGCACGAATTCGATCGGCTCGATGGGCTTGGCTTCGGCAAGCGGGGTGCCGGCGATCGGGATCAGCATGTTGATCGGGACGCTTTCCGGCGGCTCGGGTAGGTTCGCCAGCGTCACCAGCATGTCGATCCGGTCCACCGGATCTTCGCCCATGCCGACAATACCGCCGCAGCAGACCTTGATGCCGGATCGACGAACCTGCTCAAGCGTGTCGAGCCGCTCGGCATAGCCGCGCGTGCTGATGATCTCGCTGTAGTAGCGTTCCGACGTATCGATGTTGTGGTTGTAGTAGTCGAGGCCCGCCTGCTTCAGTCGAGCGGCTTGCTCAAGATCGAGCATGCCGAGCGTCATGCAGGTCTCCATGCCCAGCGCCTTGACGCCTTCGACCATCGCCACCACCGCATCCATGTCGCGCGCCTTGGGGTTTCGCCAGGCCGCGCCCATGCAATAACGCGTGGCGCCGGCATCACGCGCCTTGGTCGCCTCGGCGATGACGCGCCGGACCTCCATCAGCTTCGACGCCTTCAGGCCGGTTTCGTGACGCGCCGACTGGCTGCAATAGCCACAATCCTCCGGGCATCCTCCCGTCTTGATGCTGAGCAGCCGGCTGAGCTGGACCTTGTTTGGATCGAAATTCTGGCGGTGCACCGTTTGCGCCAGGAAGAGGAGATTGTTGAAGGGGGCATGGTAAAGTGCCTGAGCCTTCTCCAGGGTCCACGCTCCGGGGTCAGGGGATTGAGCCTGTGGCGATGTCTGCGTTGAACTTGCCGTTTGCATGTCCATGCTGTTCCTCCGGTCTGTCTTGCGGGGTCTTTGCTATCTGACTGTTGACGATCGGAGAGGACAGTTGACCCAATCCTGACTCAGACAATCATGAGCCCCGATGGTCGAGGCCGATATCCAGGATCGGCGCGCTGTGGATGAGTCGGCCGACCGAAATCAGATCAACGCCGGTCGCGGCAACCGCCCGCGCTGTATGGGACGTGATCCCGCCAGAAGCCTCGGTGATAGCGCGGCCACCGACCATTGCGACGGCGCGGCGAAGATCGGGGAGGGACATGTTGTCGAGCAGAACCGCATCGGGAGCGAAGCCAAGTACCTCCTCCAACTGGGCCAGAGTATCGACCTCGACTTCGATCTTGACGAGATGACCGGCCGCTCTTCGTGCTCGCTCGAGCGCTGGGCGGACGCCGCCTGCGATGGCGATGTGGTTGTCCTTGATCAAAATTGCATCGTCCAGACCGAAGCGGTGATTGGACCCGCCACCTGCGCGCACGGCATACTTTTCGACTGCCCGCAATCCGGGCGTCGTCTTGCGGGTGCAGACGATCTTCGCGCCATACCCACGAACCGCAGCGACGATCGATGCCGTTGCCGTGGCGATGCCGCTCAGATGGCACAAAAAATTGAGTGCCGTCCTTTCGGCTGTGAGAATGGCCCGGGCCGGGCCAACCACTGATGCAATGATCTCTCCATCCACGACATTGCAGCCGTCTGCGCGCTCCACCGAGATTTCGACAGCAGGATCAATCAAGCCGAAAGCGAGCATCGCCAGATCGAGGCCGGCGACAACTCCGGACTGTCGCGCCACCAACACGGTTCCCGCTTGGTATTCCTTCGGGACGATGGCCTGCGTGGTCAAGTCGCCGGCTCTGCCAAGATCTTCAAGAAGAGCTGCCCGTACAAGCGGCTCAAGCACGACCGTGGGTAGCGGTGAAAGTGTCATCACTTCGGCCCTTCGAGACTTGGCGAGTGTCCGAGTCCCCGCGCTGTAGCCAAGGCGGCTTCGAGGGTGATTTCGGACCGTCGGGCGGCAGTCGCATGATGAGGAAAATCTGTCCGGTAATGAGCGCCGCGGCTTTCTTCGCGCAACAAGGCGGCAACCGCGATCATTAGCCCGACAGCCGCCGGATCCGAGACCGCATCCTTGCTTTCGGCGAGCGGCAATAAGGCACGCGCGGCTGCTTTCAAACCTTCACCATCCCGGACGATGCCGAGTGCGCGCGACAGGAAAACACGCACGCGTATCGGAGCGGGCGGTGGGTAAACGTTGGCAAACGCAGGCCTTGTTCTGCGCGCAGGCGTCCCGGCGACACTTTCAGCGACCCAGCGGGCGCACACGATGGCTTCTGTCAAGGAATTGCTGGCGAGCCTGTTGGCGCCATGCAGTCCTGTCGAAGCGACTTCGCCGCAGGCCCACAGCCCCTTGACGGAGGTTCTGCCGGAGCTGTCCACTGCAACGCCACCCATGTGGTAGTGTTGGGCCGGCCGAATGGGGATGAGATCGCGGGCGGGATTGATGCCCGCTCCACGACAGGCTGATGCGATTGTCGGGAAATGTCGAGCGAATGCCGGGCCAGGCCGTTGTCGGGCGTCGAGAAAAACACGGTGGCCGTCCGCAAGATGGTTCCACACGGCCCGGGCCAAGACATCGCGAGGCGCAAGTTCCGCCCCTGGCACGCTCTGGAGAAAAGCCTGGCCGGTTTCATCGATCAGGGCAGCACCTTCGCCTCGGACAGCCTCGCTGACCAGCGCCATAGGGCGTTCCGGGCCGTCAAGCGCGGTCGGGTGGAACTGGATGAATTCGAGGTCGGCTAGGACAGCTCCAGCGCGGGCCGCAAGTGCAAGGCCTTGTCCGCAACTTCCCCAAGGGTTCGTGGTGTCGAGAAACAGTCCCCCGATGCCACCGGTGGCGAGGACGACCCGCCGTGAGCCGAAGAAGAAAGGTCCGATCGAACAGCTCGCCCAGACGCCCCGGATCGCATTCTCTCGCACGGCCAGCCGGCGCGCTTCCACGCCCTCCACGACAACTATCGACGGAGTGGAACGCACAGCCGCGATCAGGGCACGCATGATCTCACGCCCGGTGCCGTCCCCATGCGCATGAACGATGCGACGTCGGCTGTGTGCGGCCTCCAATCCGAGGCACAGTGATCCTTTCGGCGTGCGGTCAAAGGGAACCCCAAAGGCCGCAAGCCCCTCTATCGCCTTGGGCGCGGCTTGGAGGATGCGGCTCGCCACGTCTCTGTCGCAGAGACCATCCCCGGCAGCAAGCGTATCGGCCAGGTGCATTGCCGGCTCGTCGTCTTCGCCGAAACTTGCAGCCAGACCGCCCTGTGCCCAGGTGCTCGAATTGTCAGCTCCCAGCAGCGACCTTGACAGAAGAAGCACCGGCTCCGGCGACAGTTGAAGCGCGGTCATCAGTCCGGCGATGCCGCCGCCGATGATGATGGGACGCCCGAAGAAGCTGCGGAGGTCGGCGCTCAAACTGCCAGCATCCGTTCGACCGCAAGCCGCGCGCGCCCGGCGATCCCGGGTTCGATGGTTACGACATGTTGGTTCTGCTCGAGCGCCGTGCGGATGTTGGCAAGCGTGATCCGCTTCATGTGCGGGCACAAATTGCAGGGCCGGATGAACTCGACCTCTGGGTGCGCTAACGCGACGTTGTCGCTCATCGAGCATTCCGTCATCAGCACGACACGTGGCGGCCTTTGCCCTTCGACATAGTCGGACATGGCAGCCGTCGAGCCGGAAAAATCTGCTTCAGCCACGACGTCGGGCGGGCATTCGGGATGGGCGAGCACGACCACGCCGGGATGGCTTTCGCGCAACTCGCGGATGTCCGCCGGTGTAAAGCGCTCATGCACCTCGCAATGCCCTTTCCAGGCGATGATCTGTACATCGGTCTGGGCGGCGATATTCTGGGCCAGATATTCGTCCGGCAGCATGATCACCCGGAGAACCCCAAGGGATTCGACGACCGCCTTGGCGTTGCCGGATGTACAGCAGATATCCGACTCGGCTTTCACTTCGGCCGACGTGTTTACATAAGTAATGATCGGAACGCCGGGATAACGCTGGCGCATCAAGCGCACGTCTTCTGCCGTGATTGATTCCGCCAACGAGCAACCGGCGCTGAGATCCGGAATGAGCACGGTCTTGTCCGGATTAAGGAGCTTGGCCGTTTCGGCCATGAAATGGACGCCGGCCAGCACGATGACTTGCGCCTCGATCGTCGCAGCCGTGCGGGCTAATGCCAAGCTGTCGCCGACGATGTCGGCCACGCAATGGAAAATCTCGGGCGTCTGATAGTTGTGCGCCAGGATGATGGCGTTGCGCTCGCGCTTCAGTGCAAGGATCGCCTCGATATCGTCGACGAAAGCCGGCCATTCGATCGGCGGGATCACTCGCCGGACGCGCTCGTAGAGCAACGCGGCCGCAGGCAGCATGGCGCTCATCAACCCTCTCCCGCTTATACTCTAATTGAAAATAACCAGCATATACTTGCTGTGAGTATAAGGGATGTCAACCCCGCGCCAGCGGCAATTTTGTCCCGGCGATGAGCCTATCGTCGAGAACGGCGTGGCGGAAACGGAAAAGCTTCGCTGGCCGGCCGCCGGTCTCAGTAGTGGCCTCTCCGGTCTCCTCGACCAGTTCCTGCTGTTCGATCAGTCGGCGAAAGTTCGGCTTGTGGATGAGCCTGCCGGCGAGCGCCTCCACGGTTCGCTGCAGCTGCAAAAGCGTGAAGACCGTCGGCATCAGCTCAAAGACGACCGGCCGGTATTTGATCTTGGAGCGCAGCCGCGCAATGCCGGTCGCCACGATGCGGCGATGATCGGCGACCATGGACTTGCTGGGCACCAGCGGAGGGGGCGCCCCGTCCCGCCCTCTTACGGCCTCTTGGACCAAGCCTGCTTCGTAAACTAACTCATAGCGTTGCAGCGTGAGTTCCTCGTTCCAAAGGCGGTCGTCGAAGCCAAAGGCTATCGTCGCCCGCTGCCAGCGTTCACGTCGCGTGGCCGCATCGCGGACGCCGTTTGCCCATTCAATCAGGCGTGGTCGCAGAACATCCAGCACGACCGGAGGCGTGCCGGAGCGATGGTCCTCCCATGGAAAATATTCATACCAACTCTGCCATCCGCACTTGGGCGGGCCCGCTGCCTGTTCCTTGCGGGTCAATGCAAGATAGCTGATGGAGATGACGCGCTGCTGGCGCTCGGCGCCGATGCGATCCCGATCAGCGAACGTGTAGAGTTGCTCAATGTACCCCAGCCGATGGCCGGTCTGCTGCTCGACCCACCCCCTCAAGCCGGATTGCAGCGATCGGTGCTCAAGCGCAAAGGGACCGGAGGGCAAGGTGTCCGCCTGGCCGATGGTGAGGACACAGGGTTCACTGTCGTTTACGGCGACCACAAAGGCGATCAGGTCCACTTTGACGTCGTCGGCATTCACGGCGGCTCTGTCTTTCCTGAGTCGTATTGCCTGATCGTCCATGTTCGCGAATTGGTTTGCCAGCTCGGGGGGGCACTTAATCGATTTAGTGTAAGCGCGCCTGTCGGCACGTCAACACCCCACAGCTGCACGGCCATTTTTTTGCTCTTCGCACCTGCACAAAAATGTGCGAAAGGCGACACCCGCGGTTGGTAACGTAGGGGAAGGAGGATCCATTGAGCGCGTTTGGTGACACCAAGGCGATCACACCGCCGGATATTCGTTCGCGCAAAGGTGGGACGCCGCTCGTCTGCCTTACCGCCTATACCACCCCAGTCGCGCGGCTTGTCGATCCCCATTGTGATGTGGTGCTCGTCGGCGACAGCGTCGGCATGGTTCTCCACGGTCTGCCCTCGACGCTCGGTGTCACGCTGGAGATGATGATCACGCATGGCCAGGCGGTTCGCCGTGGCATCAAGCAGGCGCTGATGGTCGTCGACCTGCCGTTCGGTTCCTTCGAAGAAAGCCCAGAGCAGGCTTTCCGAAATGCTGCGCGCGTCATGGCGGAGACCGGCTGCACGGCCGTCAAGCTCGAAGGCGGCGAAACGATGGCAGAGACGATCGGCTTCCTCGCCGCACGCGGCGTGCCGGTCATGGCTCATGTCGGCTTGACGCCGCAGGCCATCAACACCATCGGTGGCTACCGCGTGCAGGGCAGGGGCGGGGATGCCGAGCGCATCAGGCGCGACGCACTTGCCGTGAGCGAAGCGGGCGCCTTTGCGATCGTCCTGGAGAAGGTTCCTGAGGCGCTCGCCCGCCGGATCACGGGGGAGGTGGCGGCCCCGACCATTGGCATCGGTGCCTCGGCAGCCTGTGACGGCCAGATTCTCGTCGTCGACGACATGCTGGGCCTCTTCGGCGACTTCCGACCCAAATTCGTCAAGCGCTATGCTGAACTGGGGGAGGCGGCTGCGGCTGCGATCGCTTCCTATGCGCACGAGGTGAAGGAGCGCCAGTTTCCGGCCGCCGAGCACGTGTTTGCCGATGCGCCCACGCCCGCCGACACGCAAGCCACCAAAAGCGGAGAAGCAGCGTGAGCGTGCCGATCGTCAGGAGCGCTGACCAGCTTCGCGAAATCGTCGCCGCATGGCGCCGCGAGGGCGTGAGGATTGCCGTGGTGCCAACGATGGGCGTCCTGCATGAGGGCCATCTCAGCCTGGTGCGCGCTGCACTCGAGAAGGCAGACCGTGTGATCGTGACGCTCTTCGTAAACCCGAAGCAATTCAACAGCCAGGCCGATCTTGCCGCGTATCCGCGCACCGAGGACGAGGATGCCGCCAAACTGGCACCGCTTGGCGCGCACCTGCTTTATGCGCCAGATGCAGAGGAGATGTATCCGGCGGGCTTCGCCACCACCGTTTCGGTGTCCGGTGTCAGCGAGGGCCTGTGCGGTGCCTTCCGGCCGGGACATTTCGATGGCGTGGCGACCGTCGTCGCCAAGCTCTTCCTGCAGACCAGCGCTGACTTCGGCTTCTTTGGCGAAAAGGACTTTCAGCAAATTCACCTGGTCAGGCGCATGGCCCGGGATCTGGATATTCCAATCACCATTGTTGCCTGTCCGACAGTCCGTGAAGCCGACGGTCTTGCGCTATCATCGCGCAATGTGCGGCTCTCGCCAGCGCAACGCGCTGTTGCTCCCAAGCTATCATCGGTCCTGCTCAAGACGGCTGAGCGGCTTGGGCGCGGCTCACCCGTCCTGCCAACGCTTGCAGAATCTCGCGCAGCAATTCTGGCTGCAGGCTATCGCGAGGTCGAATACCTGGAACTTCGCGAAGAGGCAGATCTGCACCCGATGACAAGCCTTGATCGACCGGCACGGTTGCTTGCGGCGGCCTGGCTCGGCGGCACACGTCTCATAGACAACGTCAGACTATTTCGGATTGGTTCAACAGATTAGCCACGTTCTCGGCACGCGCTGTATCCGTCCGGGATCGTTTAAAACAAGGTCTCTGCCTGGCATTGAGCGAACGGAGGTTACGCACAGGGCAAATGCATCGCGTGTTTGAGAACTTCGTCGAGCAACTGTCTGCAAGTGTTGATGCTGCCGATCTCTGTGAGGCAATGGCCTCCGCTGCAGCCGGCTTCGACTTCCCGCTATTCGCCTATTTCACTTACCCGTCGGCCTCCGGCGACGCCCCCCAATTGATTTCAAACTATCCTTCATCCTGGACATCACGTTATCTGCAACAGCGGTACCACAGTCTTGATCCGGTCATCCTGCGCGGGCTGCAAGGCTGGGATACATTCGATTGGGGTGTGGACCGCGCTCGACACTGTCTGCCGAATTCGCAGCAACAAATTCTGGAGAGTGCGGCTGAGTTTGGCATCTGCGGCGGCCTGACGATGTCCATGCATGATCATCTCGGCCGGTTTGCTGCCCTGACCTTTGCTTCCGACGAGTCCCGTCCGCTTCTGTTGCGGTCACTGGCACGTTACGAAAAAGCATTGCAGCTGGTGGCCATCAACTTTCATATCCATGTCCGGCGCAGGCTCGCCGATGATCGCGTGGTGGATGGTGTAACGCTCACCCCGCGGGAGTTCGAGTGCCTGAAATGGGCAGCGCGCGGCAAGTCGGCTTGGGATATCAGCCAGCTTCTCGGCGTCTCAAAGCGCACCGTGACTTTTCACTTGGAAAACGCCAAGGCAAAGTTTGGCGTTCGAACGATCAACCAGGCCGTTGCACGCATGGCTGCCTCCGGCCAGACGAGATCCTGATTCTTCAGCCACGATACCTGTAAACCTCTACAGGCTGCATCGCTGTCAGCTTTGCCCTTCGATGGCGGGAACACATCCCACATGGAGGCGACCATGATGCAACTGATAACACCAGACTTTTACAACGAGTTTGCAGGCGAACTCAAAGAGATGCACGGGCTCAGGTTTCGGGTGTTCAAGGAAAGGCTCGATTGGGAAGTTGATACCGAAGACCAGATGGAATCCGATTCGTTTGATGCTCTGAAGCCCGTCTATCTGCTCCTCAAAGGATCCGACTGGCGAATTCGCGGTTGCGTGCGTCTTCTGCCCAGCACCGGACCCACAATGTTGCGCGACACCTTCCCGGTGCTGCTGGGTGCTGACGTCGTGCCCTCGACCACCGACATATGGGAGAGCAGTCGTTTCGCGCTCGATCTTCCTCCGTCGGCGCCCAAGGCTGCGGGCGGGCTGGCCCAGGCGACCTACGAGCTCTTCGCGGGCATGATCGAGTTCGGCTTGGCCAAGGATCTGACCCGGATAGTAACGGTGACGGATACGCGCATGGAGCGGATCCTCCGCCTGGCTACGTGGCCATTGTCGCGCATCGGAGAACCCAAATGCGTCGGCAAAACGCAGGCGGTGGCTGGGTTTCTCGACATTTCCCACGCGAGCCTTTTGCGCATCCGCAGCAGGGGACGTCTGATTGGACCGGTACTGTGGCAACCGGTTGTAGGCCCGTCGGCATAGCGCCATAGTGGACACCTGAGCCATGAAGGATGCTGGTCTGTCCAAGGAAGCGACGGTCGGCCTTGTATGCTGGCCGGACTGGCGTCGCCACGACGCTTACCACTATGCCAGACGATTGCCACGCACTGGCTGGGCCTGGGAGTTTCTTCGGCGCAATCCACAATTCCAGCGCGACCACGCCAAAATGGCACCGTCCGCCTGCATTGTCGGACCCCAAGGCGACATGCAGATAATCGAGTTGACGACAGGATCAGCTCTCCTAAGACAATGGAGCCTTCTTTTTCGCCGACGCGCCACTTTCGGACGCTACATCGGCAAGGGTCTTTTGGGATCCGCGCGATTGCGCCTGTATTCTACGAGCGGCCGCGGAGCCGCTTGGGCTCGACCACGATTTTGAACCGCTTCACCTTTCTTCGCTCTCATGCTGCAAGGACATCCTGCTGACAGCTGCGGGCGTGCAGCACGTGCTGCTGAGGGAGAACTGCCGGAGTCTGCAGATCGCCGTTTCCGGTGCGTCCGTCCTCCGCCCGTTGCGGCTATATGTCGACGCGATCGTTCAGCCGCAGCACCTCAAGTTCCATGTCGCTGCCCTTCAGTTCTTGAACCACGTCAATGGTTGCGCCCGCCTGTCAACTGCTTGCTTTCCGCCGGAACACCGCGGAGCGCGTCTGCGTATCGTACTCCAGGCTTTGGATGGCTCGCTTGCCGGAGCATCTCATCAGGAGGTCGCCATTGCCTTGTTCGGGACACGCCGCGTCGAAGAAGATTGGCGTCATCCAGGTGGCCATCTTCGCGATCAGGTACGTCGCGCCATCCAACGTGGCCGCTACCTGATGGGCGGCGGCTACAGACAGTTCCTGAGGTAATTGGGGTGGTTGCGATTGTCTTATTCGAACGCGCAACCTCCATTTCTGAGTGCAATTGTGCGTTGTACAAAACGTGGCAAGCGCCTAGTTCTTCCGGCGCGGCGAAGCACTGGGACCCAACCTTCGTCGATGAGTGCATTCATGCCTTGAGGATCCCGATGACCGTTATGAACCCCGACAAAGCCGGCGCGGCAAGCCTTGAGACGATCGCGCGAAACGGCAGCATGCTGCGTCGCATAGCCGTACGCATTCCGACCTACCTGTCGGATATTCGCGAGAACCCGGCGTGGCTGCCCATGTTCATGTTGGCGCGCACCATGCCGGCACGGAGAATGCACTGGCGTGGTGCAAAGCCGGTCCGAAGGTCGCAAAGAGCCCAGGACACGATGTTTGCCGGTATCAATTGCCAGGACGTTGTCGACGCGCTGCGGATGGATGGGCTTTTTCCCGGCCTCGTCCTGCCAACACTGGTGGCTGAAGATGTAGCCGCATTCGCCAGGTGCACACCTTGTTTCGGCAATTTCGATCGCCGACTCGAATTCATGCCGGCGGAGCATGCGGAGGCTGAGGCGCGGTTTGGCCGTCCGTTGCTCAGCGGTCATTATTTCGAGCGCATTCTGGGCTGTAACTCGGCCGTTGCCATCCAAAACGATCCGCTGCTCGTGGATATCGCGGCGCACTATCTCGGCGGCCAGGCGACGCTGATCACAACTCGCGTCTGGTGGAGCTTCCCGACCGGCCAGGCGTCGGACGCCGACAAGAACCTGGCTTCGCTCGGCAAATACCACTTCGATCTGGACGACTGGCGGATGCTGAAGTTCTTTTTCTATCTGGTGCCCGTCGACGAGGGGACCGGCCCGCATGTCTATGTCCGCGGCAGCCATGATCGCCGCGCCCTCAAGCACCAACTTACGCTTGTCGTCGGCCATCCCGCGCAAGAGATTCTGGACGTGTACGGCAAGCAGAGCCCGGTCACGCTGACCGGCGAGGCCGGTTTCGGTTTCGTCGAGGATCCGTTCGGGTTCCATATGGGCACCGTGCCGGCGCACAGGCCACGGCTGATGATGGAAGTTGGCTTCGGGGTTTCTCCTCCATCACGCCGCCGCTTCCATGGCGAGCCTGTGATCCGCTGATTTCGAAAAGTCCCGAAACAGCCTTCCCGGACCACAAGTCTTGTGAGGCAAGATAAGGCTATGCCGCCAATCGATCTGTTCGGCGCCCAAAGCGGTTGTCCGCACATGCCTTGAACTGGGCTGGTGCAATGAGTCTCGCCATTGCTCCAACCAGCGCATGAATGCCTGCTTAATCGAGGTTAGACGGCAGTGCGCCCCAAGATCCTCCTCGATATCGCCTCAGATGCTCTTCGAAAACCGCCTTTACGGACCGAGTCATCTCGGGTCCCCTTTGCAGTGGCCGGAAGGTGGTGCACAGCCGTATCGTGCTTCGGAATCCTGAATGGATGCGAGGGGCGGTTTCCCTGGGGCGGCGCATGCAGCGGTGCCGGCATGACAGCTTCGTCTTGGATCTGATGCTCGACAACGTCGGCGGTGAAGGCTCTGTTTAGGCGGCTTACCCGGACATGGCCTCAATGCAGGAGATCGGCCATCTCCCTGTTCGAGCACATTCATTGGCGATCAGGCGCCTGCGGCCAAGGCAGTTGGCTGATTAGCCGAGCGTATTCGGCTTCAGCCCTGCCATACGACCCGTCAGCCAGCGCAATCAGACGCGTGCGATCAAGGATAACGACCTCTCCTCGCATCGATCGTATCAGACCTTGCCCCTCTAACATTTGCAGCGCTATGGTGACGCCGGGCCGCCTGACACCGAGCATGACTGATAAGAACTCGTGCGTAATCGCCAAGCGGTTTCCGTCGACGCGATCATCACACATCACCAGCCATCTTGAGAGCCTATCGACGATGTTCATCCGGGCATTGCTGAGCGCGGTGAAGCTTGCCTGGAGGTGAAAGTAGTGAACGTAGCGGAGCAGAAAAGTTCGCAGGGTTGGGCTTGTCAAAAGCGCCTTGGTGAAGAGGCCCGCGTCGATAACAAAGGCGCGGGCTTCTAATTGCACGTAACAATCGTGCGTTGATCGGTCATCGCCCATGATAAGCGCTGAGCCGGTCATGCCCTCACAACCAATGATTCCGATCTCAGCTTCAATACCAGGCCGCAGTTCGCCCACCACTGACCCGAGACCGCTCTCGAAGAAGTACACGGTTCTGATTGGTGACCCCGCCACTTCGAGATGCGTCTTCAGTCCAAGGGAGACGCTTTCCAAGTGAGGTTGCAGCAATGCCAAATCTGCCGAGCACATTCGAAGCAGCAGCGAATTGCGATAGATGGAATTTTGGCGGGTGTCGCGTTGCGCGGCAGTGTGAGTTTGTGAACTGGAGTCTGTCATAGCTCCCTCTCCCTATTGGGGCGGAAGCATGTTGATCGCTCACAGCCGACGGACGCCCTTAGAGTTGCCGTCGATGGCACACTGTATGCCTGCGAACCCCGGATGTCCCATTTTTTTGATTAACTGCCTTGACCGGCGCGAGCCAAGGTTTGGCGCGCCCGCGCTAACACGGCATTCAGATACCCAGACCTTACGGAGGCCTCACCGCACAGGGCGGTGCGCACTCCGGCTCGACGACGGCTGTCGAAATCAGACTGCTGTGGATGCACCACCATTGACCGGTACTAGGATTCTCGACCTCGCCGATAAGCTCGTCTGTACAGCAAGCGGCCTTCCTGCCTATCCCAATATCAAAAGTCAAACCAGTCCGCAGATGCATATGCCTGGCAGCATGTGTCGGTCTTTGGCCACGCATCTGCGACACCGAAATCAAGTAGCCCGCCATGGCGCGACCCTCAATCTTCCACTTCAGGGAGCCTGCCCTGCCATTCAAGGTCAGTCAGCACTTCGGCCTCCACAGTCATATTTTCCGCGAATTCACCGGCATGTTCGGCGAGAAGCTTTCTCGCCGCGACGACCGCTGAACGCTTTCCTTCGCACTTCTCGTGGAACCTGGCTACGCTCTGGCCTACGTGGTCGCCGTTCCATTTTATTACGCCCACTATGGCATACCAGACGCCTTTCCCGGTCCTGCGACGTCGCAGAATTTCGAGTCGCTGATCTGCCAACTGGGCGATGGCTTGGTAGAGAAGTTCGTGCTCCGGGCGGTCGGCACCTCTCGAACGAGCCTCATGGGCAAAGCCCTTCAGGCTAGGCTCCTTAAGTTGAGCTACTGCGTGCGAAATCTTCCACAGATTTGCGGTAGCCTCGTCGAGTGCGTGCCGAGCATCATAGGTAAGCGGCGGTCGCTTCACCGAAACCCCCTGCGCGGATCTCATCTTGTCCGACTTCACCTTCGGCCAGATGTCTGCGGCAATCCTGTCGAGTTCGGCCTTGCCCACTACCCAGCGGTGCTCCTCCTCAGCCCTCTTCTTGGAGAGCTTTGGCTGAAGTGCCACCACCGTTCCCTTGTTGTCGGAATCATTGAAGGTGGCGCTCATAATGTCGCTAGTCGACCGTGTGAGGCCTTTTCGGATATCGCCCGCAGCATCGAAAACCCAATAGGCTCCTTGGGCATCTAGAATCCGATTCGGCGCGGTGCCTTCGTTCTCAACTATCACCGAGACGACCCGCTGGCGTGTGCCGGCGTATTGCGGGAGAGCGTCCTTTCCGAAGATCATTCCCTCTACAAGCCGCCGCGATAGCCGCAGAGGTTCGCTGTTCTCCGGGAATATGTAGTGACGACTGGACACCGGCTTCGCTCCTTCGATCGCCGAAACGCGATGGCACATTCATGGTAGGCGGCTGTCTAAAGATTGCAGTATCAAAACTCATTGGCAGCATTTGATCAACTATCGCTCACGCTGCTGGATACGAGCAGCTGTCGCACTTCGCCGGAGACAAATAAGTCAACCGCGAATTGACTGTGAGAGGGATGAGTCCCCATTGGGTGATGCCTGACACTGGTGGAAGGCGAAACTGCGGGCGACTGGAAGCTCAGCAATGCCCATGAAATTGGGCAGCTGGTGCTGGTCCGGCGCTATGACGTCAGACGATGGTATCTGCCGAATGACCTGGGGAACCTTCGGGGACGTCGAGGCCGACGTGGTCGGAAGCAAAATGAGTTACAGGCGGTGCGGCAGGAACGAGTATATGCAAGCTGAGACGCCTGTCGCCGTCGCCGCGTTCTAGGCCGACGTTCTCCGCATTCCGAGGCCTGGTGAGCGATACGGGTGCGCCTGAGTGTCAATGGCGCATTTAGCAAAGGCCCTGGCACATGATTCACCGCCGTGCGAGCTGATCGAAACTGGTTTGCTGGATTGCATCGTAATAGCGCCGCCCACCAGGAAACATTTTTCTATCGTTTGCGGTTAGGGCCGCATGGCGCGCTTGTCGGACGCAACAAGCCAGCTTGGGCAATAGGCAGCTGGCAATCCACACCGTACTCCCTACTGCAATCCCTAGCCCCGAACGAGACCGCCATGCCGTCACCTCCCGATTTCGCCGACGATTTTCGGGCCGGGCTGATCACGCTGCTGCGCTGGCGCAGGGATGTGCGGCGCTTCGAGCCGACGGCTCTGCCGGAGGGCAAGCTGGAACGGCTGCTCGAGCTCGCCAGCATTGCGCCCTGCGTTGGCCTCAGCCAGCCCTTGCGCTTCGTAGTGGTCGACAGCCTCGAGCGGCGCACCGCCGGTGAGAGACTGCTTCGAACGCTGCAATGCCGAGGCGCTCACGTGCTTTTCGGGAGAGCGCGCTGCACTCTATGCCCGGCTGAAGCTTGCCGGTCTCAACGAGGCGCCCTGTCAGTTCGCGGTTTTCGCCGACCGCACGACCGGACAAGGCCTTGGGCTCGGTCGCATAACCATGCCGGCGACCATCGACTATTCGGCCGTCATGGCGGTGCACACACTGTGGCTAGCGGCGCGGGCGGAAGGCATCGGCATGGGCTGGGTGTCGATCCTCGATGTGACCGAGATGGCCGAGATTCTCGACACGCCGCCCGAGTGGACGCTGATCGGTTATTTCTGCCTCGGCTAGCCTGCGAGGAGCACGACATGCCCACCTTGGAACGCGAGGCGGCCGCCGGTGGTAATCAGCGGTAGGGGGGTGCCCATCACTTCGTCTCTTCCCTGGCGATGAGCTTGACGCAGATCGGGTCGCCCTTCGCCATCGGGGTACATTGCCATTCCGGACCGAAGCCGAAGTTCGTGTTCTTGCCAAGGCCAGGAAAGAGCACTGACAAACCGGACCGCAGCGAAGATGGCGCTGGCGGCAACCGGGCTGAAGCCGGGCATGGAGGTGGTCGACCTCTGCTGCGGCGACGGCTGTGCCGATCGCCACGGTCGCCCGCCATGTCGTCGCCATAGACATCGACGCCGACCAGCTGGAGGCCACGCAGCGCCGCTACCGGCGCCGGCGTGACCAATTGCGAATTCGTCGCCGGCGACGCCTATGAACTCGCTACTCTGGTGTCACGCCCCGTCGACCTCGTCTTCATGGCCAACGCTTTCCATGGCGTCCCGGACCGACCGCGGCTGGCACGTGCCGTGCGCGAGGCGCTCGCCCCCGGCGGGCATTATGCCATCGTCAACTGACACCGGCGCCGCGCAGACGACGACGGTCCTGGGCGAGCCGCGCGGCCCGCGAAGCGAACTCAGGCTGTCGCCGAGACAGACCATCGCCGATGCCGAAGTCGGCGGCACAATGCTTCTACATGCCGGACCGCCTGACTAGGGCTCGCAGGCCGGTCGTCCGTCCACTGTCCAAGGCCTGCTGGCCGTTTCTGAGGCCGTGATCCTGCCGCGGGTGAGTCTGCGATTGTCATAAGAGCGTCAGGCGCGAATAGAACTTTAGGTCCCCACAGCAGCCGACCTATCCATGGGGCGGATGGTAGTGATCACTACAATCAATTGTACCAATATCATGGAATACTACTACAAGGCCGCCACTTAAAGCGGCCGGATGGGTATCCGTCTCGCGTGGGCTGATGCTGCCCGCAAAAATGCGGAGACGAACATGTGCGGGATTGTTGGCATCGTTGGGCAACAGCCGGTGTCGGATCGGTTGATCGGCGCGTTGAAGGGTTTGGAATATCGCGGCTATGATTCCGCCGGCGTTGCGACGATCATCGACGGTGCCTTGCACCGCCGGCGCGCCGAGGGCAAGCTCGTCAATCTCGAGAGGCGACTGAAGGAAGAGCCGCTGAGCGGCAAAGTCGGCATCGGCCACACGCGTTGGGCAACCCACGGGGCCTCGACGGAACGCAATGCGCACCCGCACTTTACCGACGGTGTCGCCGTCGTCCATAACGGCATCATCGAGAATTTCACCGAGCTGAAGGAGGAATTGGCGGCGGATGGCGCCGAGTTCCAGACCGACACTGACACCGAGGTCGTTGGGCATCTCTTGGCAAGATACCGCCGCGAGGGCATGAGGCCGCAAGAGGCCACGCGTGCCATGCTGAAACGCGTCAGGGGCGCCTATGCGCTTGCCATCCTCTTCGAAGATGAACCGTCGACCATCACGGCGGCGCGCAACGGACCACCGCTGGCGATCGGTCACGGCGACGGCGAGATGTTCCTGGGCTCCGACGCGATCGCTCTTGCGCCCTTCACCAATGAAATTACCTATCTCATGGACGGCGACTGGGCCATTGTCGGCAATTCGGGCGCCCATATCTTCGATATCGACGGCCATCCCGTCGAGCGTCCGTGCCATATCTCCACGGCCGCGGCCGATCTGGCCAACAAGGGCAGCCATCGCCACTTCATGGAGAAGGAAATATACGAGCAGCCCGAGGTCATCGCCCATGCTCTTCGTCATTACATCAAAATCATAGAGGGTCGCGACATGGTTCCTGGCATCGATTTCGCCAAGGTTCCGAGCTTGGCGATCTCTGCCTGCGGGACCGCCTATCTCGCCGGACTGATCGGAAAATACTGGTTCGAGCGCTATGCGCGCCTGACGGTTGAAATCGACGTTGCGTCTGAATTCCGTTACCGCGAGATCCCTTTGCCGCCGCAGTCCGCGGCTCTTTTCATTTCGCAATCCGGCGAAACCGCCGATACGCTTGCATCGTTGAGGTACTGCAAGGAGCGTGGGCTGAAAATTGGCGCTATCGTCAATGCCTGCGAATCGACCATCGCTCGGGAGGCCGATACGGTCTTCCCGATCCTTGCCGGACCGGAGATCGGCGTCGCCTCTACCAAGGCTTTTACCTGCCAGCTTGCCGTTCTAGCCGCACTCGCCATCAGCGCCGCCAGAGCCCGCGGGACCGTCCCCGAAGGCGAGCTGCGGGCACTCGTCAGGAGCCTCGCCGAATTGCCGCGCGTCATGGGCCAGGTACTCAACAGCATCCAGCCGGAGATCGAGTTCTTGTCGCGCGAACTGTCAAAGTGTCGTGACGTCCTGTATCTCGGCCGTGGCACCAGTTTCCCGCTAGCGATGGAAGGAGCGCTGAAGCTCAAGGAGATTTCCTACATCCATGCCGAAGGCTATGCAGCGGGTGAATTGAAGCACGGGCCAATCGCATTGATAGATGAGAACATGCCGGTGATCGTCATCGCGCCCCATGACCGCTTTTTCGACAAGACCGTCTCCAACATGCAGGAAGTGGCTGCCCGTGGAGGGCGGATTATACTCATCACCGATAAAAATGGGGCAGCCGCATCGAAACTCGACACCATGCACACGCTCGTGCTGCCGGTAGTCGACGAGATTATCGCGCCAATGATCTTCTCGCTGCCGATACAGCTTCTTGCCTACCACACGGCGCTCTTCATGGGGACAGATGTAGACCAGCCGCGCAATCTCGCAAAATCGGTCACGGTCGAATGATTGTGAACCTGTACAGATGGCGAAGCTCTCGATGGAAAGCTACCCTTTGTCTGGATCCGGATGAAAACCAGATGACCAGTGTTTGCTGGAATTTGGAATCCCTTTTTTCGGCCGGTCGATCGGGGCACAGGGCGATCGAGCTTCCTAGAGCCGACGTCAGCACGCAGCCGGGGGCTTTCAAGAGTGGGTCTTTCACTCCCCCGCCGGTGGAGATTGGCCGAAGGAAGCAGTGTCCGTACCGGGAGTTCGAGTTGGGGTTCAGAGTTCCAGGGCCCCCTCCTGAGATGGCCTGATCGGCTGTAGCGCATCCGACCTGCGATCCTTCGCGAATAATTCTCGCCGTTGGCTTTCTTGATTAGAAGGAGGAGCCGCCATATTCCGACCCAGCTCCTAATTCAGGCGGCCCATTCCATGGATGAGGCCGGTCCGGCTGAATGGACGTCCATTTTTTGATTTGCTTGGTCTGCGCCGCCGGGGGGTATCTCCCGAGGGAGCTCCCATGTTCTTGGAGATGTTTATGAACGATTCGCGCATTCCCGAACCAGTCTTGACGGCTATGTCGCAGGGGACCCACATCGTCCGCGCTTATCGTGAGCACCTTGGGTATTCGATCGAGGACCTGACGGTCGCGAGCGGGCTTGCCGCTGAGGAAATTCAAAACATCGAGCGAGGTCTGAGGTACAACAAGGGATATCGGGATCGGATAGCGAGATCGCTTTCCATACCTGTGGGAATCCTTGAGGCAGAGTCGCACATTTCGGACGCCGCCTGATCAGTCGGATGATCCGCAATGGGTGGACTACCGCTCTTGTGATGTGAAGCTTGCGGCTGATTGTAGACGCTGATTCCGTTGGGATGCCTCTGGCGCAGTACCGCCAAGAGAATCTCGTCAACTTTCCGATGCAGGAACCCTTCACATGGGCTCGCGAACAACAACGCGATATAGCCGCCCGGAGTGCTACGAAACGTGCACGAGGGCATCGGCTCGCGACGAAGGATTGTAACGGCGAACTCTTGGTAGTTCGGCGAGGCGATGCTGGCGCTTGAGCATCAACTCGGCCTACGAGAGTGGCTACTCCTAGGCTGAATCGGCCAACTGGCCGGCATCGCGCCGCTCTGAAAATAACATGGCGGGCATCCTGACGTTTCCGGGTTGACTATGGGTGTTCGAACCACGAAAAGGGGCCGCTCTTCGTGAGTGGCGTGCGCCGGCAGTCTAACCCCAAGCCCCCCGCCCAGGCTGCCGGCGCGCTTCTAGAAAGATCGAGGTAGGCACTCGCTGCGCTCTGCCCGCCGACACCTTGTGCTTCCTCCAGCGAGTCCAGCGGACCACCATGGGTGTTGCAGTTCTGGTGCTTACCCACGTCCATTTGCGATCTCGGGTCATTGAGAGTACCGCAAGCACCCTCTCTGCTGGATGGCAACGCGGCTCGCGCCGCCCGTATGCAGCGCAAGCTCCATGCATGAGGTCGTCCCTTCAAAATACTTGATGCAGCTGCGCTTGCGTAGCTCCTTGCATGCGCTCGATGCCAGGAGGAGACCTCTGTCTAAACGCTCGCATCGATGCAACGCCGTTGATCACCATCATCGCGGCGACCGCTTCGCGGGGGGCCGCAGCCGTTTTGGAGCATGACGATCATGCCGGCGCCATCGCAGTGACGCACATGCAAAATTCACAGATGCATTCTCGCCCAATGCTAGGTGCCCAGCATATGTCCGGCATCCCGCAACGCGGCTACGAAGAGACGGGCATTGCCGTTGGCATCCATCTTGGCCTGCATCGACAGGGGCATCCTGTGCCAGCTCTCCAAGGACGCAATGTAATGTGAGAACATACCGTTAACGATGCAATAGTGGGTAACTAGGCCGTGTACATCCAACGCCAGCACGCCGAATTGGCCGCCGTGATATCGGATGGCAGCGACCCGCTGGACCTGCGCGTCACCGTCGATCCGCACGTCGAAAAGCAGGATGCCGCGGCTCCTGGTGGCTATCTCGGCGGCTTTTTCAGCGAAGCTCAACGAGAGCGAGCGGACGCTTTCGACTGCCATCTGTAAAACCATCAAGTTCAGTTCATCCACTGACATAAGGTACCTGTGCGCAAGACATGGGTGATTGCAATCGACCACACCGCTTGTTCACAGATGTCGGCTCATCACCGGTTATTCAGGGTTTGCCGGTCATCTTTGCGGCAAGCCATCCGGGCTCCTTGTACCCTGCAACCGTTGCAGTGGCGTCCCTCGGCGCTCGGAACCGCCAGGCTCTGCTCGTCGAGAACTTTGTCCGCGAGCAGCGTTCGCTTGAGCATTCCGCTGAAGCGTGACGTCTCACCAGTCCGTGTCCTTCCAGCTCACCGCGAGGGCGTTTTGCGCACCGCACGCAAGCGCACGAAACTGGTCTCCGTTCACTTCACAAAATGGTTTTCCTGAAGTACTGGAGCGCAGAGAAATCTCCGGTCGCAGCCTACCCGGTTAAAACAAGGACCCAACGATGAAGACTCTCGTCGTCTGCTCCGGCGGATTGGATTCCGTTACTCTTGCTCACAAGGTGGCAGCGGAGCACCAGCTTACCGGCCTGCTATCGTTCGATTACGGCCAACGGCATAGGAAGGAATTGGGCTTCGCCACCCTTTGCGCGGAGCGCCTGGGCGTCCCGCAGCGAATCATCGACATCCACGAGATCGGCGGCGGCCTTTCCGGCTCCGCGCTGACCGACAATGTGGACGTGCCCGATGGGCACTATGCCGAAGATATGATGAAGGTAACGGTGGTGCCCAACCGGAACGCCATCATGTTGGCCATTGCCTTCGGCCTCGCCGCAGCGCAAGACGCTGACGCGGTGGCGACGGCCGTGCATGGTGGGGATCATATTGTCTATCCCGATTGCCGTCCGGCCTTCATCGATGCTTTCCAGATGATGCAGGACCACGCGCTCGACGGCTACGCGCAGATTCGCCTTTATGCACCCTATGTGAACCTGACGAAGGCGGACATTGTTAGGGATGGAGCCACATACGGCACGCCCTTTGCGCAGACCTGGTCCTGTTACAAGGGCGCCGAGCGTCATTGCGGGAGGTGCGGGACCTGCGTCGAGCGGCGTGAGGCGTTTCACATCGCTGGGCACCCGGACCCAACCGAGTACGAGGACTCCGACTTCTGGCTCGGAGCGCTGCGAAGGACCACCGCGTAATGTTCCGCATCACCAAGGAATTCCACTTCTCAGCCTCGCATCAGCTCACCTCATTGCCACCCGATCACCAATGCGCGCGCCTGCACGGACATAACTACATCGTCGAAGTGGAGCTTTCAGCGAATGGACTGGACGATCACGGCTTCGTGCGCGACTACCACGATTTGGCGCCATTCAAACGCTACATCGACGAGAGCTTCGACCACCGACATCTCAACGACGTGCTGGGACACGAGCAAGTCACGGCGGAATATCTGGCCAGACATTTCTACGACTGGTGCAAGGCACGCCTGAGCGAAACCGCGGCCGTGCGGGTGAGCGAAACGCCGAAAACCTGGGCGGAATACCGGCCATGACCAATACGCATCCCGCAATCCGCGTTAGCGAGATTTTCGGGCCGACGATCCAGGGCGAGGGCGTGCTCATAGGTTTGCCGACGATCTTCGTCAGAACCGGCGGGTGTGACTTTCGCTGTTCCTGGTGCGACAGCCTGCATGCTGTGGACAATCAATTCCGCCATGAATGGGAGATGATGTCCGTCGGCGCGGTGTGGAAAAATGTGCTTGCGCTTTCCGGTGGCCGCCCGCTTATGGTGTCACTGTCAGGCGGCAATCCGGCCATCCAGCCGCTCGGCGCGCTCATCGACCGAGGCCATGGTGACGGTTACCGTTTTGCGCTGGAAACCCAAGGTTCGCTTGCCAGGGACTGGTTTGCGCACCTTGACGTGCTGATCCTCAGCCCAAAGCCGCCGTCAAGCCAAATGACGACAGATTGGGCCGCTGTCGAGGCGTGCCTCCAGGCGGCACAAGGCAAGCCCCAAATCGTGCTCAAGCTCATTGTTTTCGACGAAAGGGACTACGCCTACGCGAAAGACGCCGCTGCGCAATTTCCGCAACTTCCGATCTATCTGCAACCCGGCAATCACACGCCGCCACACCCGGCAAATGATGACGCGCCCGTCGACCTTGACGGAATATTGAAGCGCATGGAGTGGCTGGTTGACAGCGTGACCCGCGACAAATGGTTCGAAGCCCGCGTGCTACCGCAGCTGCACGTTATGCTCTGGGGTAACAAGAGAGCCGTCTAGGCCAGGCCCTTTCCACCGGAACTGCACCGGCATATTCGGCTGAACGGGTGGTTCAACGTTGACCGCGCTGCCGGGGTGCTTGCGGACTTCTGCCACCGGCCCAAGTGTTGTCAGCCGCTTGCACGGCACCTTGCATTCTCCTTGCAAGGTCGAAGGGAGCTGTCGCCGACAACCATGATCTGACAGGCAGGGCATGAGCGGGCGATATCGTCGCCATGCCAAGACGCGTCTGGTCCGCTTCGAACCGTCTCGGCCGACGGTCGCCGGTCAACAGTGGAAAACGATCGCAATCGGTTCACGATCGAGTGAGAGCCATGACCGTTCCTCTGCGGTGCTCAGACTGCCGCCGAGTGCCTGGCCGTTCCAGTTTCGAAATATTTGTCGAACCTGGCCGCGATGCTTCGGACGAAAGGGCGACTTTCAGCCGGCACAACGAATCTGTCGCCATCAAGTTCAAGCAATCGAACCGGATCGTGGAGGGCCATGGAACTTGACTGAAGGAGGAGCCTCTGGCCGGCCTCGCCGAAGCGTTCCACCAGATCGATGGCCGAGAAGGCGAAGTCGCACATCAAACGTTCGATGATCCAGCCGCGAACGCGGTCGTCGTTGGAAAGTGCGATACCCCGAACAGCGGCCAGCCCGCCGTCATCAACCGTGCATCGATATTCGCTGGTCGAAGGCATGTTCTGCGCATAGCCCTGCCGAAACTGGCTGATGGACGATGGGCCTAGCCCAATCAAGGTTTCGCAGCAATCGTCGGTGTAACCCTGAAAGTTCCGGTGCAGTGTTCCGGCGCGGGCGGCAAGGGCCAGGGCATCGCCGGGTTTGGCGAAATGGTCGAGGCCGATTGCTTCGTACCCCTGGTCCACGATCGCCCGCGCCGCCAGTTGCAATTGAGCAAATCTCTCCGCGGGACCGGGCAGCCATGCCTCGTCTATCATGGTCTGATGTTTCTTGAACCACGGCACATGGGCGTAGCCAAAAAGCGCTATCCTGTCGGGTTCCAAGGTCAGCGCCTGCGCGACGGTGGAGGAGACGCTCTCCCTCGTCTGGTGCGGCAAGCCGTAGAGCAGGTCTAGATTGACCGATTCGACGCCGCGCGAACGAACACCGTCGACTACCGCTTTGGTCTGCAAAAAGCTCTGCTCGCGGTTGATTGCCTTCTGAACCTTCGGATCGAAGTCCTGGACGCCGAGGCTCGCACGGGTCGTGCCGATTTCGGCAAGCGCATCGAGGCGGGCATCGTCCATATCATTGGGTTCGATTTCAACGCTGATCTTGGCGCCGGGAAGAAAGGCGAAGCTGTTGCGCAGGACGCTTCCCAGCGCCACAATATCCTCAGGTTCCAGCATCGTCGGGGAACCGCCGCCGAAATGAACCGCGCGAACTCGGCCCTTGCCGGTAACAAGGCCGCCAACCGTGGCGATCTCCGCATACAGCGAGCGCAGATAAGCGGCCACCGGCTCGTAGTGGCGGGTCTGTTTGGTATGGCACGCGCAGAACCAGCAGAGCCTGTCGCAATAGGGAATATGCAGGTAAAGCGATATCTCGTCACCACCTTCGAGCGCCTCCAACCAGCCTCGGTAAACGACGGCATCGACGCCCGCATGGAAATGGGGCGCAGTCGGATAACTGGTATAGCGCGGGACGTTCTCGCCAAGTCTGGCAGCTAGCTTTTGTCGCATGTCGTGGTCCACCGTGTTTGCGTCGCCCGAACTGTGGATGCTTGGATGAGCCTAAGCCCTGATTTCGATCAACCTTCAGCACGGACAAACTGCCGCAAGGATTTTTCTACCGTGGATTGCTATCCTGCCCGCACTGGACCGGTAGAGCGATCGAATGACATTACGGCAGGATATTCACAGTTCCGGCATTCCCGTTCTTTGCCTGCCTTGCGAGGCACGGCGCCGCGGTGTCTGTGGCGCGCTCGAGCCAGACGATTTGGCTCAGCTCGCCAAGACGTCGTCGCGGCACAATATCGAGCCGGGGGTCGAACTGATCGGCGACGCCGAGGCGGTCGACTGTTATTCAAACGTGCTTTCAGGCGTGGTGAAGCTCACGAAGAGCCTTTCGGACGGCCGCCAGCAGATCGTCGGTCTCCAGTTCGCGCCGGATTTTCTGGGACGGCCCTTCAAGATGAAAAGTGCGATCAATGCGGAAGCGGCAACAGCTGTCTCGCTATGCTCGTTTCCGAGAGCGGCCATCGAACGGATGATGAAGCAGTCACCCGAATTTGTGCATCGCCTGCTCAAGCAGGCGCTGAACGAACTTGACGAGGCCCGCGAATGGATGGTGACTCTGGGGCGCAAGACCGCACCAGAGAAGGTGGCGAGCTTTCTCCTCATGATTGCCCGGAACATCGACTCCAATGTTGACCCGGCGGCTAGGTCGGCGTGCTTCGAGCTGCCGATGACGCGTGCCGACATCTCTGATTTCCTTGGAATCACTAACGAGACCGTGAGCCGTCAGCTGACCAGCCTGAGAATGGACGGCGTGATTCGGATCGAGAACAACCGCCGCGTCACCGTGGACAGCATGAGCCGGCTGGAACGGCGCTGCGGCGGCCGAGGCGCAATAGCCGTTTGAATGACACGAAGCTGCATGGCCCACGCCACTTACTTCATTCGGGGCAGGGCATGCTCGCGTTGGGCTCAGAAGACATCGCGTAGCGACAGCCCGTTCTAATTCCGATCGTATACGCCAGTTGCGTTTGGGCTCGTCGGCGAAGCATCCACACTTGGCCGAAGTCAATATGCCTCATACGCAGGCGAAAATCGCCGTCCAAACTATAAATGTCGCGAAGGCAGCGCAACGCTGGCGCTGGCTGTTCCAAGGCATTGAAACGATCGACGTTCGGTAAGGCATCGGCCTGCTTACCAGCGTCAAGGTGCGCTTCCCCACACGCCCACGGTCGCCTCCTACCCGGGCCCCGACTGGGGACGCCGGGCCTGTCCATAAACCGTCGGCCGGTGCTGCACTTCCACATTCGACACAGTCTGATCGCAACGAACTCGATGCTGCTCGAAGCAAAATGGTGCGGCTCTGACATGGATCAGGGCGAGCAGGCGACGGCTGCGCAATAAGGCACCGCGGTTTGGCATCCGCCGGAATTGGAAATCGGGGCTTGCGATGAAATTCGGCAAAGAAATCGTGCTTCTAAGCCTGTTCGCATTCGCGGCTTTGGTGGCCGCTGGCGCTGGGGTGGATGAACCCTTTCGCCAGCATATGTGGGTCTTGTTCTTCGCCTTGGCTGGCTTCACTGCGATCCTGTTGCGCAACACTGAGTTCAGGCCTGCCGCGCCGATCGACCCGTCCGCTTACATGGACGGGCCAATCCGCTATGGCGCCATCGCCACCATGTTCTGGGGTGTCATCGGCATGCTTGTCGGCGTGGTCATCGCGCTGCAGCTTGCCTATCCCGATCTCAACATCCAGCCCTGGTTCAACTTTGGCCGTTTGCGGCCACTGCATACGTCGGGAGTCGTCTTCGCCTTCGGCGGCAACGCGCTGCTTTGCACGTCTCTCTATGTCGTGCAACGCACCTGCCGCGCCCGGCTGTTCGGCGGCGATCTCGGCTGGTTCGTGTTCTGGGGCTACCAGCTCTTCATCGTCATGGCCGCGACCGGATACCTGCTCGGCATCACCGAGAGCCGCGAATACGCCGAGCCCGAATGGTATGTGGACATCTGGCTGACCATCGTCTGGGTCGCCTATCTCATCCTGTTCCTCGGCACGATCCTGAAGCGCAAGGAACCCCACATCTACGTCGCCAACTGGTTCTACCTGTCCTTCATCGTCACCATCGCGATGCTGCATGTGGTCAACAACCTCTCCATGCCCGCCTCCTTCCTGGGCTCGAAGAGCTATTCGGCTTTCTCCGGGGTCCAGGACGCTCTGACGCAATGGTGGTATGGCCACAACGCCGTGGGCTTCTTTCTGACCGCCGGCTTTCTCGGCATGATGTATTATTTCGTACCCAAGCAGGCGAACCGGCCGGTCTATTCCTACCGGCTGTCGATCGTCCATTTCTGGGCAATCATCTTTCTCTACATCTGGGCTGGACCCCATCATTTGCACTACACCGCCTTGCCCGATTGGGCGCAGACGCTCGGCATGGTGTTCTCGATCATGCTGTGGATGCCGTCATGGGGCGGCATGATCAATGGCCTGATGACGCTGTCGGGCGCCTGGGACAAGCTCCGCACCGATCCGATCATCCGCATGATGGTGATGGCCATCGCCTTCTACGGCATGTCCACCTTCGAGGGCCCGATGATGTCGATCAAGACGGTCAACTCGCTGTCGCACTATACCGACTGGACCATCGGACACGTCCATTCGGGCGCACTCGGCTGGGTTGGCATGATCTCGTTCGGCGCGCTTTATTACATGGTGCCGAAGCTGTGGAACCGTGAACGGCTCTACTCGCTGCGCCTCGTTACCTGGCACTTCTGGCTGGCGACGCTTGGCATCGTTGTCTACGCGTCGGTCATGTGGGTGTCCGGCATCATGCAGGGCTTGATGTGGCGCGAATACGACGAGCAGGGCTTCCTGGTCTACTCCTTCGCCGAAACCGTGGCCGCCATGCACCCCTACTACATCATGCGCGCCATCGGCGGAGCCATGTACCTGTCCGGCGCCCTGATCATGGCCTGGAACATCGCCATGACCATCCTTGGCTACCGGCGCGAGGAGGATCCGATGCCCGGCTCCGTTCCCGCCCTCCAGCTTGCGCGATGATGAGACAGAAAATGAGGTTGATGAACAGACACGCGGTCATCGAGAAGAACGCTACACTTCTTCTCCTCGGGTCGCTGCTGGTCGTGACAATCGGCGGCATTGTCGAGATCGCGCCGCTCTTCTATCTCGACAACACGATCGAGAAGGTCGAAGGCATGCGGCCCTACTCGCCGCTCGAACTCGTCGGGCGCAACATCTATGTGCGTGAGGGATGCTATCTCTGCCATAGCCAGATGATCCGCCCGTTCCGTGACGAGGTCGAGCGCTATGGGCATTACAGCCTGGCGGCCGAGTCGATGTATGATCATCCCTTCCAGTGGGGATCGAAGCGCACCGGACCGGACCTCGCTCGGGTTGGCGATCGCTACTCAAATCTTTGGCATGTCGAGCACCTCACGGACCCTCGTTCCGTGGTGCCGGAATCCATCATGCCGAGCTATGGCTTTCTGAAGGATACGCCGATCGCGGTGAAGGATTTCTCGACGCATCTGGTTGCCAACAGGCGCGTCGGCGTCCCCTACTCCGACGACATGGTCGCTAACGCCAATGCCGATTTGATGGCGCAGGCTGATCCCAATGCCGACACGTCCGGCCTCGAGGCCCGCTACCCCAAGGCCAGGATCGGCGATTTCGACGGTGATCCGCAGCAAGTCACCGAAATGGACGCCCTGGTTTCTTATCTCCAGATGCTCGGCACGCTTGTCGATTTCAAGAACTACGATGAGACCGCCGGCTACCGCTGAGGACAATGGCGATGACGTACAATTTCATGCGGGAGTTTGCCGACAGCTGGGGCCTGCTTGCCATGGCTCTTTTCTTCATCGGATCCGTTGCCTTTGCACTTCGTCCCGGCAGCCGCGGGCAAGCCGGCGAAGCAGCTCAAATTCCTCTGAAGGAGGACTGATCATGAGCAGCGATCACATTGACGAGGTTTCCGGCATCTCGACGACCGGTCATGAGTGGGACGGCATTCGCGAGCTCAACAACCCGCTCCCGCGCTGGTGGGTCATCACCTTCTACATGACCATAGTCTGGGCGATCGGTTACACAATTGCCTACCCGGCATGGCCGCTGTTGCACTCCGCGACAAAGGGTGTACTTGGCTATTCCAGCCGCAACGAAGTCAAGAACGAGTTGTCCGCGGCCGAAGCGGCAAAGGGCAAATATGTCGCCGCAATAGAGTCGAAAAGTGTTTCGGAGATTGCTGCGGATGACACGCTGCGCGAATTCGCCGTCGCTGCCGGCGCCGCCGCGTTCAAGGTCAATTGCGTGCAGTGCCACGGTTCTGGCGCCCAAGGGTCCAAGGGCTTTCCGAACCTAAATGACGACGACTGGCTGTGGGGCGGCGAGGTGGACCAGATCCAGCAGACGATCGCTCATGGCATCCGCTTCGCCTCCGACCCGGCTACGCGCCTGTCGGAAATGCCGGCCTTTGGCGACATCATCACCGCCGATCAGATCAAACAGGTCAGCACCTACGTTGCCAGCCTGTCCGGCACTGTCGGCGATCAATCGTTGGTCGCGCCCGGCGCCAAGGTCTTCGCCGAAAATTGCGTGGCCTGTCACGGCGACAATGCAAAAGGCAACAAGGAACTCGGCGCTCCAGATCTGACCGACGCCATCTGGCTCTACGGGTCAGGCGAAGCGGCCATCGCCGCCCAGGTCACCGCGCCGAAACAGGGCGTGATGCCGGCCTGGGGCGCGCGCCTCGGCGAGACCAAGGTCAAGGAACTGGCGGTCTACATCCATTCGCTTGGCGGCGGAGAATAGGAGCAGAAGCCTATTCTCGTCCTCCCCCTCCCGCCAAGCGACGAGGCCCGGCGCAAGCCGGGCCTCGGCATCATCCAGGACCGATGAGTCGGCTTCCGGCGAAATCGTCGCTGGTGACTGGAGCTTCTCGTGCTTGATAACTCGCAAATAGAAAGGATCGAACCCACGCCGGTCGACTCCGCCAAGGTGCGTCAGCCAATGTACGCCGCGCGCAAGAAGATCTTCCCGAAGCGGGCCTCGGGCAGCTTTCGCCAGTTCAAATGGCTGGTGATGGCGGTCACGCTCGGCATCTACTATCTGACGCCGTGGCTGCGCTGGGATCGGGGCTCGTTTAGCCCGAACCAGGCCGTGCTGCTCGATGTCGCCAACCGGCGTTTCTATTTCTTCTTCATCGAGATATGGCCGCAGGAATTCTACTATGTCGCCGGCCTTC
>NZ_JAMYKW010000053.1:0-36520 GCF_040317555.1 Mesorhizobium sp. M1406 | reverse complement strand
GCCTAGGGTAAGTCTTTGTCGCAGAAGCATTTTCCCTGATTCGGAGCCCCGATGCACCTCAACTCTGTGAGATATTCGGGCTAGCGGCTCAATGCACTTTGACGGTGTGCGTGCCGGCCATCAGGCTCGGCGTTGCTGCACCACGAAGGGCAGACCAAAAAATCGAAGCGGGAAACCCCGGACCGTCCCTGGTCAGCCCTGCAAGAAAGCTCGCAGGGCGGAAATCGGGCCACGCTGACGATGGTGACGAGAAAAATCGAACACGTGAGCCCTCCTTTCAAGACGTTCGAGTGTGCGGACTGACTACACCAAGGGCGTGGCGGAAGGCAAGGCTACCGCTTTCACCCGGCGCGGGAACGGATCGAGCACCAGTATGCAGCCACCGATGATCGCGACTGCGCCTAAGCCCTGGATTACGGTCAGCGACTCCCCAAGCATGCTGGTGCCGACCAGCACCGCGATCACCGTAACGGCGAATTCGACGCTGATCGTCCTGGTCGCGCCTATACTGGCAACCAGCCGAAAATAGACGATGTAGGTCGACGCGCTCATCACGCAGGAGAGAACGGCGAGATAGAGAAAGTCGATGGCCCGAGGCATCGCCGGCACCGGTACGGCGAGAAGCAATGGCAGCGTCATCAAGCCGCCTAATAGGAACGCGGCACTGGTGAGTTCCCACGAGCCGGCCGAGCCCAGATGTCGGTTTGCGTAATTGCTGCCGAAGGCGGCCGAGAAGGAACTAAACAGCGAGGCGGCGCAGCCGAAAGCGAAGGATGCGGTGATCGGCACCGCGGGAAAACCGACCAGGACGATGATGCCCAAGGCGCCGAGCAGCAGTCCGGCCAGCCCGCGAACGGTGATGCGCTCAAGCCCCCATAGCTGGCCGAGGATCATCGAGAACAGTGGGATCGCGGCAACAAGGATGGCCGCCACCGCCGTGCCGATGCGCGGGGTGGCATAGGATAGGCCGACAAGCTGCGCGGCAACCGTCGTCGCGCCGACAACGGCGAAGCGCCGCCAGCCGGCGCTGAAATCGAGCCGGCGTCGGGTCGCGGCGGCAAGCAGCAGGAGCGTGATGCCGGCGATCAGCGACCGCAAGGCGACCGCGCCGACCCAGCCGAAGGCGTGCACCACCTTGAGCAGCACAAGAAACGACAAGCCCCAGGTGACGGCCAAGAAGATATAGGCGGCGATGTCTTTGGGTTTCATTGTGCGGGCGGCCGTTTCTTGCAGTTGGAAGCGGAGAAGCTGCCGTGGCCCGTATCGTTTCGACTGGCAACTGACAAGGGTGGGGCGTGGTCCAGCCAGTCGACAGTGTGACCCCAAGCTCTACCGTCCCGGTCTGCCTGTCTTCCCCGGCCGGCGCTTTTCCCGGCGGACATCGCCTGGATCCTCGTATGAGCCGATGCCGGCGCGCTCACGCTTGACCGGCTTGTCACCCTCGATCGGCGTCTCTGTTCGCCGCACGGTCATCTCATCGAGTGAGTTCTTCTTGAACAGCGGCTTGGTGGCGTCGCCGGGAATGCCGAAGTCGGAACCGTGCGCCTCTTCGGCCGACTGTTTCTTGAACAGCGAGCGCGACACCGCACCGGCCGGCGTCGGCATATCGGTGCCCGGACCCATGGCGTCGAGCGAGGGTTTGGTGAACAGCGGCTTCTTCACCGGCACGGCGCCGTCGGCGCCCATTTCGTCGAGATCAGGCTTGCGGAAGAGGTTGGGCCGGGCAGCCTTGGCCGTTTCTTCGGCGGCACGTGCTTCGTCGAGCTTGCGGAAACGGTCCTGTTCCTCTGATGTACGATGTTTGGCCACGCCCTTGTTGTGCTTGCCCTTTTCACGGCCCGAGACCGGGCTTTCCATGTCGGCGTATTTGGCCAGCGGGTCTTCGGAAATCGACAGTTCCATCTCGCGCAGCCGCTTGATCTCGTCGCGGATGCGGGCCGCCTTCTCGAAGTCGAGATTGGCGGCGGCGTCGCGCATCTGCTTCTCCATGGCATCGAGATGGGCTTTCAGGTTGTTGCCCATCATGGCGCCGGCGCCGTCGGTGAACTGCGAGATGTCGGCGCGGACGTGGTCCTTCTCGTAAACCGAATCCAGAATGTCAGAGATGCGCGACTTGACCGATTCCGGCGTGATGCCGTTGGCCTCGTTCCACTCCATCTGCTTCTCGCGGCGGCGGCTGGTCTCGGCCATCGCCCGTTCCATGGAGCCGGTGACCTGGTCGGCATAGAGGATGACCTTGCCGTCGACGTTGCGGGCGGCGCGGCCGATGGTCTGAATGAGCGAGGTCTCGGAACGCAGGAAACCTTCCTTATCGGCATCGAGAATGGCGACGAAGCCGCATTCGGGAATGTCGAGGCCTTCGCGCAAAAGGTTGATGCCGACCAGCACGTCGAAGGCGCCAAGGCGCAAATCGCGCAGGATCTCGATGCGTTCCAGCGTGTCGATGTCGGAGTGCATGTAGCGGACGCGGATGCCTTGTTCGTGCAGATACTCGGTCAGGTCCTCGGCCATGCGTTTGGTCAGCACCGTCACCAGCGTGCGATAGCCGGCCTTGGTGGTGTCACGGATTTCGCCGACGACATCGTCGACCTGGCTCTTGGCCGGGCGCACCTCGACCGGCGGGTCGATCAGCCCGGTCGGGCGGATGACCTGTTCGGCGAAGACGCCGCCGGCTTGTTCCATCTCCCAAGCGCCCGGGGTTGCCGAAACCGCGACGGAGAGCGGACGCATGGCATCCCATTCCTCGAAGCGCAAGGGCCGGTTGTCCATGCAGGACGGCAGGCGGAAACCGTATTCGGCCAGCGTCGCCTTACGGCGAAAGTCGCCGCGATACATGCCGCCGATCTGCGGCACGGTAACGTGGCTTTCGTCGATGAAGACCAGCGCATTGTCGGGAATGTACTCGAACAGTGTCGGCGGCGGATCGCCCGGCTGGCGGCCGGTGAGATAGCGCGAATAGTTCTCGATGCCGGCGCAGGAGCCGGTGGCCTCCAGCATCTCCAGGTCGAAGCGGCAGCGCTGCTCCAGCCGCTGCGCCTCCAGCAGCCGACCAGCCCGTTCAAGTTCCACCAGCCGGTGCTTGAGCTCTTCCTTGATCGACTTGATCGCCTGGTTCAGCGTCGGGCGCGGTGTCACATAGTGCGAATTGGCGTAGATCTTGACGCTTTTCAGCTCGCCGGTCTTCTGGCCGGTCAGCGGGTCGAACTCGGTGATCTGCTCGATCTCGTCGCCGAACATCGAAATGCGCCAGGCGCGATCTTCCAGGTGGGCCGGGAAGATCTCGATCGTGTCGCCGCGCACGCGGAACGAGCCGCGCACGAAATTGATATCCTGCCGCTTGTACTGCTGGGCAACGAGATCGGCGAGCAGAGCGCGCTGGTCGAGCCGGTCGCCGATCTGCATTTGGAAGGTCATCGCCGTGTAGGTTTCGACCGAGCCGATACCGTAGATGCAGGACACCGAGGCGACGATGATGACGTCGTCGCGCTCGAGCAGAGAACGCGTCGCAGAGTGACGCATGCGGTCGATCTGCTCGTTGATCGAGGATTCCTTCTCGATGAAGGTGTCGGTGCGCGGGACGTAGGCTTCCGGCTGGTAATAGTCGTAATAGGAGACGAAATACTCGACGGCGTTTTCGGGGAAGAATTTCTTGAACTCGGAATAAAGCTGGGCCGCCAGCGTCTTGTTCGGCGCCAGGATCAGCGCGGGGCGCTGCGTCTCCTCGATCACCTTGGCCATCGTGAAGGTTTTTCCGGAGCCGGTGACGCCGAGCAGCACCTGGGTGCGGTCGTTGTTGGCGACGCCTTCGACCAGATCCTTGATCGCTGTCGGCTGGTCGCCAGCCGGCTCGAAGTCCGACACCATCTTGATGGCGATGCCGCCTTCGGATTTCTCCGGACGGGCAGGGCGGTGCGGTGTCCACAGCACGCCGTCCTTGTGCAGCGGATTGCCGGATTCAATCAGTGCCGACAAGGCAGCCACCGTCGCGGTGACGCTGCCCGAGGCCATCGTCTCGGCGTCTTCCAACGAAATGTCGAGACCGGCGACCGGATTGAGGCCGGCTGCCGTGCGCTCCCTGGCTGATGCCGCGCCACCCATCGAGGTGCCGCGCGCGCTGCGCCCCGGCGAGCTTGAGCGCTCGGGTATCTTCTTCGATGGCTTCGGTGGTTTGCCACCATCGCCCTTGCCGACGAGACGTCCTTCCTTTTCGGCTTCCTGCTCGATCTGTTCGGCCCAATCCGCGATCGAACCGGTCAGTGGCGTGCCCGACAGCTCCGGCTGGGGCATCTCCGCGAAGCCGCCTCCGTGCAGCGGCTCGGAGGCGTCGAGGAAATCGGTCAGCGGACTGCGCCGTTTCGGCGCGGCGCGGTCGTCATTCGCCGTCGGAGGCGTTTTTTGATCGGGAGATTTGGCCATATCCCGAATATGGGATTTCCTGGCCAAAATGGAAAGAGCGCGATGGGGAGAGGCGTACCGGACAACATAGCTCCTGACAGTAGGCTGTCAGGAGAAGGCGCGAAAGGTGCGGCCGAATGCCTGTAGGTACTACGCGCCCCTGGCGGCGGATGCGACTTGCGTCGGCGAAGACGACAGGCGCGGCACCACCACGAGGCGTTTGATTTTGCCCTTCTTGAAGGCGGCGAGGAAGCGCGCATAGTCCTTGAAGGCGACGCAACCGCTCGACTGGGCGTAGCGGCCCCGAAGCAGATAGGTATGGGCCAGGAAGCCGTCGCGATTGTATTTGTTGCGGCCATCGACCGGTGTCAGGCGCAAGGCCTCCACACCATGAAAGCGCGACTCGCGCAGCGACAGATTGTAGGTGTTGGGCGGTGTCGGGCCGCGGTTCTTCTGGTCGGCATAGCGAGGCTGGTCGACCATGGCGCCGACGCCCGAATGCGCCTCGAGCCTCGAGCCGTCAGGCATGTAAACGGTCCCGGCGCTGATGTCGTAGACGGCGACGCCATTGCTGGCTCCGCTCCTGGGGTTCGGTGAATTGAACAGGTTCTTGAATGCCTTGCCGAGGCCACCCGAAGGCGTGTCCGGCTTGGCGTAGGCCAGCACGTTGCCGCCATCGGCCGGCCGTCCTTGCCGAGCCGGTTTGGCCGGTTGGTCAGTCTGGACTTGCTGGACGGTCCCGCGAGCTGGATTCGGTTGCTGGACAGGCTTCGGTTGCTGGACAGGTTTGGACTGTTGTACAACCTCGGGTTGCGATGCTTCGAACCGCGGGCGACGGGTCGGCAATGGCACATCGTCGGTGAGCGCGTCCGGCAGCGAGGCGGCATCGCCGGGTTGTCCCTGCTGGGTTTCGACAGGCGAAACCGCGACGTCAGCCGACGAATCCTCGATCGGCAGCGGTGAGGCAAACGCTTCGTCGTCGACCGGCAGCGACTGCACGAGGGCCAGCGCCAACTGCGAATTATCCGGCGTCTTCGCATCCGACTGGGCAAAGCCCATCGGTTGCGGCGCGGTCTGAACGACGACCGAGCCGGTATCCAGCCGGGCGAAGCGTTCCGCCGCCGGAGCCGGCATGTCGTCCGACAGACTGGCCATCACCGTGACGGATGGCACCAGCGACGCCTCGGCAATTCGCGGCGCGACGGTGGAAATCACGGGACGGGCCTCTGCGGCGACGACGGGCTTTCCGGCGCCGGCAAAGGCAGCGGCGAGCTTCATCGGCGAAAGCGACGCTTCCATGCGCTCGAAACGCTCCTGCGACCTCGACTTCGCATCAGGGGGAACGGGCTTTGCCTGCGCCACGAGGCGCGCGGATTTCTCCGCCCGCGGGCTCAACCGGGCAAGCTTGAAGCAACTGGCGCCGCACTGCACGGCATGGTCGTGAAGGGCCTGCGTGCCACCATGGGCATTGGCAAGGGCGAAGGGTGCTCTCAGAAAATGCTGCTTGATCGGATCGGCAAGGGCGAACGAACCCGGCATCGACAGGCTCCGCGGCAGGCTACCTGATGTCGCCGACAGCGAGGCGCCGACGGAGCTGAGGCCGACCATGGTGCCGATCAGCCACAGGCCAACGGCAGCGCTGATGCCGGGCACGGCGACCCAGCGGACGATCCGTTCAGGAGTGAAGGAAGAGGAACATGGCGCGTCGCAGGCGGTCACGCCGTCCCTACGCTCGTCCCCGGAATTTTTTTTACGCAACAACGCCATGCAACCAATCTTGCTCCAACCGGTTTCCCCCGTACGTGGCCTTGAGAGCCGCGACGACCATTCTGTGAGTGATCCCAGGTGGTCCCCGACGCGTTTGCCGCGTCTGTCGTTGGTTGCCGATTGCTTCAAAATATGGACAAAGTTGGTTAATTAATCCCTCTCAAAACCAACGACGAGATGTGGATTTAGGTCAAATCAGGCCTCGTCCACGGCCAGGAAAGTGGTGTTGTTGCCTCTCCGACGTCGTTTTGCTGCCCGCTTTTGATCGCCGAGTCAAGCAAAACAGCCGTTTCTAAATTTTTTCGCGGCACCTTCAGCGATAAATGCAACGAAGCGACCGGCGGTGAAAATTGCCCAAATAGGCGCCTGTCTCAGGTAAAACCGTTGCCTGCCTGTCACAACTTCTTCGCCTGGACGGCCGCCTTGAGTGGCACCCTCAATTGAACCAAAGCGCAAACGTCAGAAACCCGCCGCCGCCGAACTGGCGCTGGATTTGGTCGAAATCGTTGCTGGTCAGGATCCTGCCGCTTTCGAGATAGGGCGCGATGGCCGGGCCTGTGATCGACAACACCAGGTCAAAGTTTTTTGGCTCGTCGAAGAAGCGCTTCATGTTGATGCCCTTATCGGTGATGCGGAAATGCGGCAGCAGCACGCGGCCTTCGAGGAGATCCTCGGCCATGGTCAAGGCGGCGAGCCAGGCCTGCACCTGCTCCTCGCCGACTTCGAGGCCGGTAAGCGGGTTCTCGCCCTTCTGCCGCGGTCCCGGCAGCCATTCGCGGTCATTGTCGGTCTCGGCGCGGATCGCCTTCCAATCCTCGCGCGACAGCCGGATCATTTCCAGCAGATGACGGCGTGCCGCTTGCCGGCGCTCGGGTTCGACCACCGGCCAGTTGACGAGATGCACCAGCGAGATGAAATCGGCGATGCGCCACTCCGACGAGAAGATGCTGCTGCCCATGTCGCCGGCCGGCGGCACCAGGATATCCTGCAACGGCAGCTTGGCGCGCGGGAACAGCATGTGGAAGGACCCGTCGAAGGTGCTCCTGAAATCATGCGCCAGCCAGAAATCGGCCTGCGCCATGAGGAATTCGGCATAGCCCTGCAGCCAGTAGCCATCGGCGCGATCGAAGCGGAAGGTCAAAGAGGGGGCTGCATCGTCTGGCGCGCTGCCACCGCGCGACAGCGAGGCCATGATGGCGGCCATGCTTTCATCAGGCGCGATGGTGCCGTCCTCGTTGAGATCGATGCCGGTATGGGTGAGATCGATTGCCATGCCGATATCGGCGTCCGCCGGCACCGGCGCAAACGTGGCGGCGGATTTTTCGAGCTGGTCGCGGAAGGCGACCAGAATGGCGCGGAACTGCTCGTAGGTCATCGGTTCGGGGTTCGGATTGTCGGGCACCGGCAGCCGCATCAGCGGCAGCATGAAGGATTGCGGGCTTTCGAAGCCATGACGATGCAGGCCGCTGGCCAGGATTTCCAGCGCGGTGAAGAACTCGCCGGCGCCGGCGGCGTAAGCTGATGCCGGGTCTTTTGGCGCGGCGGCCTCCAGCGTCGACAGGGCGCTGTCGCGCGCGGCCACGGTCTTCGCCTCGAACAGAGCGGATGCCGCTTCGGGCATAGCCGCCGTCGCGGAAGACAGCGGCACAATCAGCATGAAAGCGGATGTCAGCAGGCTTGCCGGTCGTGTCATCTTTCCCCCCAAATATTTGTCGCGCGGAACAAACATACACCATTTGCAGCGTCGCGCTTCAACCCGTCCCGAGGACGGTCTACACAAGGCAAACAATTGGGCGCCGCGTGTCGAATTATCCGTTTTCCTACAAGCTGTCCTGGCTGCCGCGTTTTCTGAAGCCCTCGCTTGCCGGCGGCGCGCAAGACTTTGCGCCGATGGCGGGAACGCTGATGAATCCGCCACCAAGGGAGGCAGTGCGGCTGGCCTTCGTCGGCGACATCTCGGCGGTGGCCAACCGCACCGCGCCGGACTGCGACCCGGAGGTCAAGAGGCTGCTCGGAGCTGCCGATGTGGTGATCGGCAATTGCGAAAGCCCTGTCGTGGACAAACCAAGCGCGGTGCTGGGCACGAGACTCGGCACGCATCATGCGATGAGCGAGCGGTTCCTGGCCGAGGCGTTGGCGGCGGCTGGTATTGCGCGCGAAAGGCTCGTGCTGTCACTGGCCAACAATCATGTGCTCGACCAGGGCGTCGCCGGCTTCGACGAGACGGTCGCGGCGCTGCAGCGGCTCGGCATCCGCACGGTCGGCCAGGCCGCCAATGGTCCGGTGGTGCCTGTCCAGGCCGGGCCGCTGGATATCGGCTTCGCCGCCTTCACGCTTTGGCGCAACGCCGATGAAAACCTGTTCGCCGGGCGCGTATCGATGGACAGCGATCCGGCCGGCTGGCCGCGCTATGGTGTCGATCTTCTTTGTGCCGTGCCGCATTGGGACTGGGAGTTCCGGCATTTTCCGCGCGCCGAGACGCGGGCGCTGGCCAGGCGGCTGGCCGGGCAAGGCGTCGGGCTGATCGCCGGCCATCACGCCCATGTCGTGCAGCCGGTGGAAAAGATCGACGGGACGATCGTCGCTTACGGGCTCGGCGATTTCCTTGGCACCGCCTTTGCGCGCCAGACATGGCCGGGCCGCATCGGAGGAATCTTCGTCGTCGATGTCAGCGCCGATGCCGGCACACGCGGCGCCATCGCGTCTTACCGGCTGCATCCCTTCATGCGCGTGCGCGCCGGCGACCATGAGCGGCTAGTGCCAGTGGAGGCACTGGTTGAGCAGATGCGCGGCAGGGTCGAAGCTCGATTGGGCGCAATCTTCCCTTCCTCTTCAAGCGAAGAGGGTGTCATCGCCTAACCGTCTGGCGGCCCTTGCAAAACCGACTATCATGCGACGGCAGAGGCAGGCTTGCGGAGGGGTGGCGATGGAAACGGCGGATTTCATGCCGGGCGACGCGGTGATTGCCGGTATCCGGAAAGACATCGAGACCTATGAGACGGCGAGGGCCTCCGCGGCCAGCCAAGTGCGCTGGCGGGTGCCACTGTTCGTCGGCCTTGTGCTGGTGTTCGTGGCGCTGGTCGCCTGGCTGTTCAACAAGGTCGCCGACCCCAACGAGCAATGGTTCTCGACGCCACATGTGTTTCTCTATGGCATCGGCTTGGTGGCTTCGAGCGTGCTCTACTTCCAGGCCATGCAACCGGCGACGCGGCTGCAGCAATCGTTCCGCGAGACGCTGCTGCCAATCATCTTCGGCTTCATCGCGGATATGCGTTACCAGCATGGAGGGAGGCCGAACTCTTTCGACCGGCTGCCGCGCGAGGCGGTCGGCGCTTTCAACAAGCAGTCGTTCGACGATGTCGTTTCGGGCCGTTACGAAGAGTTTCCGTTCGAGCTTTACGAAGCAGAACTGCGAGTAGGGTCGGGCAAGGATTCATCGAGAGTCTTCAAGGGTGTCATTGTCGCTTTCGAAGCGATCGAGCCGTTCCCGGGGGTATTGGTGGCGACGCGCCGGACCAATGCGGTCGTCGGCTTCTTCCGCGGCATGTTCGCCAGCAAGATGCAGGACTTGTCGTGCGGCGTGCCTGAACTCGACGCCGCCTATGAATTCCGCACCGACAATGCCGAGGCGGCGCGGCCGCTGGTGACCGGCCGCCTGGCGCAGGCGCTGAAATGGCTTGGCGAAACTTGGCCGGACGACCCGGCCCGCGTCGCGCTCAACGGCAGCGACGGTTTCCTGCTGTTGCCGCAGACGAAGAATTTCTTCGAGTTGCCGGATATTTCGGTGCCGCTCGACTACACCACGCATGTCGCGCCGATGATATCAGACATGGGCGCGATGCTGGCGACGGCGGCGCTGGTGCGCAAGGTCGGCGCGAAGGACGAGATCGGTTAATCGCTGTCAGCAGTCGAAGCCGTATTGGTCGCGCATGAAGTCTGCCTCTTCTTTCGACATTTTCTTGAACATCACACAGACGGTGAAGCTGCCGACCTGATGGCCGCCGCGTGTGTATCCCCAGTCGGAAATATCGCCCCTGGTGAATTCTATGTTCTGCCCCAGGACGACGTTGTGCACTGCCTCCGGCTGGTTTGCCAATATGCCGACAAAGCCGGTTTCGGTGCGCCGGAATGGGATGACCCAGAAGTGTTCGCTGACCTTCCCGTCCCGCACCTTGAACTTCAGTTTGAACCTGTCCGTGCCGGAGGGAGGAGCCTCGGACAGTGCCAGGAAGTCGTCCAGGCTGGCGAGTGCCTGCGCGGTCGCCGCCGCCATCTCTGGATCGTCGGGAGTAAAGATAACCGTCTTGTCGTCGCCTGGATCCGCGCCTTGTGCACCGGCCGATCCCGGAGCAAGCGCCAGCATCAGGGACATCATGGTCCGGACTGCGAGTTTCATGGAAGGCCCCCCTCACCGTGGTCGCAGCCATCATGGTGCATCCATTCCGGGTTTGCAACCGGAGCGCGAGTTTCATCCGCTTCAAGCGATGGTCGAGCCGACAATGGTTCATATCGATATCGATTTTCTGACGGAACGTTCTTCCGCGCGACCACTATGGTTTTTGCCAGCAGGCCGCGCTATCCCTTGGCCACGGGGGATACTCATGGCTGACGAACAAAAGGGATTTCGGCTGTCGCGGCGGCTGTTGCTGGGTGCGGCTGTCGTCGGCGGCGCGGTGCTGTGGGGCGGCAACACGGTGGCGCGGCTGGCGCGCGGGCCTTTGGGACCGAAGAACGCGGGCCGCATCGCCGATATCGACGGCATCGCGCTGCCGCTGAAGCCGCTGGAGAGTGCGCCGGCGTTTGACGCGTCGCTGCCCTGGTCGGCAAAAGGCGGCGACATCAACGATGCCAGCGGTCTCTCGAAGACGCCGGTCTATGGCGTGGTCGAAGTCAGCAAGGAGGAGCACATCGCCAAGGCGCTGGCCTTCGCGCGCGCCAATGGCTTGAAAGTGTCGCTGGCGGCCATCCGTCATTCGATGGGCGGGCACGCCTTCGACGACAATGCGCTGGTACTCGACCTCAGAAAATTCAACAAGGTGACGGTCGACGCCGCGGCGAAGACCATGACGCTGCAGCCGGGCGCGCGCTGGCACGATATCCAGAACCTCTTGCATCCGCGCTTCGCGGTGAAGGCAATGCAGTCCACCGACATCTTCTCGGTCGGCGGCTCGCTGTCGGTCAATGCGCACGGCATGGATCATCAGGCGGGTTCGGTGGCGAGCTCGATCCGCTCGATGCGGGTGATGCTTGCCGACGGGTCGGTGACGACCTGTTCGCCTGCCGAGAACACCGATCTGTTCCGCCACGTCGTCGGCGGCTACGGCCTGTTCGGCGTGGTGCTCGAAGCCACGCTCGATATCGTCGACAATGCCGTCTACCGGACCTCTCGCGAAATCATCAAATCCGACGATTTCCCGAAATTCTTCGCCGAGGTGCTGGAGCCGAACAGGGCGATCGGCCTGTTTTACGGCCATCTGTCGACGGCGCCGGGCAATTTCCTCGAGGACATGATCGTCTACCGTTATGACAAGGTGGCCGAGCAGCCGCCGGCGGATCAGCCCGCGATCGGCGAGCCGGGTTCGGTCGGGCTGAAGCGCGTGATCATCAACATGGCGAAATGGGGCAGCCTGTTCCAGGAGCTGAAGTGGTTCACCGAAAAGACGCTGGAGCCGAAATTCGAGAGCTGCACGGTGGCGCGCACCTCGGCCATGGCCGAAGGCGAGGCCTGCCTCGTCACCCGCAATAACCCGATGCACGATTCAGTGCCGTATCTGTTCAACGACCTTTTGGATGAGACAGACATCCTGCACGAATATTTTATTCCACGCGCCGCCTATAATCCATTCATCGCGGAAGCCCGCGATATTCTGCGCAACCAGACGCTGCCGGTGCTCAATGCTTCGGTGCGCATCGTCCACAAGGAGGATGTCGCACTGACCTACGCGCCGGAGCCGGCCTATTCGCTGGTGCTCTACATCAACCAGCCGACCGATGCCGACGGCAACGCCAGGATGCGGGCGCTGACCCGAGCGCTGATCGATGTGACCATCAAGCATGGCGGCCGTTTCTTCTTGCCCTACCAACTGCATTATACGGCCAAGGAGTTGCTGGCCTCCTATCCCGAGTTGCCGGCCTTCCTGGCGGCGAAGCGGCAATATGACCCGACGGAACTGTTTTCCTCGACCTTCTACCGTGCCATCAAGGCGCTGAGCGGGGTGGCGTAAAAAGCAGGAGAACAGCCATGCGCATGGTATCGGCGGCGGCACTCACCCTCATTGCGCTGTGCGCCGGACCTTCGGCAGCCGAGGATCTCAAGGCCTTCAAGCTGACGATCGACGGCGTGACCGTCGATATCGATCCCGGCGAGAGCACAAGCATGACGCTGCCTGGCGGCAGAAAGAGCAAGGTGACGCTCGAGCGCAACGACTTCGCCACCTTTTCCGGCGGCGATTTCTCCTTCGTCCATCCGAGCGATATTTCGGTGACCAAGACCGATCTTGGTGAGAACATCACGCAGTATCTGATGGCGTCGGCGCTGGGCACGATCGTAGTCGTGCAGGAATACGGCAAGATGAATCCGGTGTCGCTGAACCAGCTGATGCTGCAGGAGATGACCAAGGAATCGGTGCAGGCCGGTGCCACGCTGACGCAGGAGCCGATGACGCGCAAGCTCGCCGACGGCAAGGAATTGACCGGCATAAAGGCTGTCGTGAAGACACGCACCGACACGGCTGATTTCGAGATCGTCGGCTTCGGCGTTGCCGATCGGGGGCTGCTGTTCATCACCCGCATTGCCGGCGAGGACGTGGCTACCGAAAAGCCGCTGATCGACAAATTCTGGCAGAGCCTGAAGGTGAAGTTGTAGCTGTAGGGACTACAGCCCCTTCGGCACCAGTCCGGCCAGCCAGCTTACGGAGCGTTTCGCTGCGTCGGCGGTCGCGGAAGCGGCGCGGCCAAGGTCGGTCTTGACCACGGCGTAGCCGTTTTTCGTGCGATAGAGCACGCCGGTTCCGCCGTCGACCACCTGTTCATAGGCGACGGGCCGGGCGGCGTCGGCTTCCATGGCCGTCGTCGGCGAACCGACCGGGACGCTCGGCCGGTGGCTCAATTCAGGCGGCAATGGACTTTCGGTTCTGACAATCCGGCTGGCTGGCTTCAATTCCGGGCGCGACGCGGTCGCGGCCAGCTGCGAGGAGGACGACGAGCCCTTCGTGCGGCAGATGCCGGAGACGAGCGGATAGTTGAAATTGCGCTCGTGCAGCATCTGGCTTTTCATCGCGGCCTCGCACTCGGCGACGGTCGACCACTTGGCCGGCGTCTCGCCGATATATTCGCAAAGCTTGGCGTCGCAGTCGCAGCCGACGATGGTCATGGCGACAAGGGCGGTCTTGATCACGGTCTTGTCCCTTCGAGATGCCTCCCGGCAACCCATTCAGGTTGATGTCGTGATCCCAAAACCGGATTCCACTTTTGGGCGACATGCAACACTCCTTCGCGCGCGAACAAGGCGGGATTTGGCCGCGATTGTGGAATGGACGTGGCGGAGCGCTCGAAACGCATAATCCTGGCCGGGCGTGGCCGAAAGGCCTCAGTAGTCATAGACATGTTCAAGCCGGGCGCCCGACTTGATCAGCGCCGGCAGCACGAGATGCAGCTTGCGCACGGCGACGACCATGCCGGTGCGGCGCGTTGCCGGATCGGCCGGCAGAGGATAGCTGAACAGGATGCGCATGCCTTCGGGGATGGCGATCGAGTCGGTGGAGAGCATGGTGACCATGATCTCGTCGTTGCCGCCGATCTCCACGAACGACACGCCCTTGTCGATCAGGCGCGGAATCATCTCGGTGAACACCTGATAGCGCTTGGTGACGAAAATGGTGCCATCGGTGCCCATGTCACGTTCGAGCAAGGTGTCTGGCTCGTCGCGCGTGACTTCACCGACCGGCCCCTTGGCCCAGACATGGATGTCGAGAAAGGCCGGGTTCGTCGTGGCGGCGAGCGCCTTTTTGATCAGGTCGGCATAGGCCTGCTTGATGGTGTCGGCGAGGCCGAATGCCAGCTTGCGTTCGCTGGTGCGAATGGAACTGTCGCCCGGCGCCGGCTGCACCACAAACAGGCCGGCGCGCTTGTCGGCATAGGGGAACTGGTACCAGGGCACCTGGTCGAGGAAGGCGGCATAGTCGGCCGCCACCTTGGCCTGATAGATGTCGGTGGCGGTTCGCTTGCCTGCTGTCGCCTCGGTGATACGGCCGACAGTGTTCTCGTAGGCCCACTGCAGCATATGCTCGATCGAGTGGCTGGTGCCGATGATGACCAGCATCTGGTGGTTGGCGTAGTTGAACTTGTAGGGAGAACTGGCGCGGATCACCATGGCGTAATCCTGCCAGAAGCGTCCGACATAGGACCAGTAGGGGAAGCCGCTCGGCTGGTCCTTGTCGACGAAGCCGGCATATTCGCGCGCGGCGTAGACAATTGCCCATTCCGGATAGGTGAGGAAGGTCGATTCCTCCGGCCGCTGGTAGCCGGGGATTTCGGTGCGAACCTTGTCGGCCAGCGCCTTGGGCGGAGCGCCGTCGGCAATGCCGGGCAGCGGCGTCTTGTCGAGCGACGACGTCGTCAGGAAGCCGTAGCTCAGCCCGACGATCGGGACGAGGATGACGATGACGATCAGCCAGAGGATCGTCTTGACGATGCGCTTCAGCCAGCGGAGCACGAACATGGCCGATCAGGCCGTGGCGAAGTGATCGTGCACGCGCTTCGCCAGCCAGAAGCCGACATAGACGGCGAAGCCGCCGATGACGATGTGCGGCAGGTTGGCGAAGAAGCGGGCCGGGAATTCGATATCGTTGAGGGAGCGGAAGCCGTTGATGAAGATGCCGGCATCGAGGCAGCCGGAACCGGTGATCAGCCCGAGCACGCCGTCGAACAGGTAGACCGAGCCGAACAGCTTGAAATAGAACACCGCCTGGCGGTGCGAGATGAAGGCGGCGGCCAGCGCCCAGACGCCGGAGAAGGCATGCAGCAGGTCATCATACCATTGCAGGGAGAACAGGCCGAACAGATTGCCTTCGGCATCGTTGAACGGCGGTATGTAGCCGATGGCGACGACGCCGAAGAACAGGAAGGCATAGGCAACGGCAAGCTTCTGGATCAGCGTCATGAAGTATCCCCCTTCTACGAGCCCATTTGTAAACGCTACTCTGCCGGCCGCCTGACGCGGTTTTCTGCGCTTCCCCGTTCTACTGCGTCGCAGTAGAACTGAGCTCACGGACCCAAAAGTCCGCTGCGCTTCGGTTCTCGAAAACCACGCCATGCGCCTCGGCAGAGCGCGTTATCAAACGGACTCTACCGCGCCGATACTAACCGATTTTAACGCGCGGTGAAGCGGCGCTCGCAAGATCGCCGGCAAAGGGGAGAAAAGACAGTCGGCGCCGGGATTTCTCCCAGCGCCTCCCTGTCAGATCAGGACACGGTCGCGGCAGCAACTTCCGTAAAGTCGTCGCGCCTTGCCGGCCTTGATTTTGACGGTCCTGCCAGTCCGCCACCCGAAAGCAGCGTCCGTTCGGGACCACGCCGGTCTCCACCCTTGCGGGCTTTGCCCTGCGCACCATCGAAGGTTTTTGCCGTCCTTCATGGCAGCATCGGTCCGCCGTCGGCGTTGGCACGCTTTCCGCGGCCCCGTAGGTCTCGGCTCCGTCCCTCGAAACAGGCAAGCCTGCTCTCGCTTCGGTCCGTACGGGCCTCAGGAAATCCGCCTTTCACTTCGCCTTTCGGCTGGGCGATCGGTAGCCGCCTGAGATGGGTTTAACTTACGCCGGGTAAGGGCTTTGCGAAATGGCCGAGGGCCTGTGGATAGCGGGATTATCGGGGACCAACCAACGAGAATGCGATTTTCCGATCCGTCATATGGTGGGGCGGCATCGGTAGACATTCGGCCTTGCCCTGCCGACCGGTGCGGGCTTCAATGCCGGCAAAGGACTCGAGGCGCTTCGATGTCCTTGCGGGAGGGTGCGCTTGAAAGTCGGGGTGGTTCTCAATCCGATTGCCGGCGGCGGCCGGCTGAAACGGCATTGGCCTGATGTCGCCGCATCGCTGAAAAAGCATTTCGGCGAATTCGAACTGCGCGAAACGCAGGCCGAAGGTGATGCAGAAAGGCTGGCGCTCGATCTTGCGGCTGAAGGCTTCAATCTGGTGATCGCGGCGGGCGGTGACGGCACCGCCAGCGAAGTGGCCGACGGGCTGCTGCAGGCGATCCAGGAGGGCGGCAGGACGACCGAACTCGGTCTGTTGCCGTGCGGCGCCGGCATCGATTTCGCGCGCGGCCTCGGCCTGCCGAAGGAGGCGGACGCGGCGCTGAGGCGGATTGCCGAGGCCAAGGCTCGCAAGGTCGATGCCGGGCGCATCTGCTACATCGACGACCATGGCGCGCTGGCCAGTCGCCACTTCATCAACATCGCCAGCCTGGGCCTGTCCGGCGCCACCGACCGTGCCGTCAATGCCGACAAGCGCAAGGGCAGGATGTCGGCCAAGGCGCTGTTCCTGTGGCGCACCGTTGTCGAGTTCATCCGCTACCGCTTCCAGGATGTCAGGATCACCGTCGACGACGGCACCCCGGTCGAGGCGCGCATGGCGCTGGTGGCGGTGGCCAATGGAAAATTCTTCGGCGGCGGCATGATGATCGCGCCGGATGCCGAACTGACCGACGGGCAGTTCGACATCGTCATCCTGCGCGCCGCCGGCAAGCTGAAGCTGATCTGGGACATCCGCCTGCTCTATGGCGGCCGGCACCGCAATCATCCAGCAATCACCATCCTGCGCGGCAGGAAAGTGGTGGTCGAACCGCTCGGCGATGTGGAGAAGAACGGCGCGCTGGTCGACATAGACGGCGAGTCGCCCGGACGCATACCCGCGACCTTCGAGATCCTTCCCGGCGCGCTGACGCTCAGATACTGAATCAAGCCGTTAACAGATTGATTCAGACGGGTCCGCCGATGGATACAACCATCTGATATTGCTTGATATCTAGCCGACGTCAGACTTCGAGCTTGGCCGGAAAGCCGGGCGCGCGCAGGTCGGTGCCGACGGCATCTTCGAGCAATTTGACGATCTGGGTCGACCAGGCGCCACCGCCATAAGCAGCCTTGCCTTGCTCGAAAATCGAGTTGACGCGGGATGCCAGGTCGAGCGGCACGCCTGATTGTACGCCCATGGCGAGAGCGAAGCCGAGGTCCTTCAGCGCCAGGTCCATGGTGAAGCCGATGTCGTAGGAGCCGTTGAGAATGAGCTGGCTTTCCGTCTCGTGGACGAAGCTGTTGCCGGAGGAGGCCACGATGGCGTGGTAGGATTGGGCGAGGTCGAGACCGCTCCGTTTGGCCAGCATCAGCGCTTCCCCGGCGGCGACAAGGTGGATGAAGGCGAGCATGTTGGTGATGACCTTGATCACCGCCGCCGAGCCGATTGGTCCCATCAGGAAGGACTTCGCGCACATCGCTTCGATCGCCGGGCGATGACGCTCGTAGAGCGCCGCATCGCCGCCGACCAGCGCGGTGATCTTTCCGGCCGCCGCCAGATGCACGCCGCCAGTGACCGGGCATTCCAATGTCTCGACGCCCTTGGCCGAGGCGAGGGCGGCGAGGCGAAGAATCTCGTCGCGGCCATTGGTCGACATCTCGATCCAAGTGCCGCCCCGGGGCAACCCTTCGAGCAAGCCGCCGGAGCCAGCTAGCACCGCTTCGCTGACCTTGGGCGACGGCAGGCAAGAGATGGCGTTGCCGGCCATCGCTGCGGCCTCGGCGGGACTGTTCGCAGCGGAGGCGCCGAGCGCAACGAGGCGCTCGACAGCGGCGGGATCACGGTCGAAGACAGTGACGGCAAAGCCGTTGCGTATCAGGCTGGCGGCAAGGTTGCCGCCGAGATGGCCAAGGCCGATGAAGGCGTAGCTTTCGCTCACGGCATCAACGGCGTCTGCATCATCTGCAGATGCAGCTCCTTGCCGGTGTAGGGATGAGCGTCGCAGACGGCTTCGTTGAGCTCGACGCCGAGGCCCGGGTCCTTCGAGGGGATGACGTTGCCGTCCTGCCACTCGATCTTCTTCTTCAGCAGCGTGGCGTGAAAACCGTCCCACTGTTTCAGGGATTCCAGGATGAGGAAGTTTGGCAGCGTCACCGCCAGCTGGATGTTGGCGGCACCGACGATCGGCCCGCAATAGCAATGCGGCGCGATCTGGATGTGGTAGGCCTCGGCCATGGCGGCGATCTTCTTGGTTTCGAGGATACCGCCGGAGCGGCCGAGGTCCGGCTGCAGGATGGTCGCGGCGCGGTTCTCGATGACGCGGGCGAATTCGAACTTGGTCGTCAGCCGCTCGCCGGTGGCAATCGGGATCGAGGTCGCGCGGGCCACTTGCGCCATCACTTCGGGCATATCAGGCGGCACCGGCTCTTCGAACCACAGCGGATCGTAGGGCTCGATGGCGCGCGCCATGCGCAGCGCGCCGGACGCGGTGAACTGGCCGTGCGTGCCGAACAGGATGTCGGCACGGGTGCCGACAGCCTCGCGGATCGCCCTGACCATGCGGGTGGACAGGTCGATGTCGACCAGGCGCGGCTGGTGGCCGTCGAAGGCGGTGTAAGGGCCGGCTGGATCGAGCTTGACCGCGTTGAAACCCTGCTCGACATATTCGAGCGCGCAAGCGGCGGCGAGATCGGGATCGTTGTAGACGTTCCTGCCGTGCGCGTCCTCGGAATGGACGCTGCCGCTGTGCGGGTAGAGATAGGTGTAGGAGCGCAGCTTTTCGTGCACCTGGCCGCCGAGCAATTTGTAGACCGGCTTGTTGGCCTCCTTGCCGATAATGTCCCAGCAAGCCATTTCCAGCGCCGAGAAGCAGCCCATGCCGGAAACATCGGGGCGCTGGGTGAAGCCGGAGGAATAGGCGCGGCGGAAAAAATTCTCGATGTCGTGCGGATCGCGGCCGACGAGATAGCGCTCGGCCATGTCCTCGACCATTTTCGCCGTGACATGGGCGGAAAAGGTGGCGTTGTAGGCTTCCCCATAGCCGACGACGCCGCCGTCTGTCGTGAGCTTGACGAAGATGAAATATTTGCCGCCGATGCCGGGCGGCGGATTGCCGACAACCCAGGTCTTGACGTCGGTGATCTTCATTCTTGGTCCTCCAGAACCAGTTCGGCGCCCTTCCAACCGGTCATGATCGAGGCGGCGTTGGTGTTGCCGGTGATGTTGTCGGGAAAGATCGAGGCATCGATGACGCGCAAGCCTTCGATGCCGCGCACCTTGAGGCGCGGATCGACGACGGCGCGCGAGGGATCCGGTCCCATGCGGCAAGTCGACACCGGGTGATAGACGGTCCCCGAGCGCTTCCTGAAATCCTGGATCAGATCGGCGTCGGAGGTGATCGACGGACCGGGCAGGACCTCCTCCTCGATGATCTCGGCCATCGCGGGCATCGAGGCGATCTTGCGCACGAACTTCACCGCGTCGAGCATCTCGGCGACGTCGGCCTCGGTCGAATAGGCATTGGCGACGATTTTGGGGTAATCGCGCGGGTTGGCCGAGCGGATCATGATCTCGCCACGGCTCGACGGACGGCAATTGGACAGGCCGATGGAAAAACCCGGCCATGGATCCGGCGTCAGGATCGGGCGCTCGCCGCTTTTGGGAATGACGGTCGAGAAGGCCTGGAAATAGAGCTGCATGTTGGGGCGGGTCGCCGCCGGGTCGGTGCGGAAGAAGCCGCCGGCATTGTTCATCGACAGCGACAGCGGGCCCGAACGCGTCAGGATGTATTGCATGCCGACCAGCAGCTTGCCCCACCACGGACGCAGGATCTGGTTGAGCGTCGGCAGCCGGCCCTTGAAGGTGTAGTTGATGCCGACATGGTCCTGCAGATGCGCGCCGACATTTTCGTTGGCATGGACGACGGGAATGCCCAGGCCTTTGAGCAGGGCGGAGGGACCGACTCCGGACAGTTGCAGCAATTGCGGCGAGTTGACCGAACCGCCTGACAGGATAACCTCGCGGCCGGCACGTGCCGTCCGGGTCTCGCCGTTCTGCTGATACTCGACGCCGACGGCGCGCTTGCCCTCGAACAACACCCTGGTCGCCAGCGCCTTCATTTCGACGCGGACATTTGCACGCTTCATCGCCGGGCGCAGGAAAGCGCGCGCCGCCGACATGCGGCGGCCGTTGCGGGTCGAGATCTGGTAGACGCCGACACCTTCCTGGGCGGCACCGTTGAAATCCGGGTTGAGCGGCAGGCCGGCCTGCTGGCCGGCCGCGAGATAGCGCTTGGTCAGCGGGTGGACGGCATCCGAACAGTCGGTGACATGCAGCGGGCCGCCGACACCGCGCCATGCGTCGGCGCCGGCCTGGTTGTCCTCGAGCGCCTTGAAGGCGGGCAACAGGTCGTCATAGCCCCAGCCGGGATTGCCGGCGGCACGCCAGGCGTCGAAATCCTCGCGCGCGCCCCTGATCCAGACCATGGCGTTGATCGAACTCGAGCCGCCGAGCAGTTTGCCGCGCGGCCAGTGGTCGGCATTGCCGGCAAGGCCCGGGTCCGGCTCGGCCTTGTAGTTCCAGTTGACATCAGGATCGAAGAAGGTCTTGCCGTAGCCGAGCGGCATCTGCACGTAGAAGCGGCGATCGGTGCCGCCGGCCTCCAGCACCAGCACCGAAAAGCGCCCCGAGGCCGAGAGCTTGTCGGCCAGGACCGAGCCGGCCGAGCCGGAGCCGACGATGATGAAATCATAGGTCTGCATGATGGGTCTGCATGATTGGTTCGGGCGGCGCCGGAAATCTGGCGCAGCCTAGACGCCATGGCGTTCCCAAGTCGCTGTGCCTTCCGGCATCAGTTGTGAAAAAAGCGACCGTCGAACTGGCCGGGTTTGCAGGGATTCCCGACAATCGCGCTTGATATGCACCGGCTCGACGGCCTATGCGATGGCATCGACCAATTTGCGGAAGGCAGGAAATCACATGCGGACCCTTCCTGACGCGTTCATTCCCGAACTGCCGGGCCATTATAGCGGCAAGGTCCGCGAAAACTACGATCTGGCGGATGGCAGGCGCATCATCATCGCAACCGATCGCCTCAGCGCCTTCGACACCATCCTGACTTCGATCCCTTTCAAGGGAGAGATCCTCACCCAGACGGCACGGTACTGGTTCGAGGAAACCGCCGATATCTGCCCAAACCATGTTCTCGAATACCCCGACCCGAACGTCGTCGTCGGCACAAGGCTCGATATCCTGCCGGTCGAGATCGTCGTGCGCGGCTATCTGGCGGGAACCACCAGCACTTCGATCCTGACCCGTTACAAGCGTGGCGACCGGGAGATGTATGGGATGCGCCTGCCGGACGGCCTGCGCGACAACGAAAAACTGGCGGAGCCGATAATCACGCCGACCAGCAAGGCTTCGCACGGTGGTCATGACGAGCCTCTGTCCAAAGCCGAGATCCTTGAACAGGGCCTGCTCACGCAGGCGCAGTGGGATACCGTATCGGGCTATGCCTTGCGGCTGTTCGCCCGCGGCCAGCAGCGCGCCGCCGAACGCGGCCTCATCCTTGCCGATACGAAATACGAGTTCGGCACCGACAAGAACGGCACCATCATTCTCGCCGACGAAATCCACACGCCGGACAGCAGCCGGTACTGGATCGCGGCGAGCTACGAACAGGCGCTCGCCAGCGGCAGCCGGCCGGAGAGTTTCGACAAGGATTTCATCCGCTCATGGGTCTCGGCGCGGTGCGATCCCTACAGCGACCCGATCCCAAAAATACCCGACGAGATCGTCGAACAGGCCTCGCGGGTCTATGCGCAGGCCTATGAGGCGATCACGGGCAAGGAATTTTCTCCCGACCTTTCCGGGGATACCGTGCTCGATCGCATTCGCTCGAACCTCGAGCGCTACTTTTAGCGGCCAAGTGAGTCTTCGCCGGGGGCAGTCTGCGTTGACCTGTCGGCGCCATGACGTTACGGGATCGAGGGCAACCGCTCTCGAAGGATTTCCCCCATGGTGCACTACGCTGAAGGACGGCCGCTCGGCGATCTGACGCTTCGCACGCTGGCCATGCCTTCGGATGCCAATGCCGCCGGCGACATTTTTGGCGGCTGGGTGATGGCGCAGATGGATCTGGCCTGCGGCATCCGCGCCGCTGAACGCGCCAAGGGCCGCGTGGTGACGGCTGCGGTGAAAGAGATGTCGTTCGCCAAGGCAATGAAGATCGGCGACACGCTCTGCATCTACACCCATGTCGAACGCGTCGGCCGCACCTCGATGACGCTCAAGGTCGAAGCCTGGGCGCAGCGCTACCTCTCGGACCTGATGGAAAAGGTCACCCACGCCGATTTCGTCATGGTGGCGCTGGACGGCGAGGGCAAGCCGAAGGCGGTTCCGGCCGAAGGCTGACGGGCGCCGTTCTCCCATGCATGGCCCCACGCTCGGCCGTTTGTAACAGCGCCCGTGCGGGAGGCGCGTTTCGCGACTTCCAATGGTTGCCTCCATGCCCGATTGTGCCGGCGTTGGAGGGGAGACAATGCGTCAACATATGCTGAACGGCTGGCTTCTGGCAGCGCTGGTCGTGACGACCTGCCTGCTCGGCGTGACCGCCTATGCGGAGGTGAAGGAAGACATCTCGCGCATCTCCTGCACGCATGATCACCAGACCCTCGGCGAGCGGACCGCGCGGTGTGATATCTGTGCCGCGGTTCGATGCGATAACGGCACATCGGGAGCCTGAGCGGCAGCCGTCAGCGGACGGATCACGAAGGCATTCCGGCAGCCAACACAGCACGCGCAATCAGGCAACGATCCGCGCGGCCGAGCTAGAATCTCAGATCAGATCAAGCCAAGTCACGTGCGGGCGGCACCCCTTGCCCTGCAACGGTTTCAGGCATGCATACTATCGAATTTTTCGCGTGCCGCTCTGACGCGCGTGGTGTTCTTGCGCGCCCATTCGCCAAGCGCGCTGACCGGGATCAGCAGCTCGTGACCAAGCTCGGTCAGCTCATAATCGACACGCGGCGGAATGGTCGGAAACACGGTGCGGGTGACGAAGCCGTCGCGCTCCAGCCCGCGCAAGGTGGTGGTCAGCATCTTCTGTGAAATGCCGCCGACGGCTGCGCGCAATTCGTTGAAGCGCAGCGGTCCGTCGCCCAGCTTGCCGACGACCAGAACGGTCCATTTGTCGCCGACGCGCTGCAGGATTTCCGAGATGGCGCGACAATCCTCGGTGCGGTGCGGGTGCCTCAGTAACAAAAAGGTGCCTCCTTGCGTCTCGAGTTGACAGTATCTCATATAGCGCCGGTATCCAAACGATACCAGTACTTCCTGCAAGGAGAGCCCTTCATGTCCAAACCCAAGATCGCCATTGTCATCGGTTCGACACGCGCCGCGCGTTTCGCCGATGTGCCGACCGAATGGATCGCCAAGATCGCCAAGTCACATGCCGACATCAACGTCGAAGTCGTCGACCTGCGCGACTTCCCGCTGCCTTTCTTCGACGAGGTCGCATCCTCCGCCTGGGTGCCGTCGACGAATGAAGTGGCACAACGCTGGCAGAAGAAGGTCGCCGAATTCGATGGCTTCATCTTCACCGCCGCCGAATACAATCATGGTCCGACGGCCGTGCTGAAGAACGCCATCGATTACGCCGCCAATGAGTGGAACAAGAAGCCGGCCGGCTTCGTCGGCTATGGCAGCGTCGGCGGCTCCCGCGCCGTCGAACAGCTCCGCCTTCATGCGGTCGAACTGCAGATGGCGCCGGTCAAATCGGCCGTCCATATCGCCTGGGGCGATTTCCTCGCCGTTCGCCAGGGCGAGAAGAAGCTGGAAGATCTCGAGCATCTGAACCAGGCCGCGACCGCGCTGGTCAACGACGTTGCGTGGTGGGCCAAGGTGCTCAAGGCAGCGCGTCAGGCCGACGCCGTCGCCGAGGAAGTCAAGGCGGCCTGACCGCCGGTTCGAATTATCCTCCCAAGGATCCGGGGCGGCGCTTGCGCCGCCCTTTTCAATTGAGGGAAGCCGTGGCGTCGTGTTGCGCCTGCCTTGGTCGGATGATGCAGTCGGCGAGGCGATCCATCTCGTTGAGCTCGTCGGCATGATGCTGGCCCCATTGGCAGAGTGCCAGCAGGATCGGCTCGAGGCTGAGGCCAAGGCGCGTTGCCGAATATTCGACGCGCGATGGCACTTCGGCAAAGATCTCGCGGCTGACGAGGCCGTGCTCTTCCATTTCACGCAGCTGCTGGATCAGCACCTTCTGGGTGATGCCGGGCATTATCGCCTTCAGCGCGGACAGCCGCCGGGGGCCGTCGAACAGATGGTAGAGGATAACCGCCTTCCAGCGCCCCGCGATCACTTTCAGCGCCCGCTCCGCCGGCAGCATCGGCAGTCTCTTGATGGGCATTTTCTTGGGATTGGGCATGGTCACCTCCTGGTCAGCAGGGGACAAATGAGTGTGTAGTCGAAGCGCCGCAGATAGTGGCAAACCACGGCCGATGCCAGTGCGATCGGAGTTTGCCATGAGAGCCATTCAACTGAACCGCTTCGGCGGTCCCGAGGTGCTGGAGGTGATCGATCTACCGACGCCGGTACCGCAGGCCGGCGAGGTACTGGTCCGCGTCCACGCCGCCGGGATCAATTTTTTCGAAGTGCTGATGCGGGCGGACCGCTACGCGGTGACGCCGCAACTTCCCATGATCCTCGGTGTCGAGGCGGCGGGCGTCGTGGAGGCCGTCGGACAAGGGGTGGATGCACAGCTGCTGGGGAGCCGCATGGCCGCGCCGCTGTTCATGTCGCAACGCCCTTACGGCGGCTATGCGGAGCAGGTGACGATCGATGCCGACCTTGTCGTCCAATTGCCGGATAGTCTTTCGTTCGAGGATGCGACGGCGTTGATGGTGCAGGGGCTGACGGCCTTTCATCTGCTTCGGCAAAGCCCGCCGGACGGCAAGGCGGTGCTGGTGCCGGCCGCGTCGGGTGGTGTGGGATCGTTGCTGATCCAGCTTGCGAAGTGGAAAGGCGCACGTCGGGTGATCGCGGCCGCCGGCGGCAGGGCCAAGCTCGATCTTTCCCTTTCCCGGGGAGCCGATGCCGCGGTCGATTACAACAATCTGGATTGGCCCGCCCGCGTCCGCGACGTCACGGACGGCAAGGGTGCCGACATCATCTACGACACCGTCGGCGGCGCGCTGACGGCTGCGTCACTGCAGGCTCTGGCGCCTGGCGGCGAACTGGTGTTCGCGGCACTCGGCCGCTATGGCCTCGCGGCTTCCGATCTGGAGGCGATGATCGGCCGCAACCAGTCGCTGAGAGGTTTCGCGCTGCTGCCGCTGCTGTCTCCCGACGTGCTGAAAGCCAGCCTTTCCGAGCTGTTCCAACTGGCTGCAAGCGGCCGGCTTCAGGTTGTGATCGGCGGCCGCTTCCCGCTCGACCGGGCCGGTGAAGCGCACCGGCTGCTGGACGAGCGCCGCTCGACAGGCAAGGTCGTGCTGGTGCCTTAGTGTCGTGGTGCCTCCGCTTTGCACCAGAAGAGCCTTTCGGCCTTGCTGGTGCCTTGGCGTCGCGGCGGACATGACGCCAATCGGGATTGGACCTCCATATGCGCGGTCCTGCCATCTGGTCCCGCCCCTTGCTCTGCGATATCCGGTGCAATCCGTCACATGAGTGTAGCCGTGAAGACATCCAGCCTGACCGGCGCCGTTTCCCCGATGATCCCGGTGCTCGCATGCGCGTTCGGGATCTTCCTGCTGTCCGGAATGGATGCGGCGATGAAGACCCTGGTTATTGCGGTCGGCGTCTACAACACGGTGCTGTGGCGCAGCATGGTCGCGACCGTGGTCGCGGGTGCTGCCTGGTCGGCAGGGCCGCGCTCGAAGCCAACCCTTCCGGTGCTAAGGCTGCATGCGCTGCGTGCGGCAATTGTCGGCATCGTTTTGATATCCTTCTTTTGGGGGCTCGCCAGGCTGCCGCTGGCGGAAGCGATCGGGCTCAGCTTCGTCGCGCCTCTATTCGCGCTCTTCCTCGCCGCGCTGTTGCTGGGCGAGCGAATCCGGCGGCAGGCCGTCTGGGCATCGCTGGCCGGCATCGCCGGCGTCGCGATCATCATGGCCGGCCAGTTCGGGCAGGCAAGCTATTCGCAGGATGCCATGCTTGGCACGGCGGCGGTGCTCGTATCGACGGTGTTCTACGGCTACAATCTGATCCTCACCCGACAACAGGCGCAGTTGGCCAAGCCCGTCGAGATCATGTTGTTCCAGAACCTTTGCGTTGCAATCATCCTTGGCCTCGCGGCACCGTGGCTCGCCGTCGCCCTGCCGACCAACCTTTGGCTGCCGCTGGCCGGGGTGACTGTGCTGTCGCTCGCCGGCCAATTCCTGATGAGCTGGGCCTACGCCCGCGCCGAAGCGCAATATCTGATCCCCGCCGAATACTCGGCCTTCATCTGGGCGGTCGCACTGGGCTGGTTCTTCTTCGGCGAGGAGGCAACCTGGACCACGCTGACCGGAGCATGCCTGATCGTCGCCGGCTGCCTGATCGCCGCGCGGGCAAATCCCAGGCTTGCCGAACCAATCGAAGCGGCGGTTTGAGGACGCAAGTCCGTCCCCGCCAAGGAACCCTATTGAGTCACGCCTGCGCGTCACTCCGGAAGACCGGCCTTGCGGAAGCCATCGACGAAATGTTCCTGCATGGCGGCGTCGCGAAACGGCTCCGTCATGACCCAGTGGCGGGTTGTGAAATGCGGGTTGCTGATGAGGAACATTTCGACCTCCGCGCGCGCCTCCTCGAGCCGGCCCAGTTGCGCAAGACTTGCCGCCAGGAAACGGCGTGAGCTTGTGCGATAGGTCTCGTCCCTGCGCAGTGTCTCGACAGCGGCTTCGTATTCACGCGCCGCGTATTGCGCCGCGCCGAGCGTCAGATAGTACCAGCTTGCGGGAAACGGGTTCAGCCGGAACGCCTTGCGAATGTGCTCCAGGCCCTCTTCGACCCGCCCGGCCAGGACCGCGATGTCGGACAATGTCGCCCAGGCGTCTGCCTCGTTCGGGTCGAGCTCGAACGCCTTGGCGAATTCCGTATCCGCCTCGGCGAAGCGGCGTTCATAGGCGAGCAGGTTGGCAAGGACCCAGTGGCAGCCGGCATCGTTGGGATCGATCGCCACGGCCTTACGCGCCAGCTCCAAGGCAACGCTACGGTTTGGCTCGATGGGTTCGCCCCAATGCACCCATCCCATCCAGTGGTTCATGGCAAGCCAGCGATAGGCCTCGGCATATTCCGGATCGAGCGATACCGCGCGCGTGAGCATGAGGTGCGCTTCCCGCGCCGTCTGTGGCGAATCATCGATCAGCTTGCGCGCTCGCACGCAGAGGTCGTAGGCCTCCAGATTTTGGGGCCGGTTGCGCGGCAGCGGTGCGCGCAGCCGGCCAAGCAACGCCTCGACGATCTTGGCCGTGACCTCGTCCTGAACGGCGAAGATATCCTCCAGGCCGCGATCGAAGCGTTCCGCCCATAGATGTTCACCGCTCACCGCGTCGACCAGCTGGGCGTTGATGCGCACGCGATCCGCGGCGCGTCTTGCGCTGCCCTCCAGCAGGTAGCGCACGCCAAGATCCCCGGCGATCTCGCGCACGTCCATCGCCTTTCCCTTGTAGGCAAAGGTCGAGTTGCGAGCGATGACGAACAGGCCGGAGATCCTGGACAGGTCGGTGATCAGGTCCTCGGTCAACCCATCCGCGAAGGAGTCCTGCTCGGGATCGTTGCTGAAATTGGCGAAGGGCAGCACGGCTATCGACGGTTTGTCGGGCAGGGGCAAAGATTTTCGCTTTGCGCTGCCGAGCTGTTCGACGGCGCCCGTGAAGCGGTAGCCGACGCGCGGAACCGTGGATATCCATTCACCGCCGTCGGCTGCCGGACCAAGCAGCTTGCGCAGCTGCGCGATCTGGACGGTGAGGTTGCCTTCCTCGACGGCCGTGCCCGGCCATGCCGCGTCCATCAACTCAGCCTTCCCCAGGATTTCGCCGGGCCGTCCGACGAGCGCCGCAAGCAGGTTGAGCCCGCGATAGCCAACGGCAACGGGGACATCGTTCCGAAGTAGCGTTCCCGCACCCGGATCAAGCACGAACGGACCAAAGGCAAAACGCGATCCCTGCATAGGGCGCATCTATAGAGCAATTCCAGGAAAAGCGTGAAACGGTTTTCCCGGGAAAAGCGCATAGTGCCTTCCCTTGGGAATTGCGTCAAAACAAAGAGTTAGAGCAGTTTGCCGGTTCCGTGAACCGGTGAACTGTTCTGGCCGGTTTGGAAGTTTTGAGAACTATTTGGGAGGGCTTAATTACGGCGCGGTTCGTATCGCGCAGAATTCAACCTCTTTCGAGAGCCCTCCGGGCCTCAAACCATAGGAGGTTGCCATGACCACCAATACCCTTGCATCGGCCCCGAATTGTGCAGCGCGGCCGGGAACGCTCGTGGCGCCGGCGTCGCGTCGGCTCCTGATGACCCTGCGAAGCATTGTCGCGGCCTTGCGCGATCGGACCTGGCGCGAGCGGATACGCTTTCGCTGGCAACTCAGGCAAATGTCGAAGGACAACCCTTATCTGATCGACGATATCGGTCTGACGAGATGTGAGGTCGAAGCTGAGATCGCCAAGCCCTTCTGGCAACGATAGAGCGAATGCTGCACATCGCGTCGACAGTCAGCGCACCGCATGGCGGTGAGCACCGGGCAGGCGAGTGGCGATCAGCTTGTCGATGCGGCGGCCGTCGAGATCGACCACCTCGAAGCGCCAGCCCTGCGCGTCGACGCATTCGCCGGTCGCCGGCAGATGGTGCATATGCGACAGCACATAGCCGGCGACAGTCTCGTAGTCGCGGTTTTCCGGCAGGTCGATGCCGAGAATGTCGGCCATCTCGTCGGCCTGCATGTAGCCGGCGAGCAGCCATGAGCCGTCCTCGCGCTTGACGGCGTTTTCCTCGTCGCCGGCGTCGGTATCCGCCCGGAACACGCCGGTGATGGCCTCGAGGATGTCGGCCGGGGTGACGATGCCTTCGAAATGGCCGTATTCGTCATGCACCAGTGCCATCGGCACGTCGGATTCCTTCAGCTTCTGCAGCACATCCAGCGCGTCGGCCTGGTCGTAGACTATGGGTGCGGCTTGCACATGCCTGCGCGGGTCGAGCACGAGGCCGGCAAGCAATGCCGCCAGCACGTCGCGCGTCTGGACGACGCCGACCATGACATCGACGCCGCCGTCGCCGGCCGGCAGTCGCGAATGCTGGGTTTCCATCAAAAGCTTGCGGATGGCCGCCTCGTCGGATTGCAGATTGATCCAGTCGACTTCGGTGCGCGGCGTCATCACCGCGCGCACGGCACGGTCGCCAAGCCGCATGACGCCGGCGATCATGCGCCGCTCGTCGGATTCGATGGTGCCGTGATGCTCGGCCTCGGCGATCAGCATCTTGATCTCCTCGTCGGTGACCTTCTCCTCGCTTTCGCCGCGCTGGCCGAGCAGCCACAGGATGACGCGGCCGGAAAAGTCGAGCAGGAAGACCAGCGGCGCCGAGACGGTTGCAAGGATGGTCATCGCCGGAGCGGCCTTGGCGGCGACCCGTTCAGGGTAACGCAACGCGATCTGCTTGGGCACCAGTTCGCCGACGATCAGCGAGAAATAGGTGATGACGGCAACGACGATGCCGACGCCAAGCGGATCGGCAACGGTCTCACGGATTCCGGTGGAGGCCAGGAAGCGCGCCAACCGTTCGCCGAGCGTGGCGCCGGAGAAGGCGCCCGACAACACGCCGACCAGGGTGATGCCGATCTGCACCGAGGACAGGAACTTGCCCGGATTCGAACCAAGCTCAAGGGCGCGGCCGGCGCCATTGATGCCGCGGTCGATCATCGCCTTCAGCCGGGCCGGGCGCGATGAGACGATGGCAAGTTCGGACATCGACAAAAGGCCGTTCACGCAGATGAGGACGACCACGATAGCGATTTCGACGTATAGCATCAGCGGTCAATAGCATTGCCGCGCGGTCTTCGAAAATAGTCCGGCGTGTTTTTTGAGGAATGACCGGTATTTCGGTCAGGCGTCGGCACCTCGAAATCCATTTCCGCCTCTCTGCACCCAGCCAAAACGCGGCCAGTCATGATGGACATCGACCAAGGTCGTCCGTTCGAGCCAGAAGCCCGGGCGGCCTTCCAGGACCTGATCGATGTGATAGAGCAGCGCCTCGGCTCCCGAGATCTGCACCGTGGGCTCGATGTATGTGCCTTCCTGTTCGAATGAGGCGAACAACAGCCGGCGACGCTCTTCAGGCTCCGGGTCGAACCAGGCCTTGCAGTAGCTATTCACCACACTTTCCGCGTCGAACATCGGAATCTTGCTTTGAAACCGCCCTTTTTGAACCGCTTGGCTGTCTCAGCTTGCAGGGCCGTGCGACCTACTGTTTGAGCACGCCAACAATCGCCGTGCCATCGGTGAAATAAAGATCGCCGCCGCCATTGCGTCCGGCGCTGGTGGCGCCGATGCCCGATATGTCGCTGGTCGAGACCAGTGTGCCGGCGGTGGCCAGGTCGCGCATCAGGAAATCGCGCTCGGCGTCGATATCCGGGCCGATATGGTGGGTGACGGCGCCGGTGTCGTGGCTCAGTCCCACGCCGCGATCGAAGCTGGCGGAGCCCAGCCACAGCGGCCGGCCGTCATCGCCGGCAGCATTGGTCTGCCAGAAGCGCACATGATGCCGGCGGTCGGGGCTGGCTCCCACGGGCTTTTCGAAGGCGAGATCCTGGGCGCGGCCCTCGAACAGCAGCCGGCTGACCGGCGCATCGGGGTAGGGGTGGTCGAACAACACGCTTTCGCCGATCTCGATCGCGGTCTTCAAGGTCACGGCGTCGGCGGTGTCCCAGCCGGCGACGGCGAAGGCATGGACCACCTCCTTCTGGGTGCCGACCAAGCCGACATTGATGGGGTCGCCCGGAATGCCCTGCAGCGTGTGTGTCACCATCTCGAAGTGCTGGGTGCGAAAGCCGCGGTCCCGGAACGTCCAGAATTCCGGCGCGGCGAAATAGGCGAGCGCCAGATAGGCGGCAAACAAGGCTGCCAGCCAGATTGCAATGCTTCGCCGAAAGCTTCGCTGGCTCATGAATGCCGCTTCGATCTGTGCGTAGCTGTCGCCTGACAGACCTTGAAAATCAATGGCCAGCGGCATGCAGCTAGTCTATCGTCGGCCATCGTTTTTGCATTGGGGGCAGGAATGAAGCGAAAACCGCCAGGCCGCACTTCGATGGCGTTGACTGCCGATCTCGTCGCGCGAGTCGACCGTGTCGAACCAGACCCCGGCCCCGAGCCCGGAACCAGCGAGCATACCGAGGCTGAGTTCGACGGCCTTGTCGAACGGCTGCTTTCCTATCACCGGCCCGAAACGCTGTGGGTCTTCGCCTATGGCTCGCTGATCTGGAATCCCGAATTCGTCCATGTCGAACAGCGCCCGGCCACGGCGCCAGGGTGGCACCGCTCATTCTGTCTGAAGCTGACGCGCTGGCGCGGCACCCGCGATCTGCCGGCCCTGATGCTGGCCCTCGACCGTGGTGGCAGTTGCAACGGCATCGTTTACCGACTGCCGGCCGAAGATCATTTCGGGCAACTTGGCCTGTTGATGCGCCGCGAGATTGATGCGAACCCGCCAACCAACGTGCCGTGCTGGATCAAGGTCAGGACCAAGGATGGTCCGCTGCGTGCCGTGGCCTTCGTCGCCGCGCCAAACGGCAGGGCCTATGCCGGACGGTTGCCGCCAGAGCAGGTTGCGTACACGCTGGCGCGGGCCGCCGGACATTGGGGCTCATCGGCGCAGTATCTGTTCCGGACCGTCAGCAAACTGGAGGAAAGCGGTATTCGCGACAGGAATCTGTGGCGTATCCAGGATCTGGTGGCGCAACAAATCATCGCTTCCACCGGTAGCGCCCACCCTGTCTGATTTTCCTAGCGGCAGGCGCGATAACCGCTCTTGCGGTTCTTGATGTCGAAATGGAAATGGTTGCGGTGATCGTAATTGTAGCCGGGGCCGAGCACGGTGGTGAAGTACTGGCAGCCGTCGGCGCGCACATTGTTGAGGAAGCCGCGGGTGCGGAAGGCGAACAGGCCGGGCTTGCGCACGTCGATGTCGTCACCATTGTTGAGCTCGATGCTCATGACGTCGAGCGCGTTGCCTTTGCCATGTTCCGACAAAACGCCTTCGCCCGCGATGTTGCGGCAGGAATAGCTGGAGCCCTGGTGGATGGTCTTGACGCCGGAGAAATAGCGCCAGCGGGCGGAGGGGACGAGTTCGTTCCTGGTCCAGCCGGCGAAGGTGGCGGCCATGTCGCAGGTCAGCGTCGCGGCCGGCTTCATCTGGATGTTGCCGATGGCCGAAACCTTGACCGGATAGTCGATGCCGCATTGGCCTTCATGGATCGGCGCCAGGTCGGTGAAGGCAACATCGAGGCGCTTCAATTGCTGGCGGCAGTCGGTTTCGCTGGCCGGCATCTGCTCGACCGGCGACATCGGCTCGTCCATGCGCGGATAAGCGGCCTGCGTCATGTAGGGGTTGGAGGGAACAAGCTTCTGCATGCCGGCATATTGCGGCATGGCTGAGGTCTGGGAGCCGACGTCGACAGCCGGTTCAAGTGACAGCACGTTGCCGGTGTTGCAGCCCGAAATCGCGACGAGGGCAAGGCCGGCGGCTGCCATCGCCGCATGTTTCGATTGGCGCGCGACGGCGAAAAACACGGCGCGAAATGTCCCGGCCATCGGCGGAATCCCTATTCCCGAACCTGATCCCGATCAGGTTCTACCTTTGCCTGACCATGATCTTTTCCGAAAACCGGTTCCCACTTTTCGGGATCATGGTTCAGATATCCGGCATTTTAACAATCAAGGGTAAAGGAAAACTCAGCGCCTGCGTTCATGCCTGCGGCCGAATTGGGGCACGTGGTCCGGCTAACCATGCTCACTGACAGAACGTTCCGCCATGCTGTCTAGGCTCGAGATCGAGATGGAAGTGCATGGAATGATCGGCATCGCTGCCCGGTCCGAGCACGGTCTTGAACGGCCCGCAGGCCGCCTTGCGCACGGCGTTGAGGAATTTGGCGTCCTTCTCGGGCGGCGCCTGACCGACCTCGATCTTCTTGCCATCCGACAGCGTGAAGCTGGCGATATCGAGCGCGTTGCCGAAGGCATGTTCTGACAGTTTTCGTGTGCCATTGCGTGGCCGGCAGATAAAGGCCGACGCCTGGTCGATCGATTTCAGGTCGGCGCCGAACTCGGCTTTCGCCGCCGGCTGGATGACATCGGCGGCAAAACGCGCCGTCGCCTCGGCCATCTTGCAATTGAGCTCGGTGCCGGGGCCGATGGCGACTGAATTTTCAAGTGTCTTCAGCACGATCGGGTAGGGGATCGAACAGCCGATTTCGGGGTTGCTTTCCGCCTTGTGCTCCTCGAATTCGACGCCGAGCGTCTTCAGCCGCTCGCGGCAGGCGACTTCCTCGGCGGGCATCTTTCCTTGGGGCCGGTCAGCCGAGCGCGGATCGGCGAGCATCCTCTCGTCTGCATCGGCGGGCTTTTGCGGCGGCTGCGGGGCGACCACCGGAGGCTCAACCACGGGCTCTTCTTCGACCTCAGGTTTTGGTGTCGGCGTCGGCGCAACGGCTGGCGGCTCCGGCTCGCTTTCCGTATTGGCTGACGGTTCCGGGGCGGACGGCTCGGGGCGTGCCTGCTTTTTCTGACGGGATTTTTCTTCATTGAACCGATCGGGTCCGGTGGTCTTCGGACCTTCCGTCTTTTGCCCTTCCGGCGCCGCGGCATCGGTCTTCGGAGCATCCGCCGGGCGTGGCTCGGGCACCGGAATACCGGGCCCTGGCACCGGAATACCGGGCCCGGGCATCGGAACATCGGCAGGCGAGGGAAGCGGTTCCTGCGTTTTCTGCCGTGTCTGGTTCGGTGCGAGCTGCCGTTTACCCCGCGATTTCAGGCGCTGTCCGCCTCGCGGTTTCAGGGGCTGATCGACCCGCGGTGTCAGCGGCTGCTCCGCCCGCGGCGTCAGCGGCTTGTGATGCCGATGGCGATGTCGAGCGTCGGCCGGCACCACCAGCAAGGCCGTGACGGCCATGACCAACGCAATCCTGCATGTTCGGGAAAAGACAAGCGGCCGCATGGCCGTCAACGGCGCCGACGCAAGGAGGTTGCCTGCGCCGCATCACGAACGGTAACCACGTCGTTACGCGCCGATCGCTTCCAGCCCTTCCTCCAGCCAGTCGGCAAGCAGCGGCATGCCAAGCAGGTATTTTGCGGTGCGCTTGTTGGCGCGCTCGCGCGCCGAGGCAAGCGCGTCCGCCCATTCCGTGGCGTCGTAGTCGCCGCGACCGACCCAGGCCAGCGCGATCAGTTCGGCTGCTTCATCGACATTGAGGTCATTGATCAGTTCGCGCAGCTCTTCCTCGGTAAGGTTTTCGGAGCTCTCCTCGGCGAGGCCGTCATGGTGATGGTTGGCATGGGACTCGCCGTCGAACTCGACCTCATGCTCGGCGCCATCGGCATAGTCTTCGTTGACGGCAGCGCTCAGCGCCTTGGCCTTGAGGATGAACAGGCGCACGGTATCGGGGCCGATCGAAAGCTCCCAGTCCTTTTCAAGCCGCCGCTGCACGAGCAGTCTCCCAGTGCCGAAATCCTGGCTGATGATAGCGGATTTGCGGCATCCGTCACCTGATGTTCTTCGGCACGCATTTTTCCGGGATGAAATGCAAACCGTCCGGCGTTAGTGTTGCATTCTCACCCTCAAGGAGGCTTCGATGCATAAAAGAATGCTGATCCAGGCGGCGACTGCCCTTGTCGCGCTGCAGTTCCTTGCCGTTCCGGTGTTCGCCGCCGGCAGTGGTGGCAGCGATGAGACCGTCACCCAGTGCAAGAAGGGCGAGGTCTGGGACAAGAAGAAGAAAAAGTGCGTCGCACCCCAGGAAGGCATGCTCGACGACGAAAGCATCTATGACGCAGGCCACGCGCTGGCGATGGCCGGGCGTTATGACGAGGCGATTGCCGTGCTCAGCCTCGCCGCCAACAAGCAGGATCCGCGCATCCTCAACTATCTCGGCTATTCGCACCGCCATTCCGGCCGCGTTACCGTCGGCCTCGGCTATTACGAGGAAGCGCTGCGCATTGATCCCAACTACACGCTGGTGCGCGAATATCTCGGCGAAGCGCATCTGCAGATCGGCGATCTGGCCGGCGCCCAGCAGCAGCTGGTGGAGATCGAGAAGCGGACCGGCAAGGGTTCGCGCGAATACGGCATGCTGGCCGAGCAGATCGACCATTTCATGCGGAGTTGAAAGGGCTCTTCGAAGCGGCCGCGAGCGCTCGCGGCCGTTTTTTTGTCACCCCTCAGTCTCATTAGCCGCCCCGACTGATGAAAGCGGGGATGATTTTTGCAAAACCAATTTTTGGGCGTGAAAAACCCGCGAAGATTGCTATATTCAGGGAAATTGCGGTGACACGGTTCCGTTAGCCCGAGGCTGCCGGACCGTTTTCTTTTTGTACCCATCGACAAGGCTTCCCCCGAAACGCGGGGGTGGCGGCAGGAAAGGTCAGGTATCATGAACAAGGTCCCGATGACAGGCGAGGGGTTCGCGTCATTGAAGGAAGAACTGCGCTGGCGCCAGCAGGAAGAGCGGCCGCGCATCATCGAGGCGATCTCCGAAGCGCGCTCTCATGGCGACCTGTCCGAAAATGCCGAATACCATGCCGCCAAAGAGGCGCAGAGCCTCAATGAGGGCCGCGTCAACGAGCTTGAAGATTATATCGCGCGCGCCGAGGTGATCGACGTCACCAAGCTCAGCGGCGACAAGATCAAGTTCGGCGCCACCGTGGTGCTGGTTGACGAGGACACTGAGGAAAAGAAGACCTACCGGATCGTCGGCGACCAGGAAGCGGACGTCAAGTCCGGCCGCATCTCGATCTCCTCGCCGATCGCCCGCGCGCTCATCGGCAAGGAAGTTGGCGACGCCATCGAGGTCAATGCGCCGGGCGGTGCAAGGGGTTACGAGATCGTCCAGGTGCAGTTTATCTAGGGAATTACCAACGCTTGCGCTGCCCCTCATTGCCCTGCCGGGCATTTCTCCCCGTATAGTGACGGGGAGAAAGACGCCTTCACCGGTGATTTCGCTAATTTCCCAGGTCGTAAGAGCGCCGAGGCTGCCTCATCTCTCTTCTCCCCGTCCCTATACGGGGAGAAGGTGCCGGCAGGCGGATGAGCGACTATCTGGGGTGTCAAGTTGCATTTGCGAAATCGATGCGCGCGTCGCGTGCTTTTGCATTGAGAATGACGAGCA
>NZ_JAMYKW010000052.1:0-37303 GCF_040317555.1 Mesorhizobium sp. M1406 | reverse complement strand
AAGCATCCTTCAAAGAATCAGATGCTCTCGACAGATTCAGCTCCTAAACCCCTTGTCACGCGTTAACTCACCCGATTGCCCTGCCACGTTGGGGTCGGGACGCACCACGTTGGGCACGCGATGCAAGGTCAGGCTAAGCGGATGCGGGGCGTCCGCAATCGAAACGCCGGCCCATGGTGAACGACTGGTTACTATCCGCAGGGGCTAACCCGACAAACCGAGTCAGGACAGCTGTGCGCAACGCGGAACTGCCGGCCTTGCGTGCTCGACGGGCTGTGACCCAGTTGATAAGCCCGTCTGCGAAAGGAGCGCCTGAGTCGAAATGACCGTTGCGATCGAGATGGGACACACGACCGCGGGCGCCCCGGCGACCCTGGATCTCGAGGAACTGCTGGCCACCCGTCTTTTGGTGCAGGGCAATTCCGGCTCCGGCAAATCGCATCTTTTGCGCCGGCTCCTGGAGCAGAGCGCGCCCTGGGTGCAGCAGACCATCATCGACCCCGAAGGCGACTTCGTCTCGCTGGGCGACCGTTACGGCCATCTGGTGATCGATGCCGAGCAGCATACCGAACGCGGCCTGCAGGCGGCCGGCGAGCGGGCGCGCATCCATCGCGTTTCCACCGTGCTCAATCTCGAAGGGCTCGATGCCGAGAACCAGATGCGGCGTGCCGCCGCCTTCCTCGGTGGGCTGTTCGAGGTCGCCCGCGACCACTGGTACCCGATGCTGGTGGTGGTGGACGAGGCGCAGCTGTTCGCGCCGGCGGTAGCCGGCGAGGTTTCCGACGAAACGCGCAAACTCTCGCTCGGCGCCATGACGAATTTGATGTGCCGTGGCCGCAAGCGCGGGCTTGCCGGCATCATCGCCACCCAGCGGCTCGCCAAGCTCGCCAAGAATGTCGCCGCCGAGGCGTCCAATTTCCTTATGGGCCGCACCTTCCTCGATATCGACATGGCCCGCGCCGCCGATCTCCTGGGCATGGAACGGCGCCAGGCGGAGGCTTTTCGCGATCTGGAGCGCGGGCAGTTCATGGCGCTCGGCCCGGCGCTGTCGCGCCGTCCGCTGGGGCTTCGCATCGGCCCGACCGATACCAACCCGCGCAACGGCACGCCGCGGCTGATGGCGATGCCGGAAGCGGCGCTCGAGGATGCGCGCGCCATCATCCTGGCCGCTCCGCCGCCGGAGACGGCGCGCGCACCGCGCCGCACAGCGTCGCCGGACCTGCTCGACCAGCTGATGGCGGCGAAGTCGGCTGCGCTGGAAATCCGCCCCGAGCCTGTGGAGCCGCAAGTCAGCGCCGAGGATCTGGCGGAGCGCCGTGAGCGCGTGGACCGTGTGCTGCGCGCCATCCTGGCGCAACCCGACGCGGGTTTCCGCGTGATCGGGGTGCTCTATCAGGAGTTCGTGGTCCGCTGCCGCATAGAAGGCCTCGCCTCGGTCGTGCCCGACCTGCCGGAGTTCCGCCGCATGCTGACGCGTGCCCGTGCCGGTCTCGGCTCCGACATGGCGGCAGGCGATGAGGCCTGGCAGGACGTCTCGGTGCGCGCCTCGCTGCTGCCCGACGACATGCAGGGCGTGTTCATGATGATCGCGCGGGCGGCAAAGGAGGGCTGGCCGTGCCCGAGCGACGCCGCGATCGCCCGCGCCTACGGCTCCCACTCGCTGCGCCGCGCCCGGCGCCTGTTGACCTATATCGAGGAACAGGGCCTCATCGTCTGCCAGCTCGACGGCACCGGAAAGCGCATCGTGACGCTGGTCGAACTCGCCTGGGCAACCGCGCCGGGCGACCCGAATGCCGAGGAGGTGGAGCAGGGGAGCCTGGCGCTGTGAGGGGACGGCCCATCAAAACAAGAAGATGGAGCTGCATTTCCATGAACCGATGCACCGCTCCAGGCAGCTGACCGGTATCCGTTCGACGAACGTGCTGAAAATCATTCGCGGCAATACCCGGCGACCATCACCTTCGTTCCGTAACTGTCTCGGCAAAACACTTTGCCAGATCTTGCGGCACTCCGAGCTTCTTTGCCCAGGATACCAATTCAGGTTTTTCCGATGGAGCCGCATATCCGCCCCATACTTCACGAAACTGCCTTTTTCCATTGACTGTCTGGAAGAACATCATGCCGTCATCGGCCACGGGCGTAGAAATATAAACGGCGCTCCATTTCCCGCTTTCCAGAATCGTTTGGAATTTCACCTGGGCTGGCTTGACCTTGTTGGTCATCGCCGATGCAACGAGAGGGCCAAACTCTTGTTCGCGCGCCTTCGTCACATCGACCTTTACGCCGTGGCAGTCGCTATTCGCTGCGAAAGCGGACGTCAGCGTCATTCCGAGCCCCGCGAGGCCGATCACAACGATCTTGGCACGTCGATGGCTGTCGAATTCAGACATAATCGGCCTCCTTGTTGGGTGCGTGGCCTATCAATTGGAATCGTCATCGTCCGATGAGCTGTCATCGGCCGGCGTATCGACCTCGCAGCCGATGCCGTGGCATCCTTGGTAATTGCCCTGCGTATCGAAATTCGGATTGCCTTGCTTATCGTACTGCGGCCTGTCGTCGATGCTTTGATCGCCATCATCAGGGTCGTCGACCTCGCATCCCAGCCCATGGCAGCCGATGTAGCGGCCACGCGTATCGAAGTTCGGATTGCCGTTCCTGTCGTATTGCGGCCGGTCATCGATCTCCCGATTTTTTTGCTGAGGCCGATCGACCAGGCAGCCGTTTCCGCGACAACCATCGTAGTCGTCGGTGGTGCATCCGGCGACCGCCACCAAGGCAGTGGCGATGATCGCGTAGACTGTGAATTTCATGGTTCATTCCTCGACTGGCTGGCCGCTGCGGATTGTCCGTCAAACGCGTAGCTCGACGACCACGAGCAGCCTGGGATGGGAGATGGTCCACAGCCTCAAAAGAAGAGCGGGCAGGATCGAGCCCACGGGAGGCCGCATCAGCGGATGTCGATTTCCCTTTCCATGCTTAGCGCCCGTCCGCCCAAGCATGCAGCAATCCGCGGACGCGGATGCTGTTGCCAAAAAAGCTGCATCCGAAGTCGGCCTGTGGCAAGAAAAAAGCGCCATAGCGCGGGTTGAATTTTGCGAATGCTTAATAATATGGAAAATAGTCTGGAGCTCGCAATGGTGTCTTAGCAGATACTAAAATGACATTGACGAAAAAGACCTGCAATATATGAATATAACCTTCTTGCGTATTCCATATCTCTTTGCAAATATATCATATTGTTGTTTCACAATCATATCAAATTGAAATGGCGGATCGCTTGATGACTTATTTTTTGATAGAGAATATCCTGATGTGTTGTAATGGCGGTTTTCGTTACTGGCCAGGCCGTTGCATGCATCCGAAAGAAAAGCCGCCGGCACGACAGCCGTCACGACAGGTAGTTTTCCGAGCTGCCGCATGCCGCAAAACAGCCGATCGGACCGTCCTGCACTTGCCTGGCAACACCGCGCGAGGGCCGGTCGCCGCTCATGGACGCGCCAGCCTTTCCGGTTTCTGGCGATACTCCCTTGCCGTCCTCGACCGGGTTGAGATGCCAACAAGGAAAGGATCGCCATGCGGACCTGGTGCAGGCTAGCCGGCTCCTTCATTGTGCTCCTGATGTTGCTGTGGCCGCAAGTCGCAGCCCAGGCGCAACAGCCTGCCGAGTCCTTGAACGTCGGCCTCTTCGTCAACCCTCCCTTCGTCATGAAAGATAAGGGGCAGTTCACCGGCATGGCGGTCGATCTCTGGGAGGGCCTCGCGGCTAAACTCGGCCACCAGTATCGCTACGTCCAGTTCGACACCATTCACGATCTGGTTCTGGCGGCCGCTTCCGGCAGGATCGACGTAGCGGTCACAAATTTGACGATCAATCAATCCCGGGCCGAACTACTGGACTTCACCCAGCCATGGTTCGACGGCGGCATGCGGATCATGACCAGCACGGATCGGGGAAAGGGCTTCGGCAACCTGATCGAGGGTCTTGGCGATGCCGGCTTCCTGACAGCCTATGCCTGGATCGCCTTGATCATTTTGACTGTCACGGTCCTGCTTACCTTCTTCGATCGCCAGTTTGACGAGGCTTTTCCCAAGCGGTGGCGCGACGGCTTCGCCGAAAGCTTCTATACGGTGATGTCGGTCGCGACATCCGGCAAGTCGCCTTCGCGAAAGAACCTGTTCGGCTGGGCCGGCCGTATCTGGCAGGGGCTATGGCTGGTCTGTGGTATCGCTGTCCTTGCCTATGTCACCTCTTCGGTGACGAGCGTGATGACCACCCTTTCCCTCACCAACAAGATCAATGGCCTCGCCGATTTGACCGACAAGCCGGTCGGTGTGCTGACGGGCACCGTCGAGGAGGATTTTGCCCGGCAACAGGGGCTTCAAACCCTCACCTACGCTGGGCTCGATCGTGCCGTCGAAGGTCTCGTGAATGGCGACGTGGCTGCGATCATCGCCGATGCCCCCGTTCTCGAATACCAGGCCTACACCCATCCCGATCTACCGGTGAAGGTGGTCGGGCCACTGTTCGAGCCTGATAAGTACGGCTTCGCGCTTCCGCGACAGAGCCTCCTGACCCGCCCACTAACGATAGAATTGCTTGGCGCTCATGATACGGGCGAGATCGATGATCTGCGGACCAAGTATTTTGGGTCTGATAAATGATGCTGGTGTGTCGATCGGCAGTGAAGCTTGGCCGCCCCCGACGCTTCTGACGAGGCTGGGAAACGGGCAAGTCGATAGGGCGACAGGGTGCATAAAAGTGCACTGTCACCGTAATTCCAATTCTCGACTGGCCGGTATGTGCCGCTAGGCCCGCGCCTACCGCTCCTCCACAATCCGCAAATACGCCGCCGTCACGAACAGCACGATCAGCCCAAACAGGATCCGCCTTGCGCCTTCGGGCATTTGCAGGATGGTCAGCAGGGTCGTCAGCACCGTCAGGATCAGCGCGCCGATGATGGTGCCGGTGTAGCCGCCGCGGCCGCCGAAGATCGAGGTGCCGCCGATTACGGCCGCCGCCACCGAGGGCAGCACCAGCGGTTCGGCGAGCGACAGCGATGGGGCCTTGATCAGGCCTATGTAGAGCAAGCCGGTGATGCCGGCGAGCACGCTGGAGGTGATGTAGAGCGCGGTGATGACCTGCCAGTATTGCACGCCGGACAGGCGCGTTGCGTGCTCATTGTCGCCGACGGCGTAGAGCAGGCGGCCGAAGCCGGTGCGGGCAAGCGTGAAGACGATCAGCGCCGCCAGCGGCACGAACAGCAGCAGGGCGTTGGGGATGCCATATGTCAGGCCGGTGCCGAGCCAGGCCAGGAAGTCGGGGGTTTTGGCGCCCGACGCGATCACCGTGCGCTGGTAGACCTGCAGGCAGCCGGTGCCTATCAGGCTGGTGCCCAGCGTCATGATCAGCGGGTGGACGCGGAAGACGCCGACGCCGATGCCGTTGATAAGGCCGATCAGCACCGCCGGCATCATCGCCAGCAGGAAGGCCACCGCCGGGTCCTGGTTGACCACTTGCGTCGCCATGATGAAGGCGCTCATCGTCGCCACCGTGCCGACCGACAGGTCGATGCCGCCGGTCAGCATGGTCATGGTCTGGCAGCCGGCGAGGATCGCCAGGGGGATGGCGAACTTGATGGTGTTGGCGATCCAGCGCTCGTTGACGATGCCGGGGCGCAGGATCTGCAGGATCACCACCAGGATGACGAGCAGGATGATCAGCGGGATCAGCGGCCGGTCAGCCATGAAGCGTTTGACGCGGCGGCCCCGTGGCACGGATTGGGGAGTGATCGCGGTGGTGCTCATTGTTGCCGCCCCCGCATCGTAATAAACGCGCCGAACATCACCACGGCGACCATGATGGCGCCTTCGATGATGGCGGTGACGTTGGGGTCGATGGCAAGCAGCGTCAGGTCGGTGCGCACCAGCCGCAGCACGAAGACGGCGACGATGGGGCCAAGCAGGCCGCCCTTGCCGCCGCCAAGCGCCACGCCGCCCAGCACCACCGCCGCCACGCTGGCCAAGAGATAGGGGCCGGGAATGGGCGCGCCGATGCCGGTGCTCATGGTCAGTGCCAGCCCGCCCATGGCCGCGAACAGGCCGGACAGCGCGTAGGCGATGATGCGGGTGCGCTTGACCGGCACGCCGCTGCGGAACGCCGCCAGCTCGCTCGAGCCGATCGCGTAGATGGAAAGGCCGAGGCGTGAGCGCCTGATCGGGATCCAGATGGTGCAGAGGCAGACGACCAGCAGCAGCAGTGCCTTCGGCAGCCAGGCGTCGATACTGTCGGGCAGGCCGGGTATCGGCACGGTGCCCGAGATCAGCGCCTTCAGCCATTCGGCGGCAGCACCGCCCGGTGCGTCGAGCACCAGCAGAGCAGCGCCCTGCAGCACGAACAGGGTGGCGAGCGTGACAACGATGTCGGGCACGCGGGTGACGACGATCAGCATGCCGTTGACGGCGCCGAGCATGAAACCCATGGCGAGCACGAAAGGCACCACGAACAGCGCGTATTCTTCCGGGGCGCCGGCCATCATCGAGGCGGCGGTGACGCTGGTCAGCGCCATCATGGCGGCGACCGACAGGTCGATGCCGCCGGCGATGACGACCACGGTCTGCGCGGCCACCGCAAAGGCGTAAGGCAAAACCGCTCGCGCGAGCGAACCGAAATCGCCACTGCCATAGGCCGGCTGGATCAGCTTTGTGATGATGAACAGGGCGACGAAGAGGGCGAATAGGCCGGCGACCCAGCCCCGGCGGCGCAAGAAGTGGCGGCTCATGGCGCCGCCCCCGGCGCGGTCGGCTCCGAAGTGCTCGACGTGGGATCGGCCAGAATGCCGATATCGGCCTTGGCGCCACGTGGCAGGCCATAGGCGGCGCGCATCAGCGCCGGCTCGTCGGCCTCCTCAACAGGGAAAATGTCGACGACGCGGCCACCGAAGATGACGATGACGCGGTCGCAGACACGCTGCACCTCTTCCAGCTCGGATGTGTAGAACAGCACCGACTTGCCGTGGCCGGCAAGCTCACGCACCAATTTGTAGATTTCCTGCTTGGTGCCGACATCGATGCCGCGCGTCGGGTCGAAGCACAGGATAGTGCGGGCATCCGCGGCGATCCAGCGGGCGATGGTCACCTTCTGCTGGTTACCGCCGGACAGGCGCTGCACCTCGCCTTGGGCGCGGGTGTCGATCTGCAGGCGCTCGATGGCGCTGACCACTTTCGTGCGCTCCCGGCGCATGTTGATCGGCCCCCAGTTGCGCGGCGCGGCGCTGAAGGGCAGCGCGATGTTCTCGCGCACCGAGCGCTGCATGGCGAGCGCCTCGGCGCGATCGCCCGGCACATAGGCGATGCCGGCGCGGATGGCGTCGATCGGGTGCGAGAATTTCACCGGGCTACCATCGACCTCTATCGTGCCGCCAGATGGCCGGATCGAGCCGGCCAGCGCCGCGAACAATTCGTCCTGGCCCTGGCCTTCGAGCGCGACGACGCCGGCGACCTCGCCATCGGCGAGATCGAAGGAGACGTCGTTGAGCTTGGTGCCGACGCGCAGATTGCGCACGGCCAGACGCGGCCGGGCAGGGGCGGACGCTGCCTTCTGGCCGGCGCTGCGGGCGGCGACGTGGGTCTTGACGATGCGGGTGCCGAGCATCAGCTCGACGATCTTTTCCTCGACCCCGGGCACGATATCGACGACGCCGACTGTCTCGCCGTCACGCAGCACGGTGGCGCGGTCGCAGAGTGCCGAGATCTCGACGAAGCGGTGGGAAATGAAGATCACGGCGCGGCCGCTGTCGCCCTGGCGGCGCACGACTTCCAGCACCTTTTCGGCGAGGTTGGCGGGCAAGGCTGCCGTCATCTCGTCGAGAAGCAGCACATCGGGCTCGACGGCCAGCGCGCGCGCCAAGTCGAGCACGCGCAGCACGGCCAGCGGAATGTCGCGCGCGGTGTCGCGGATATCGAGGTCGGGAATGCCGAGTTCGCGCACCCAGGCGCGGAACGGTTCGACCGGCGTGCCGGTCAGCCGCAGATTGGACAGCACGTCGAGATCGGGGATCAGCGACGGCTCCTGGTAGACGGGCAGCAGGCCGGCGCGGCGCGCGGCGGCGGGCGAGCGTATGTCGCGGGCCTCGCCACGGATCAGGATGCGGCCGGCATTGGCTGATATGGCGCCGGTCAGGATCTTCACCAGCGTCGACTTGCCGGCGCCATTGGCGCCCATCAGCGCGTGCACTTCGCCCGGCAGCACGGAGAGCGACGCGTTGCGAAGGGCTGCAACGGCGCCGTAATGCTTGGCGACGCCTGACGCGTCGAGGAGGGAGTTGCTGGTCAAATGGTTTGGGTCTCGATTTCTGTGGCCTGTTTAACCCAGCAGTACGCCAGGCTTGCGCGCGGCGTACTGCTGAGAGGCTCTGCCTTCTCCCCTTGTGGGAGAAGGTGGCCTCGCGAAGCGAGGTCGGATGAGGGGTATTTCAGGGAATGCCGACGTCTCACTCCGCTGGAACACCCGTCATCCGTCTCGGCGCTGCGCGCCGATCCACCTTCTCCCACAAGGGGAGAAGGCAGAAGCGCGGTTCTTACTCGCCCGGCCCCTTGCACGCCACGATCTGTTCCTTGGTATACGTCGTCCAGTCGGGGATCGAGATCGAGACCGGCCATTCCGGGCTGAGCGATGGATCGGCGGCGGCCTTCAACTTGGCCTTGCCTTCCTCGGTGGCGTTCTCCCACAGTTGCGGCTCGACTAGCACGGTCTGCTGTGCCGGCTTTTTGCCGTCGAGGATCTGCAGGGCGAGCGTCACGCCGGCGCCGCCGATCGAGCCGGGATTGGTCACCGCCGCACCGACGAGGTCCTTGACCGAGCTCAGCTGGCCGACGAAGCCGGCATTGTCGGCGCCGACCACCGGCACCAGCGGGGCCTGCGATTCGACCAGCGCGTCGACGATGACGTTGTCGATGCCGGAGGTCCACACGCCGTTGATCGGCGTGCCGGTGGCGAGGAAGGACAGCATCTGCTGCTTGGCCTGATCCTGCTGCCAGCCGGTGAAGACTTCCTGCGCGACCTTCACGTCGGGGAATTCGGCCAGCGCCTTCTTGAAGCCTTTGTCACGATCGCTGTCGGCGGAAGCGCCGGCCGCGCCACGCATGTAGAACACGTCGCCCTTGCCGCCCATCTGGCCGAACAGCCACTTGGCGCCGAGATAGGCGTACTGTTCCTGATTATTGGAGATGATGTAGGCCGACGGTTCGGTGACCGCCTGGTCGACCGCGACGACGACGATGCCGGCCTTGGTGGCTTCCTCGAGGCCCGCCTTGATGCCGGCCGGATCGGCGGGATTGACGACGATGGCGTCGACCTTGGCGCTGATCAGGTTGCGGATGTCTTCAAGCTGGCCGGCGGCATCCGTGTTGCGGTGGGCGATGTTGAGCTTGGCGACCTCGCCGGAAGCCAGCGCCTGTGCCTTCATGGCGCAGACCATCTCCTCGCGCCAGCCATTGCCCTGCACGGTGTTGGAGATGCCGATCGTGTATTTGCCAGCGGCGGACGAGACGCCCACCGAGGCCAGCAAGGCAGCACCCGCAAGCAGTGGGACCGTGGTCAGTATTTTCGTCATTTCAGACTTCCTCCACATTGTTTTTTAGTTCAGTTCCAAGTCGTTGAAGCGCAACGCTTATACAGAAATTCAGGCGCTGCGCTTCAACTCGTTGTTCTCTACATGTCTTTGTCGACCTGTATTTCCGCCGTCATTTGACGAAGGGACGCAGCACGTCGCGGGCGAGCAGGAAACCCCGCTTGACCTGATCGTCGCTGCCTTCAAATCGCCGATCCTCGTGCTCGATGATGATGGGGCCGTCATAGCCGGCACGGTAGAGGCCGGAGAAGAAGCTGCTCCAGTCGACATCGCCCAGCCCCGGCATGCGCGGCACCTGCCAGCCTATGCCGGAAGACAGGATTCCGCGCTCGTACAAACCATCATGATCAATCATCAGGTCCTTGGCGTGGACATGCAGCATATAGGGGCCGAATTCCCTGATGAAACGAGCCTGGTCGATCATCTGCCAGACCAGGTGCGACGGGTCGAAATTCATGCCGACATCGCCGCCCCAGGTTTCGAGGATGCGGCGCCAGACCTGCGGCGAATAGGCGATGTTGTGCCCGCCCGGCCACTCGTCATAGCTGAAGATCATCGGGCAGTTCTCGAAGGCGAGCTTGACGCCATGGTCGCGCGCATAAGCGACGATTTCAGGCCAGACCTTTAGCGCCTCCTGCCAGTTGACGTCGACGGTCTTCGACGCATCGCCGCCGCAGAAGGTGTTGACGACAGGCACGCCCATATTGGCTGCCAGCACGATCACCTTCTTCAGATGGGCGATGACCGCTTTGCGGTGGGCGGCATCGGGATGCAGCGGGTTGGGGTAGTAGCCGAGGCCGGAGATGGCGAGATTCTTTTCCGCCAGCGAGGCGACGATCTCATTCGCCTGTGCGGCGGAAGTCGAGGCGGCGTCGATATGGCTTGTGCCGGCATAGCGGCGGCTGGCGCCGGAGGATTTCGGCCAGCAGGCGATTTCCAGCGCCTCGAAGCTGGCCGCGCTTGCCCAGCCGGCGACCTCGCCAAGCGGCGTCTCCGCGAACGGTGCGGTGAGCACTCCAAGTTTCATGCTGCCTCCCCTGGTTGTGAATTCACGACCGACTTCCACTATGCCGATTGCGCGCGCCGCTTCAACCGTGAGGCGTCAGCTTGTTCAAGACTGTGCCTGACGGCCGCCATCGGATCGTCCGATAGCAGTTCGCCAAGCGCTGATGTGACGGCCCTGCGGAAAATATCGTTCGCGGCAAGGCCGGGGTCGAAAATCGTGTCGATGGCAAGGATGCCGGCGGCCAGCGCCTGCGCATCGTCGCCGGTTGCGTCGGCGATCGCGGCGACCTTGCCGGCAAAGGGGTCCGACACCGGCCAACGCCTGCCGAACCGCGCCGAGGCCTGGATCAGGTAGGCCATCCAGCCGGCGACCGGCACCGAAAGCAGGCCGATGCTTTCGCCTTGGCTCAAGCGGTCGCGGATCGGGTTGAGCAGGCGCTGCACGATCTTCTGCGAGCCGTCCGTGGCGATCTGGTGGTTGCGGTGGCGGATCGCGGTGTTGCGCAAGCGGCCGAGGCTTTGCTCGACATAGGCCAGCGGCTCGATGCCCGGTACCGTCCCCAGCGTCGGCAGCGTTTCCTCGACAAGCATGCGTCGCACGAAGGCGGCCAGCAGGGGGTCGGCCATGGCATCTGATGTGTGTTCGAGGCCGGCCAGAACGCCGAGCGTGGCGAGCGTCGTCTGGGCGCCGTTGAGCACCCGCATCTTGAGATGCTCGAACGGCGTGACGTCGTCGACGAAGCTGGCCCCGACGAGATCCCAGCGCGGCACGCGGCCGGCGAATTTGTGCTCGATCACCCATTGCCGGAACGGCTCGCCGACGGCAACGGCGGCATCGCGGTAACCGAACCACTGCTCGACGCTGTCGACATCATCCTGCGTCACCGCCGGCGCGATGCGATCGACCATGGCCGAGGGGAAAGCGGCGTTGGCTTCGATCCACTCGGCCAGGCCATTGCCGCGCCGCTCGGCAAAAGCCCGCACCACATTGGCAAGGATGATGCCGTTGGCCGGGATGTTGTCGCAGGAGAGCAGCGTCAACGGCCGCCCATGCGTCGCCCTGCGCAGCTCCAGCGCCCGCGCCAATAGGCCGGGCACGCTGCGTGGCGTTGCGGGATTGGCGAGGTCATGGACGATGTCGGGGTGGCGAGAATCGAGTTCGCCGCTCGATGGGATGTGGCAATAGCCTTTCTCGGTCACCGTCAGCGTCACCAGATCGATGTCGCGCGAGGACAGCACATGTAGCGCCGGCGCGGCACTGGCCTGGCTGTCGACCACCCCAACGATGCTGCCGATGACACGTGCCTCGATGAGGCTGTTGTCGCGGATCAGCCTGGTATAGAGGCCGCCTTGCCGGCCGAGCGTGTCGGCGAGGCCTGGTGGGCGGATGTTGATGCCGATCACGCCCCAGCGGTCGAACCGGATCGACAAGAGGTCGTCGGTGTACTCTGCCTGGTGGCAGCGATGAAAGGCGCCGACGCCGAGATGCGCCATGCCGGGTGCGAGGACTGTACGGTCGTAGGACGGTGTCTGGACAGCCGCGGGAAGCCTCTCCAGCAATGCCGGGCTGAGCGTTTCGAGGGCGTTCATCTGTTCGCCCCGATCACCCACTGTTCCTGGTCGATCAGCGTTCCGGTCATCGGCCCGGCCGCGTCGGAAAGCAGGAAGCCGGCAAGGTTGGCGATGTCGTTCGTAGAAAACAGACGGCCGAAGGGCTGGGAGGCGTTGGCGGCATCGAGCCAGCCGGGACCATTGCCCAGCGTCTCGGCCTGCATGACGCGCTCGGCCGGCGTGTCGGTCCAGCCGACATTGATGCCGTTGACGCGGATGCGGTCGAAACGGTGGGCATTGGCGGCGTTCTTGGTCAGCGTCGCCAGCGCGCCCTTGCTGGCGGAATAGACGGCAAGCTCCGGCGAGCCGCAATGGGCGTTGATCGACAGGATGTTGACGATCGCGCCGCCCTGGCCGCGCTTCTTCATATCGGCGATGGCCGCTTGCATGAGGAAGAACGGTGCGCGTGCGTTGACCGCGAACAGCGAGGCCCAGTCGTCGAGATCGGCATCGAGGAAGGAGGCGCGGTCGGTCAGGCCGGCGGCGTTGACCAGCGCGTCGATGCGGCCGAAGCGGTCGACGCAGGCTTGCGCCAACAGGGCAGGGGTTGCCGGGTCGGCGAGGTCGGCGGCGACGAACATCGTCGGTGTGCCGAGCTGCGAAAGCTCCGCCGCCACGGCGTCGCCACGAGTCTTCTCGCGCCCGGTGACCAGCAGGCCAGCCGCGCCGGAGCGCGCCAGCGTCTCGGCGATGGCGCGGCCGATCCCTTGCGTCGCGCCAGTCACCAGCGCCACCTTGCCTTTGACTTGAATCTTCACTCCTCCTCCCCGGAACAAAGTTTCTATTTTTAGAAATATGGAACGTCAATTCCCGATAGTCAATTGTGCCAGCAGCGCCTCATTTGCTGCGCCGCGCGACGACGCCATGGACCAGCGCCATGCCGACCGCTAGCGACGCGGCCAGCGAGCGGAAGCCGCCGAAGTCCGATTCCACCACTTCCAGCCAGCTGTCCGACAGCCGGACCAGCGGGCTGAAGGTGCTGTCGGTGATGGTGACGATGCGGGCCCTGCGCTCATGCGCCACCGCGACGAGGTCGGGCGTGATCGAATTGTAGGGGCTGAAAGAGACTGCCAACACGGCATCCTGCCTGCCGATGCAGCCGAGCTGGTCGAGTGCCGAGGAGCCGACATTGTCGACCAGCACGTTGCGCACGCCTTGTTGCGACAGCGTCAGCGACAGGTAAGTGGTGACGGGGAAGGCGCGTTTGGAGCCGATGACATAGATCAGGTCGGCGGCCGCCAGCAGCGCCACCATCTTCTCGAAACTCTCGACGTCGAAGCCGCTCTCGATGCGGCCAAGCGAAGCCTGCGAGGCGCCGACCATGCCGTGCAGGAAATGCAGGTTGGGTTCGGCCTCGGTCCGTTGCTCGCCGCGCCCTTCCGGCCACGATCCCTTGACGTGGTCCTTGAACAGACCCTGGAAATCGGAAAACCCGGCATAGCCGAAGATCTGGGCAAACCGCACCAGCGTCGACGGCTGGACGCCGGCCTGCGCCGCCACCTGCGCGATGGTGCCGAGCGCGACATCGCTCGGATGCTGCCACAGGAAGATGGCGACCTGGCGCAGCCGCTTGGGGAAATGCACGGTGCCTGAAGACAGCACCGCGCGCAGTTCCTCATAGGTCTGCGGCTGGATGTAACCGAGGGCGGCCAGCGAGCGTCCGCGCTTGCGCGTCGCCGCCTCGTCGGCGCTGGATCGACCGGATCTTTTGCCTGCCCCACTCATGATTTCAGGCTAGCGCGGCACGATCGTTTTACAATATGCAAATTGGAAATTGTGTTCGAAAGTGCTAGCGGCCTCATGGGGTTGCACCTGCCGGGAGGAGTTTGAAAATGGTCTATGCAACATCGGATGGATCGACGCGCCAACGTTTGCGGGTCGGCATGGTGGGTGGCGGCCGTGGTGCCTTCATCGGCGCCGTGCATCGGCTGGCCATGCGCCTTGACGACCAGATCGCGCTGGTGGCCGGCGCGCTGTCCTCCGATCCGGAGAACGCTGCCGCCTCGGCCGCCGAGATCGGCATCGCGCCGGAGCGCAGCTACGCCGACTATCGCATCATGGCAAAGGCAGAAGCCGCGCGGCCGGATGGCATCGAGGCGGTGGTCATCGTCACGCCCAATCATTTGCACGCGCCGATCGCGACCGCTTTTCTCGAAGCAGGCATCGACGTGATCTGCGACAAGCCGCTGTCGACGACGCTGGCCGACGCCGAAGCGCTGGTGGCACTCGCGAAGGCGAAAAAGCGTCGCTTCGTCGTCACCCTCAACAACACCGGCTACGCAATGGTGCGGCAGGCTCGCGAAATGGTGGCGGCGGGCGAGCTTGGGCGGATCGTGTCGGTGCATGGTTCGTATATCCAGGACTGGCTGACCAAACCGATTGACGCCGAGGGCCAGAAGCAGGCGGAGTGGCGCACCGATCCGGCGCGCGCCGGGCAGTCGGCTGTGCTGGCCGATATCGGCGTGCATGCCTTCAACCTCGCGAGCTTCATCTCGGGCTGCGAGGCCGAGGCGGTGTCGGCCGATCTTTTCACCGCCGTGCCGGGACGCCGGCTCGACGACAACGCGCATGTGCTGATGCGCTGGACCGGCGGCGCGCGCGGCACCATCCTCGCCAGCCAGACATCACCCGGCCACTACAATGATCTCTCGGTGCTCGTCTATGGCGACAAAGCCGGGCTCGAATGGTCGGGCGCGCGGCCGGAGGAACTGCGCCTCTCCCGCTATGGCGAGGAAACCCGCACGCTGGTGCGCGGCGGCCATGGCTCGACCGCTGAAAGCCAGCGTGTCTCGCGCATGCCGGCAGCGCATCCGGAGGGCTATATCGAGGCCTTCGCCAATTTCTACCGCGACGCCGCCGACATCATCCGCGCCCATCGCTCGGGCGCGGTCGTGGATGCAGCTCGTGCGGCACAGGTGCCCGATGTCGTCGACGGCGCCCGCGGCGTGAAGTTCGTCGCGGCGGCGGTGGATTCGAACGCGGCGGCCGGCGCGTGGACGGCGGCAAGGTTTGCGGGATAGCCTTGTCACCGGCATCGCGCCCGACGAAACGAGGGCGCGCCGCCACCCGAATGGCCAAGCATACCCTAGTGGATGGCGATGATGCCGTCGACGGCGCGCCATTCCGACGGCTGGATGAGCCGGTGGTGAGCGACGCGGACCGAGTGCAGCGGGCCGTCGAGCTCGCGCTCCCAATAATGGAGAAAGCCCTTGAGTTCGGGAAATGCCGGGGCGAGATCATAGTCCTGCCAGACATAGAGCTGAAGCAAGCTCGGATGGTCGGGCAGGCGATAATGAATCTCTGCCGTGGTCAGGCCATAGCCCTCCATCTGGAGGCGGAATTCCTTGCTGACGCTCGCGACCATTCGTTACTCCTTTCTGTCGGATATCAGGCACCCGGCCTGTCGAAGAGGTGAGGGAACTCGCAGGGCGGCTGAGGTGGCGCCGAGGCGTCGCCGTCGAGCTTGAACAGCGCGTCCATGATCTGGTCGAACGACACCGGTTGCCTGGCGCCCGGTGGTTGGCGCAGTGCCGGCATGGAATAGACGGCGCAGGCATCCGACGCCCAGGAAGACAGGATCGCGCGCTTTTCCAGCAGGTCGAGTGTGTCGTCGCTCAGCACCTCTTCGGGATGGTTGAAATGGCTGGCCGGCTGGAGCAGGCGGTCAAGCGCGAGGTCGGATGTTTCGGCGGCCGGGGTGGAAGTGATCGGTGAATAAGTCTGTCGTTCCATCGATGTGCTCCGTCTGCGAACAACTCCTTGGGAGGGTAAGCGGTTCCGGCGCCCGCGATGGCGCCGGCGGGAGATAATTTGTTGGATGGTGGCAGAAAATTCAAGCGGCGGCCCGGCGTCCCTCGCGAAATAACCCTGCGTTAACAGGCTTTTGGCACTCGCAGTGCTCGAGTGCTAATTTTTTTCGCCGGGCTCTTGAAACCGAAAACCGGCAAAACTAGCTCGATATGCGCCGCGATGCCTGATGAAGGGTCGCAGCGTTCCGCACCGGTCCGATATTGCCGGTTCGGCGCGAAGGAACCGCAAAAATCTGTTTGTCCATGAGGAGAACGACATGGCGTTCCGTCCATTGCATGACCGTATTCTGGTCCGCCGCATCGAAGCCGAGGAGAAGACCTCCGGCGGCATCATCATCCCCGACACCGCCAAGGAAAAACCGCAGGAAGGCGAAGTGCTCGCCGTGGGCCCCGGCGCACGCGACGACGGCGGCAAGCTTGTCGAACTCGACGTCAAGGTCGGCGACCGCATCCTGTTCGGCAAATGGTCCGGCACCGAGATCCGGCTCGACGGTCAGGATCTGCTCGTCATGAAGGAAAGCGACGTGATGGGCGTGATCGAGCAGGCCGAGCAAGTGAAGAAGGCTGCATGATGGCTTCTTCGAAATCCAACCAGTCAACGAATGCCGCCGAGATGAAGGAGTGATCCAATGGCTGCCAAAGAGGTGAAATTCCATACCGAAGCGCGCGAGAAGATGCTGCGCGGCGTCGACATCCTCGCCAACGCGGTGAAGGTGACGCTCGGCCCCAAGGGGCGCAACGTCGTTATCGACAAGTCGTTCGGCGCGCCGCGCGTCACCAAGGACGGTGTGACGGTGGCGAAGGAGATCGAACTCGAGGACAAGTTCGAGAACATGGGCGCGCAGATGGTGCGTGAGGTGGCGTCCAAGACCAGTGATATCGCCGGCGACGGCACCACGACGGCGACCGTGCTTGCGCAGGCCATCGTCAAGGAAGGTGCCAGGGCCGTGGCCTCGGGCATGAACCCGATGGACCTGAAGCGCGGCATCGACAAGGCCGTGGAGGCGGTGGTGGCCGAGCTGAAGGCCAATGCCCGCAACGTGACCAGGAACGACGAAATCGCGCAGGTCGGCACCATTTCGGCCAATGGCGATGCCGAGATCGGCCGCTTCCTCGCCCAGGCGATGGAAAAGGTCGGCAATGAAGGGGTGATCACAGTCGAGGAAGCCAAGACCGCCGAGACCGAACTCGAAATTGTCGAAGGCATGCAGTTCGACCGCGGCTATCTCTCGCCCTATTTCATCACCAACCAGGACAAGATGCGCGTAGAGCTCGACGAGCCCTATGTGCTGATCCACGAGAAGAAGCTCTCCAACCTGCAGGCGATGCTGCCCGTGCTCGAAGCCGCGGTGCAGGCTTCCAAGCCGCTGCTGATCATCGCCGAGGACGTCGAGGGCGAGGCGCTGGCGACGCTCGTCGTCAACAAGCTGCGCGGCGGCCTCAAAGTCGCGGCCGTCAAGGCACCGGGCTTCGGTGATCGCCGCAAGGCCATGCTGGAGGATATCGCCATCCTTGCCGGCGGCACCGCGATCAGCGAGGATCTCGGCATCAAGCTCGAGAATGTGACGCTGCAGATGCTGGGTCGCGCCAAGAAGGTGGTGATCGAGAAGGAGAACACCACCATTGTCGACGGTGTCGGGCGCAAGGAAGAGATCCAGGGCCGCATTGCCCAGATCAAGGCGCAAATCGAGGAGACGACTTCCGACTATGATCGCGAGAAGCTGCAGGAGCGGCTGGCCAAGCTCGCCGGTGGTGTCGCCGTCATCCGCGTCGGCGGCTCGACGGAGGTCGAGGTCAAGGAGCGCAAGGACCGCGTCGACGACGCATTGCACGCGACTCGCGCCGCGGTGGAGGAGGGCGTGCTGCCCGGCGGCGGCGTTGCGTTGCTGAGGGCCGCCAAGGCGCTCGATGCCGTGCAGACCGACAATGCGGACCAGCGAACCGGAGTCGAGATCGTGCGCCGCGCCATCGAAACGCCGGTCCGCCAGATCGCCGAGAATGCAGGCGCGGAGGGCTCGATCATCGTCGGCAAGCTGCGCGAGAGGAGCGAGTTCGGCTGGGGTTGGAACGCCCAGACAAACGAATTCGGCGATCTCTTCGGCCAGGGCGTGATCGATCCGGCCAAGGTGGTACGCGCGGCTCTTCAGGACGCGGCATCGGTCGCCGGCCTGCTCGTGACCACCGAAGCGATGGTGGCCGAGAAGCCGAAGAAGGAACCCGCCACCCCGGCCATGCCGGCCGGCGCCGGTATGGACTTCTGAGGTCGCGGCCAATCCGCCCGCTCCCCGCGGGGAGCGGGCATCAGTCGAAGAAAAGTGGAGGTAGACATGGACGCAATGGCTGGCCTCGGATCCGTACCGGCGCCGACGCATCAGGCAAAGGAATTCCTGGCCTACGAGACCGAATGCAGGAGCGCGCTGCAGCCGCTGCTGGCACGGCTGCTCGACATGGCCGAAACCGCCGGCTGGAACCGGCGTACCGCGGCGTCGACGCTGATGTTCCTTGCCGCGCAGCAGGTGTCGGCGGCCGCCGGGGCATCCGTCGGCGGCTGAATTGGCGATCGCTGTTTAGCGATCTTCGTTCTGTTGCGTGCGACGAAAACATTGCTGTTGTGGAGGTGGAGACGTGATTGCGGGCCGGTTGCGTGAATGCCTGAAAATTCTGAGATGGGAGGCGGGCGACCTGGCGGCCGAACTTGGCCGTCCGCAAAGCGAGGTCGCGTCCTGGCTTGATGGCCGCAATCCGTCTCCGCTTGCCGTCGTCGCTTGGCTGGAGGCGCTGGTGAAGGCGCACAGGGCGCTGCCGGCGCCGGGCCGATGCGTTCCGTCGCTTGGCGCTGCCAATATCGGGCCGGCCAAGATCGAACTGACCGGATCGAGCCTGCCAGGACCGAACTGGGCGGCGATCCGGGCGCGATCGGCGGCGCCGAAGCGGCTATTCAATCCTCGATACAAGACGTCCAGCCCCATCCACCCTATCCCCGGCGGGCCGCGCTCTTCGGTCTTCGGTCCGCCGCAGGTCCTGCACAATCGAGAGGAGGCACAAGCCATGAATCGCGGGCAGTTTGAGGAACCGGTCACCCTTCTGGTCGGAATGGGTTTTCCGAGGAAGATCGACAGCGTGATGGAGGCCTATGCCCTGCTTCAGGACTGGCCGACCGCCAGCCGCAACGGCGCTCATGCCGTCGCGCTCAACGCTTGCAAGGCCGGCATCGCCGGTGAGATCGACCCGGAGACGGTGCGGGCCACCCTGGTCACCTTCGCGCGCCGCAACGACATACTCGTGCCGGATATGGTGTCGCCGCCCGCAGCGGTAGCGAATGGTGCGCTGCACGAGGTGAGGTGACGACGACGCATGACCGATCCGGGCGTTGCCGATGGTTCGAAGAAACCGTCAGCCATGGGCTCCGGGTGCCTTGGCGGCTTTACAGCCGGAGGCATCTTTCCCAGCAGCCGTTCTCTTGACCACAAAAACGTCAAAAAAGTATCGGTCAGATGGACAGACCGTGGTGGCGGCGGCAGGGATTGCCGCCTAAGCTTTGATCACTGCAGAGAGCGGCATACGCGGCCTGCGGAGAGGACACTGCAACTGGTCGCATGACTGGACCGGTGTCGGGAGGAACAGGCATGAATCCGGACTTGGAAGTCGTCCAGATCAGACACGGTGAGTCGTTCAAGGCGTGGGCTCACGGCTATCCCTTCCGCACCGTGCGTTGGCACTTCCACCCTGAATACGAGATCCACCTGGTCGTCGCCACCACCGGCCGCTACTTCGTGGGCGACTTTATCGGTGAGTTCGAGCCGGGCAATCTGGTGCTCACCGGCCCCAATCTGCCGCACAACTGGGTCAGCGACGTGCCGCCGGGCGAAAGCGTGCCGCTACGCGGACGTGTCGTCCAGTTCTCGGAAGCATTCATCGCCGAATCGACGGCGGCCCTTCCCGAACTCGCCGCCTGCGCCGGTATCCTGGAAATCAGCCGTCGCGGCGCGCTGTTCTCGCCGGCGACGGCCGAGCTTGCCGCACCGCTGCTTGCCGAACTGGTCGAGGCGCAGGGCGTGCGCCGCCTCTCGCTGTTCATGGGCGTGCTGGACATTTTGAGCCGAGCCAGCGATGTGCGCACGCTGACCAGCGCCGGTTATCTTCCCGATCCCTCCGGTTTCATGTCGGCGGGCATCAACAAGGCGCTGGCCTACATCAATGGGCATTTGACCGAGCCGTTCAGCGAAGGCGACCTCGCCGAAATCGCCGGGCGCAGCCCCAGCGCGTTTTCGCGCAGCTTCCGTCGCCACACCGGTATGGCGCTGGTGGAATATGTCAACCGGCTGCGCATCAACCTCGCCTGCCAGCTGTTAATGAGCGAAGGCCAGATGTCGATCACCGAGATCTGCTACGCCGCCGGCTACAACAATATCTCGAACTTCAACCGCCGGTTCCTGGCGCAAAAGGGCATGTCGCCTTCGCGTTTCAGGGCGTTGCTGGCGGAAAACATCAATGCGGAGATTGCCGCCTAACAGGGAGGAACCGGGAGGAGCCGAGACTTAGGGAAGGAATAACGCGGTGTGCGCTCAATGCGCCCCGTGCTGGAGATCGCTTGTCCTGAAATCCAGCAATACGGGCTGATCGCCTTCGATCATGCCCAGGAGGATACGTTCGCGGCTGGCTGGGGATCGAGGCAGATCCGTCAGAGAGGCGCAGATCGCACTCCTCGCAACAGTCGGACTTGAAGTCAAGCTGGCGCCACGTGGCGTTCAGGTTTCGTGAAACCATTTTTTGAAACGGAGACATTCGAATGACCAGATTTGCTTGGAAATCGACCAGTGCGGCAGCGCTCGCACTCTCTCTCCTCGGCGGCACGGCCGCCTTTGCCGAGCCCGTCACCGACGCAACCGTCGCCTTCCTCATGCCCGACCAGGCCTCGACCCGCTACGAGCAGCACGATTATCCCGGCTTCGCCGCCGAGATGAAGAAGCTGTGCCCTGGCTGCAAGGTGCTCTACCAGAACGCCGATGCCGACGCCTCGCGCCAGCAGCAGCAGTTCAACTCGGTGATCTCGCAGGGCGCCAAGGCGATCGTGCTCGACCCGGTCGACTCGACCGCCGCCGCCTCGCTGGTCAAGCTGGCGCAGAGCCAGGGCATCAAGGTCATCGCCTATGACCGGCCGATCCCGACGGCACCGGCCGACTTCTATGTCTCGTTCAACAATGAAGGCATCGGCAAGGCCATCGCCGACTCGCTGGTCGAGCACCTGAAGGCGCTGAAGGTCGATCCGGCGACCGGCGGCGTCCTGCAGATCAACGGCTCGCCGACCGACGCGGCGGCAGGCCTGATCAAGAAGGGCATCCACGAAGGTCTCGACAATAGCGGCTACAAAATCCTGGCCGAATACGACACGCCGGAATGGGCTCCGCCGAAGGCGCAGCAGTGGGCCGGCGGCCAGATCACCCGCTTCGGTCCGAAGATACTCGGCGTGGTCGCGGCCAACGATGGCACCGGTGGCGGCGCCATCGCGGCCTTCAAGGCCGCCGGCGTCGATCCGGTGCCGCCGGTGACCGGCAATGACGCGACGATCGCGGCACTGCAGCTGATCATTGCCGGCGACCAGTACAACACCATCTCCAAGCCGAGCGAGATCGTGGCGGCGGCTGCCGCCAACGTCGCCATCAAGCTGCTTTCGGGTGAGACGCCGAAGGCCGAGATGACGCTGTACGACACGCCCTCGCAGCTGTTCACGCCGGCGGTGGTGACGCAGGAAAACCTGAAGGCCGAGATCATCGACAAGAAGATCAACACCGCGGCCGAACTCTGCGTCGATCGTTACGCGGAAGGCTGCAAGAAGCTGGGCATCGGGAACTGACCGCGACCCTTGCCCGCTCCGCTGTCTGGCCACCCGCGCGGTGGCCAGACAGCGCTCAATCCTCGAACCGGTTTTTGAAAGGTCTCTGGCATGATTGACACCCCGGACGGACCGGTTCCGACAGGCGAGCTGGTGCTCAGCCTGCGCGGCATTTCGAAGCATTTCGGCGCCGTCTCGGCGCTCACCGACATCGATCTCGACGTCCATGCCGGCGAAGTGGTGGCGCTGGTCGGCGACAATGGCGCCGGCAAGTCGACGCTGGTCAAGATCCTTGCCGGCGTGCATCAGCCGAGCTCGGGCAGCATCAGCTATCGCGGCAAGCAGGTGACGCTGGCCGACCCGAGTGCGGCGCTGACGCTCGGCATCGCCACCGTGTTCCAGGACCTGGCGCTGTGCGAGAACCTCGACATCGTCGCCAACATTTTCCTCGGCCGCGAGCTCAGCCCGCTGCGGCTGGACGAGGTGGCGATGGAAGTCCGCGCCTGGACGCTGCTCAACGAGCTGTCGGCGCGCATCCCCAGTGTCCGCGAAGTCGTCGCCTCACTGTCGGGCGGCCAGCGCCAGACGGTGGCGATCGCCCGCTCGCTGCTGCTCGAACCCAAGCTCATCTTGCTCGACGAGCCGACGGCGGCGCTCGGTGTGGCGCAGACGGCGGAAGTGCTCAATCTGATCGAGCGCGTGCGCGACCGTGGCCTCGGCGTCGTCATCATCAGCCACAATATGGAAGACGTGCGCGCTGTCGCCGACCGCATTGTCGTGCTGCGGCTTGGCCGCAACAACGGCATCTTCTCCCCCGATGCCTCGAACCAGGAACTGGTCAGCGCCATCACCGGCGCGTCGAACAATTCGGTGTCGCGGCGCGCCGAGCGCAGACAGTCCCAGCAAACTCCCCGGCAGGATCAGACCCAGGAGCCACGCCCATGAACCGCGACGTGCAACAAGCTGCCCCAGTCGCACCGCAGCTCGACCGCGCCGATGTGCGGGTCAAGCATGAGGTCGGCTTAAGCGGCGCCATCCGCAGGTTCTTCGACCGGGTCCGCTCCGGCGATCTCGGCTCGTTGCCGGTGATCGTCGGACTGGTCATCATCTGGACGGTGTTCGCCAGCATCAACCCGATCTTCCTGTCGAGCAGCAATCTGGTCAATTTGCTGTTCGATTGCTCGACCGTAGGCGTCATCGCGCTCGGCATCGTCTGCGTTTTGATGGTCGGCGAGATCGACCTGTCGGTCGGCTCGATCAGCGGCTTTGCCTCGGCGATGGTCGGCACGCTGTGGGTCAACCAGGGCTGGCCGGTGGCGCTCGCCATCCTCGCCGCTATCGCCGTCGGCGGCTTCATCGGCGCGCTCTACGCGCTGCTGTTCAACCGGCTCGGCATGCCGAGCTTCGTCTCGACGCTGGCCGGCTTGCTGGCGGTCCTTGGCCTGCAGCTCTACATCCTCGGCTCGACCGGCTCGATCAACCTGCCCTACGGCTCGAACCTGGTGAATTTCGGCCAGCTGCTGGTGATGCCGAAGTTCGTTTCCTTCGGACTGGCGGCCTTGCCCGGCATCGTCATGCTGATCGCCGGCCTGCGCACCGTCGCGCGCCGCCGTGCCGCCAATCTCTCGGCGCCGTCGACCGGCGGGCTCATCACGCGGGCGATCGTCATCACGGCCATTCTCGAAATCATCGTCTTCTATCTCAACCAGGCGCGCGGCATTCCGTGGATGTTCGGCCTGTTCGTCGGGCTGGTCATCGCCATGCACTATGCGCTGACGCGGACGAAATGGGGCCGTTCGATGTCGGCGGTCGGCGGCAACCGCGAGGCGGCACGGCGCGCCGGCATCAATGTGCGGCTGATCTATTCCAGCGCCTTCGTGCTGTGCTCGATGCTGGCTGCTTTCGGCGGCGTGCTTTCGGCGGCCCGCCTTGCCTCGGCCAGCCAGCAGGCCGGCACCGGCGACGTCAACCTCAACGCCATAGCGGCGGCCGTCATCGGCGGCACCAGCCTGTTCGGCGGCCGCGGCAGCGCCTATTCGGCACTGCTCGGCATCATCGTCATCCAGTCGATCGCCAGCGGCCTGACGCTGCTCGATCTGTCCTCGTCGCTTCGGTACATGATCACCGGCGCCGTGCTTGCCATCGCGGTCATCGTCGACTCGCTGGCACGCCGCTCGCGTGTCTCGCATGGCCGGGCCTGAACCCATCAACAGGAAGCAAGACATGAGCGAAGAACTGTCCGGAAAAGTTGCCGCCGTCACCGGCGCGGCGTCAGGCATCGGGTTCGAATGCGCCAGGCACATGCTGGCGGCCGGCGCCACCGTGGTGCTGGTCGACCGCGCCGAAGCGACGCTGACCAAACTGTGCGCCGAGCTTGGCCCCAAGGCGATCCCGCTGGTGATCGACCTGGTGCAGCCGGCGAGCGTCGCCACCATGATGCCGCAAATCCTGGAGAAGGCCGGCCAGCTCGACATCTTCCATGCCAATGCCGGCGCGTATGTCGGCGGCGAGGTGGCGAACGGCGATCCCGACGTCTGGGACCGCATGCTCAACCTCAACATCAACGCCTGCTTCCGCTCGATCCAGGCGGTGCTGCCGCACATGATCGAACGCAAGACCGGCGACATCATCGTCACCAGCTCGATCGCCGGGCTGGTCCCGGTGGTGTGGGAGCCGATCTACACGGCCTCCAAACACGCCGTGCAGGCCTTCGTCCACACGGTGCGCCGGCAGGTCGCCAAGCATGGCCTGCGCGTCGGTGCGGTGGCGCCGGGTCCGGTGGTGACGGCGCTGGTCGACGACTGGCCGAAGGCCAAGCTCGAGGAAGAACTCGCCGCCGGCGGCCTGATGCAGCCGCGCGAAGTGGCCGAGGCCGTGATGTTCATGCTGACCCGGCCGCGCAACGTGACGATCCGGGATTTGGTGATTTTGCCGCAGAGCAATGATCTCTAAGTGAGTAGCGAATAGGGAGTAGCGAATAGGCAGTAGGCAGTAGGGAAGATGTAGACACAGTCTTACAGGCCGGCTCAAAAACTCTTCGCGCGTCCTATCCCTACTAACTAATCTCCTACTGCCTACTGCCTACTGCCTATTCCCTGAACCGGAGGTTCCCCATGCCCCACTATCTCGGCATCGACGTCGGCACCGGCAGCGCGCGGGCCGGGGTGTTCGACCGCACGGGAAACCTGCTTGCCTCGGCCAAGCAGGACATCGAGGTCTGGCGCGAGGCTGGCGACATTGTCGAGCAGTCGAGCAATGATATCTGGCGGGCGGTGTGCACGGCCACCCGTACCGCTGTCGCTGAAGCCGGCACAGCGTCGGAGGCGATCGCCGGCATCGGCTTCGACGCCACCTGTTCGCTGGTGGTGCTGGGCGAGGGCGGCGTGCCGTTGCCGGTTGGCCCGTCCGGCAATGCAGAACGCAACATCATCGTCTGGATGGACCACCGCGCGGTCGAGCAGACGCGCCGCATCAACCGCAGCGGCGAAGCGGTGCTGAATTATGTCGGCGGCGTCATCTCGCCGGAGATGGAAACGCCGAAACTCCTGTGGCTGGCCGAGAACATGCCCGCCACCTTCAACGCCGCCTGGCAGTTCTTGGACCTCGCCGACTTCCTCACCTGGCGGGCGACCGGCAGCCTTGCGCGATCTGTATGCACGGTGACCTGCAAATGGACGTATCTGGCGCATGAGAGCCGCTGGGACGAGACTTACTTCCGCAAGATCGGCCTCGGCGCCCTTGCGGATGAGGGGTTCGCCCGCATCGGTACCGAGATCGTGCCTGCGGGTGCCGCGCTCGGCGGCGGACTGACCGCGCAGGCGGCAGTGGATCTGGGCCTTGTCCCCGGCACCGCGGTGGCGGCCGGGCTGATCGACGCGCATGCCGGCGGCGTCGGCACGGTCGGCGCGCGTGGCGAGTTCGGCAGTGTTCTGTCGCGCATGGCCTATGTCTTCGGCACCTCGGCCTGCACCATGTCCTCGACCGCCGAGCCGGCCTTCGTCGATGGGGTCTGGGGTCCGTATTTCTCGGCCATGGTGCCGGGCCTGTGGTTGAACGAGGGCGGTCAATCGGCGGCGGGTGCGGCCATCGATCATCTGGTGCGCATGCACCCGGCGGCCGGCGAAGCGACCGCCAAGGCGCAGGCCGAGGGCCTCAGCCTGAGCGCCTGGCTGTCGCTGCAAGCGCAAAGCCGCAACGGGGCCGCGGCAACGCCGGCGCTGGTCGGCGGCATCCATGTGGTGCCGGAATTCCTCGGCAACCGCGCGCCTTTCGCCGATCCGGACGCACGCGCGCTGATTGCCGGGCTCGATCTCGACACCAGCCTCGACAGCCTGGTCGCGCTCTATGTCGCCGGCGTCTGCGGGCTCGGCTACGGCGCTCGCCAGATCGTGCGAGCCGAGCATGACAAGGGCATTGCCGTCGACACCATCGTCGTCAGCGGCGGCGCCGGGCAGAGCCCGCTGGTGCGCCAGCTGCTGGCCGATACGACAGGCATGGTGGTGGTGGCATCGACCTCGCCGGAGCCGGTGCTGCTCGGCTCGGCGATACTGGGCGCGGTCGCCGCCGGAACATACAAGGATGTGGCGGCGGCCATGGCCGGCATGTCGGAGCTCGGCGAGGTCTATCATCCCGACGCTACGCTGGCCGGCTGGCATGCCAAGCGCTTCGCCGCGTTCGAGCTGCTGCAGCAGGCCGGCAAGGCCATCCGAGGTTGAAGCGAGCGGCTCCTGTCGGGCTCTGTCAGGAACGTGGCGAACACCGCTTGGCTACGATGTAGGAAGCTGGCAGCTTTGCTCTGTCGTGGACGCTCCTGCGGCTTGCGACGATGGCAGGGCGACAGAACCAGGAGGCCGTATGGCAGACGAAGCGAAAGCGCCCGTGCCATTCGCATCGGATGAGGTGCCGTGGACGGAATGGTCCGATGTGCCGCGCTTCGGCGTGCGCTACCGGCATTTGTCATTGGCCGCTCTCGGCGAAAACCACCATGTCGGCGTGGCGATCGAGGAGTTGCCGGTGGGCAAGCAGACCTCGCCGGCGCATTACCATATCCTCGAGGAAGAGCATGTCTTCATTCTCGAAGGGACGCTCACCGCTTATGTCGGCGACGCCGCCTATGTCATGAAGTCCGGCGACTATATCTGCTTTCCGGCAGGTGCCGCGGCGGGGCATTGCCTCATCAACACAAGCGACGCGCCGTGCCGCTATGTCATCGTCGGCGAGCGCAACCCGAACGACGTGGTCGTCTATACCGCCTCCAACAAGGTGCTGGTGCGCGCGCTGGGCAGCCGCGCGATCTTCGATCTCTCGGCGACCCGCAACTACTGGGACGGCGAGAACACCGGCCTTGCCGCCGGCGATCCGTCGCCGTCGGATGTGACGTCCGGTGTCACCAAACCCCCGGCCGCGCCGATCCCGCCGATCGCCAGCGATGCCGTCGAATGGGAGGTCGAGGGTGACGGCCCGCGGTTCGGCGGCCGGTCCAGGCATCTGACCCATGCCGCTCTGGGGCGGCCAGACTACCATGTCGGCGTGCTGATCGAGGCACCGGCCCCCGGCATGCGCCTGGCGCCCCGGCACTACCACATGCTCGAAGAGGAGCACGCGCTGATCCTGGAAGGGCAGGTGGCGCTGCTGCTTGGCGAGGAGCGCCACGAGATGAAGGCCGGCGACTATGCCTGCTTTCCCGCCGGCCGGCCGGTTGGTCATTCCTTCCTCAACAGCGGCACCGGGCCGTGCCGCTATCTGATGATCGGCGAGCACAATCCCAATGAGGTCTGCGTCTATCCCGATTCCAACAAGATGGGGGTCGACGCCTTGCGCCGGCGCGACGGCATTTTCGACATGGCAGCGGTGCGACGGTACTGGGATGGCGAAGAGACGCAATAGCGCCCGGCTGTCTCCGGCTCACAATTCCTTCTCCGCCAGTTCCCTGAACTCGTCGGGCACCGAGCGCGCCGCCTCCAGCGCCACCGTGCCATAGCCGACCGCCTGTTTGCCGAAGCGTTCGCGGATCTTGTCGATGGCGCGGTCGGCGTCGAAGCGTGCCAGCCCTTTCCTGGTACCGGGCCGGCGTTTCTCATCGGCGAGGCCGAGGGGCAGTTCGAGCTGCAGCTCGAAGCTTTCCTCGAGATGTGAGACCGAGATCGCGAGCAGGGAGATCAGCTTCTCGTGCGGATGGTCGGCGAGCACGCCGCGCACCAGGTCGCCGGCGATCTCGGCCAGCATGGTTGTCGCCGAGATCGGCTGGTCGAGCGTGATCGAGCGCGTGACGGCGCTGAGATCGGCAAAGCGCACGCGCACGGTCACGGTGCGGCCGGGCCTCGCCTTGGCGCGCAACCGGCTGGCGACACGGTCGGCCAGGTGCAGCAGGGTGGGCACGATGACCCGCGCCACGGCCGGCTTCTGGCCAAGCGCCGATTGCGCGCCGGCCGAGTGCGCCCGGCGCTTCGTCTCCAGCTTGCGCGGGTCGCGGTTCCACGACAGCGCGGCGAGTTTTTCGCCGGCGGCGGGACCGAGCAGCCGCGTCAGCGCGCCGCTGTGGGTCCGGGCCAGCTGGCCGATGGTCTCGACGCCGATCTCGGCCAGCCGCGCCCTGGTCGCCGGGCCGACGCCCCACATCAAGCCGACCGGCAGATCGTGCAGGAAGGCAAGCTCGCTGCCGGGGTCGACGACCACCAGCCCGTCGGGCTTGGCGACCTGCGAGGCGATCTTGGCCAGATGCTTGGTGCGCGCCACGCCGATCGAGATCGGCAGGCCGAGTTCGGCCCGCACGCGGCGGCGGATGGTCGTGGCGATCTCTTCTGGCTGCCCGAACAAATGCGTGCAGCCGGCGACATCGGCAAAGGCCTCGTCGATGGAGATGCGCTCGACCAGCGGCGTGAAATCGTCGAGCACCTTGATCGCCGCGTCGCCCAGCCGCTGGTAGTGGCTGAAATTGCCGCCGACGAAGATCAGCCCAGGGCAAAGCTCGCGCGCCTTGCGTCCCGGCATGCCGCCACGCACGCCGAAGGCGCGCGCCTCATAGGAGGCAGCGAGCACAACACCGCGACCGACCGCGATCGGCTTGCCGCGCAGCGACGGGTCGAGCAACTGCTCGACCGAGGCGTAGAAGGCGTCGAGATCGGCATGCAGGATGGTGGCTGTCGTTTCCATCCGGCCGCATATCCAACGTTACTGATAGACCTGAACAAATAGAGAACAAAAGGGGGTGATTTGTCAAGCGGAGAGCGGTTTGCGGAATGCCTGGTGAGGTAATCGCTCTCGGTTCGAATGCGTCGCCAAAACCGCAGCGGTAGCGCTGCCCCTCACCTGCCTGCCGGCATCCTCTCCCCGGAGAGGGGCGCTCTCATCGACGGTTTCGCCAACCACCAGCGTTGCAAAAATGGATGCCGGCGTTGCGGCCAGCCCCCTTCTCCCCGTCACTATACGGGGAGAAGTGCCCGGCAGGGCGATGAGGGGCGGCGGCCACCTTGCAGAGGAGAGTGGTGCTGCGCACGGAACCGCGACTACCAGCCAACATGCTCCGCTCGCAACGCCGCCTTCATTCGTTCCAGTTCGGCCTCGCCGCCCGCCGCTAGCTCGTCGGCGATCCGCGCCAGTCTGTCGTCGGCACTACGGTGCTTGCTGCCCCATGCGCCAAGCGTGGCCAGCACGGGCAGCAGGTCGATGCCGGCCTCGGTCAGCCGATAGACAGTCTTCAGCCCATGCGTCGGGTCCTCGCTGCGGGTAAGGATGCCTTCCTGCTGCAGCTTCTGCAGCCGCTCGGCCAGCGTGCGCGACGAGATGCCTTCGTCGGACTGCAGGAATTCGCGAAAATGCTTTTTCCCGGCGAAGACCAGGTCGCGAATGATGAGCAGCGTCCAGCGGTCGCCGAGCAGTTCCAGCGACAGGTTGATCGGGCAGCCTGATTTTTCACGGGTCGACATTTCTATGCTTCCATTTTTAAATCGCTTTACTATTGACATCATTTTTACCTTGGGTCAATGGTTCCGAAAGTAAACCAAATTTCTTGCGAGCCTGACGACCGGGAGACGACAATGAAAAAGCTGATCCTGCAGATGCAGATGTCGGTCGACGGTTTTGTCGGCGCCAATGAGGACCACCGCTGGCAGCTCTGGGGGTGGGGCGACGATATCGGCTGGGACGAGGAGCTGAAGCAGGATTTCAACGCCGTCTTTTCCGGCATCGACACCATCCTCCTCAGCCGCAAGATGGCGGAGGAGGGCTATCTCAGCCATTGGAGCAAAGCAGCGAAGAAGTTTCCGCGCGACCCGTTCTATGCTTTCGCGCAACGCGTCGTCGACGCCCAGAAGGTGGTGCTGAGCGACAAGCTTGAGCAATCGGCGTGGGAGCGCACGAGGCTGGCCAGCGGCGACCTGCCGCGCGAAATCAATACGCTGAAGGCGGGCGAAGGCGGTGACATGGCCGTCTTCGGCGGCGCCGGTTTCGCCTCGGCGCTGATCGCGGCCGGGCTGGTCGACGAGTTCCAGCTGTTCATCAACCCGGCGGTGCTGGGTGCCGGACGCCGCATCTTCGACCAGGGCGGTTTCCAAAACTTGGCGCTGCTCGGCTCGAAGGCCTATGCCTGCGGCTTGGTGATCAACCGCTATGCTCCGGCGGGGTGAGGCGGCTCACCATCTTCACTTCGCATCGTGAAAAATAATGCCGACCGTGTGGCGCGTGCCGGAGCGCAGCCGGCTGACGCCGTGGCGCAGATTGACGCGGTAATTGCCCTTGGTTCCCTGCACCGGCCGGTTGTGGACGGCGAAGACAACGGCGTCGCCCTGGCGCAGCGGCACCACCTCGACCCGGCTCTGCATGCGCGGCCGCTGTTCGGTCAGCACGAACTCGCCGCCGGTGAAATCCTGGCCCGGCTCGGGAAGCAGGATCGCCACCTGCAGCGGGAAGGCGAGGTCGCCATAGAGGTCCTGATGCAGGCAGTTGTAGTCGCCAGGCACATATTGCAGCAACAGCGGCGTCGGCCGCGTCTGGCCCGCAGCATGGCACTGTTCGAGAAAGGCGGCATGGGTCGCGGGATAGCGCATGGCTTGCCCCATGCGCTCATTCCAGCGGTTGGCGACCTCGGCCAGCCTGGGATAGAGCGCGCTGCGCAGACCGCCCAACAGGTCCGGCAAGGGATAATGGAAATAGCGGTACTCGCCCTTGCCGAAGCCGTGCCTGGCCATATGGATGTGGCTGCGGAAATGCGTCTCATCCGAATAGAGGCCGGCGATCCGCCGGCTCTCCTGAGGCGACAGCAGCTTTTCGATCACCGCGCAGCCGAAGCCGTCGAGTTCGGCCGTAAGGGCCGGCCAGTCACAAGCGGCGACGCGCGTTTCGGCGGCTTCGACGACCGATTTGGCAACCTTGGCATGAGCGTTCATGTCGTAGCCTCCTTGTCGAGCAGAGCGCGTTTGCGTTCGACGCCCCAGCGATAGCCGGCCAGCGTGCCGTCGGCGCAGACGACGCGGTGGCAGGGAATGCCGACATAGGCGATGGTGTCGAGGGCGGCATGGACGGTCGCCGGTGCGGCTATTTGCGTTTGCATGAGCTTCATTGCCTTTACTCCTTTGTCTGTACCTGAACTCTACAGAGACGGCTTCTCGCACTCACTCCAGTGCTTGCTTTCAAATTCAAGTCGCCAAGGTAGGCGCTCTACGGCGCCCCCCTCTGTCCTGCCGGACATCTCCCCCCACGGGTGGGGAGATCGGCTGTCGCCATGACCTTCGCCAATCTCGAATGTTGCAAGAAGAGAGCCGGCGCCTGAGCTGCCGATCTCCCCGGTCCAAACACCCCCTTGCGGGGGAGATGTCCGGCAGGACAGAGGGGGCGCCGTAGAGCGCTGACGGTGCTCATGCGACACGGGTGACAGCGAGTTCTCCAAGCACAAATACCTCACCAGTCAACAGCCTCAACTCGATCTCGCCGGTCGCGGTGCGGCTCCACTCGGCTCTGCCGTCATCGACAAGCGTGCCGATGGCCACCATCACCCGTGACTTCGCGTCCTGGGCGTGGCGGCTGGTCACCTCGCCGTTGCGGGTCTGGCTGTTCGCATGGCGAGACCTTGCCATCGCGCGCATCGCGGGTCCTCGTCAGGCCCGCGAAGGCCGGTATGTGGGTGTCTTCACCACGTCCGATCCGACGGCCGCCTCACGGTCGAGGAGCGCGCGCTTGCGCTCCGCGCCCCAGGCGTAGCCGGACAGGGCACCGTCCTTGCGGATCACACGATGGCAGGGAATGGCGATGGCAAGATTGTTGACGGCGCAGGCGGCGGCGATGGCGCGGGTCGCCTTTGGCATGCCGATGCGCTCTGCAATCTCGGCATAGGAGACAGTCTGGCCGACGGGGATGTCCTGCAAGGCCTGCCAGACGCGCTGCTGGAAGGCGGTGCCGCGCACGTCGAGCGGCAGGTCGAGGCCGAGTGCCGGCACTTCCACGAAACCGAGGACGCGGGCGACCAGCATCTCATAGTCACGGTCGCCGCCGATCAACCGTGCCTTGGGGAAGCGGTCCTGCAGGTCGCGCACCAGCGTGTCGGGATCGTCGCCGAGCAGGATCGAGGCGACCAGGATGGTGCCGAGCGAGGATTCGCCGACGGCGAAGCGGATCTCCTCATGGGCACCGCCGGCGCGATAGCGCGTCGGCGTCATGCCGAGCATACCGGTCGATTTCTCGTAGAAACGCCCGCTCGAATTGAAGCCGGCATCGTAGATCGCCGTCGTCACGCTGGCGCCGTCTTCCAGGCCCCGGCGGACCCTGGCGGAGCGGTGCGCGGCCGCATAGTCCTTCGGCGTCACCCCGGTGACGGCCTTGAAGATGCGGTGGAAGTAGCCGGTGCTGCGGCCGGCGGCATCAGCCAGTTCAGCCAGCGACGGTTCTTCCTCGCTCTGCTCGATCCCGCGGCAGGCGTCGGCGACCATCGCGGCGTTGCCGGCCTCGAGCGAAGGGCCATCCGGATTGCAGCGCCGGCACGGGCGAAAGCCGGTCGCCCTGGCCTGTTCCAGCGTGCCGTGCAACTGCACATTCCTGGGGTTGGCACGCCGCGACGGGCAGGATGGCCGGCAATAGACGCCGGTCGTCGCCACCGAGTACCAGAACTCGCCGTCTGCCGATTTGTCGCGCGCGACGATGCGCGCCCATCGCGGATCGTCGGCGACCGGCAGCGGCGTGGATTTCAGATTTTTGGGCAGGGTGATGAACATGGCCGCATTGAAGCCGCCAAAAGCCGGCCCCGCCACCCGTTTCCTGCCAAGTGTCAGGAGGTCTTCCCAATCTGGGAATCCTCTTGTTCCCAATCTGGGAATTTGCTATATCTGGCCATGCAGATAATCGCCAAGAAAGCGCTGAAGGATTTTTGGGCCAAACACAATCAGGCCGAAGCTCCTTTGACGGCTTGGTATGTGGCTGTGGGCAATGCCGATTGGAAGACCCCGGCTGACATCAAGAATGCATTTGGAGCGACGGTTGATTTCGTGGGCGACAATCGCGTCATTTTCGATATTGGCGGCAACAAGTACCGCTTGATTGCCCACGTCGCCTACAAGTTTCACCGCGTTCTGATCAAATTCGTCGGGACGCACAAAGAGTATGACAAGATTGATCCGGAGAAGGTGTGATGGAAAACATTCGACCCATTAAGACCGAAGCCGACTACGATTGGGCGATCGCCGAAATCAGCAGGTATTTCGAGAATGAGCCGGAGGTCGGCACTCCCGATGGTGACCGCTTCGACGTTCTCGCAACTCTGATCGAGGCTTATGAGGATGAGCATTATCCGATCGAAGCACCCGATCCCGTTGAAGCTATTCGTTCGCACATGGAACTGTTCAACCTGTCGCGAAAGGCTCTGGCCGAGGTGATCGGATCATCGCCTCGGGCGACCGAGGTGCTGAACAGAAAGCGCGCACTCACCCTGGATATGGTCTTCAAACTGAACAAGGAATGGAACATTCCCGCCGAAGTCCTCGTGCAACCCTATCACCTTGCAAATGACAGGGAGCGCAAGCGCGCCTAAGCTTCGGTCGGGCTCGTGGGCATGTTTGGGGTGTCCCGGCTCTCCTATGCCGCGCGTTTGGGCTCCACGGCGAACGGGCTGAGCCCGAGCCAGGTCTGCATCTTCCTGCCGATGGCCTGGTCGCCGGTCAGGGCAACCTTCGCGCCGGCCTTCTCGACGGTCAGCAATCCCATCCAGATCGCCGTCATCGTATGCAGGTCGGTCGAGACGTAGAGATCGACGTCGAAGCCCGGATCGTACCAGCACAGATCGACCTCGCCGTGCTTCTCGACGATCAGCCACCACGACCGTTTGGACGCCGGTAGGTCCTGATACAGAAATTGTATCACCGTGCGCCCCTCGGGCAGCGGCGAGGGGTTCAAATTGCGCCGCATGTCCCACATCAGCAACGACGGATCGAGGTTCTTGAGCGACAGCCGGGACTCGACCCATTTCTGCCCCCAGAAGCCCATCGCCTCGACGACCGGGCGCAAGTCCCGGCCGGCCTCCGTCAGCCGATAGTCGAAGATCCCCTTCTCACCCTGGACCTCCTTGCGCTCGACGATCCCGGCGATCTCGAGCTCCTTCAGCCGTTGCGACAGAAGGCTTGGCGACATTTTGGGGACGCCGCGGCGCAGGTCGTTGAAGCGGGTCGAGCCGGCCACCAGTTCGCGCATCAGCACCATCGTCCAGCGGGTGCACAGCACCTCGGCGGCCATCGATAGCGGGCAGAACTGCTTGTATCCGTGCTGGGTCATGATTGGTGTTTCTCCCTCGAGCGTTGGCCGAACATTAGTCCTTCGTGATTGAAGCTGCGAGTACAGAAACTGTACCGGCCTAGTACAGATCGCGGACTGGTTGGCGAGTGGCTTGCCATGCGAGCCCTTTGGCCGGTTGCACGGGATACCCCTGTGCGCCGCAACCAGGAGACTAGCATGACCGCTTACGTTATCGCAGACATCAAGATAAGCGACCCGCAGTGGGTGCCGGCCTACGCCGCATCGGTGCACGACCTCGTCCACAAGCATGGCGGCAGGTATCTGTCGCGCAGCGGCAATGTGAAGACGCTTGAAGGCAAGCCGCTCGACACCACGCTGATCGCCCTGATGGCGTTCCCGTCGGAAGCGGCGGCCCGCGCCTTCACCAACGATCCGGCCTATGCGCCCTTCGTTTCGGCCCGTCAGGGCGGCAGCGAAAGCCGTTTCCAGATGATCGACAACACCGATCTGGCCGGAACGATCCCGTATCTGCCGAAGGGATGACCGGCATCCCTGTCATCGTTTTCGGGATCTCCAAGCAGCAACAGCCACAGCGCGTGCCTGCCGGGCCTCCGTATTTTCGGCGGCCGGCCAGCTGGGCTTTTTCAAGAAGAATGGAATGAAGATGATATCGAATTCTCACAACAGGCCGAATTTTCGGCTTGCCATGACCGGCGCCATGCTGGCTATCTGCACCACCTTCGCACAGGCGCATCAGGAAGCGGCCGCGCCGGCGTCCGGCCCCAATCCGCTGGCCGACAAGGTGCGAGCCGCCAACAGCCGGTTTCTCGACGTCAAGGCCGCTACATCGGAGGGCTATTCGCCCATTCCCTGCGCCAGCGGCATCACCGGCGGCGCCATGGGCATTCACTATGTCAACGGCCAGTATCTTAAGGACGACAAGATCGACATCGCCCGTCCCGAAGCCGTGATGTACGAGCCGATGGCCGATGGCACGCTGCAACTGGTGGCGGTCGAGTACATCACCTCGAAGGGGCCGGCATCGTTGGACGGCCAGCTGTTCAACTTCAACAGCGCGCCCAATCGCTACGGCCTGGGTGAATTCTACGAACTGCATGTCTGGGCCTGGAAGGGCAACCCGACCGGCACTTTCGCCGACATGAACCCGAAAGTGTCATGCGAGCACGTGATGGCGCCCAGCCAGTAAGCGGGCCAGCAAGCAATGAAGCCAGGCGGCGTCAATGCCGCCTGGCCGCGCTCCTCACGGCGTCAGACAGATACGGTCGCTATGACGCTTGATCCGGAACCGCCAATCCGACCTCGGTGATTTCGAGGCTGGCTTGCGGCAAGAGGAAGCGTCCCGTCACGTACCAGAGCAGGGACACGACAAGGATCGAGAGATAGCCATCCACGGCATAGTGCCAGCCGGTGTAAACCGAGCCGAACAGGATGAACGCCGCGAAGGACCAGCCTGCGATGGCCCACCGACGACCGAAGCCTGCCAGGAAGAACGCGTTGAGCGTGACGATGGCGACGTGCATGCTTGGCATGGCGGAGATGCCGCCGCCCAGTTCCGGGCGGCCACTTTGGTAAGCTGCAAGCAGATAGTTGGCATAGACATGGACCGATGCGCCGTAGCCGTTCCGCGCCAGGGCGGTTCGCAGCCCGGCAAACCGGTCACCGCCGTAGAACTGGTCGTGGAATATCGGTCCGGTGGACGACAGCAGGGTCGCCAGAACGGTGCCGCACAGGATCGTTGTCAGCGCGAACGCCCATAGATAGCGCAAGCGCCTGGCCGGATCGTTCCAGAAGGCGACGAAGAGCACGGTGCCGAACCATTGCACGAGCCAGCCATATCCATAGCCGGCGAAAATGACGACCGAGACCGGTTCGGAAACGACGCTATGCGCCCATGCCCAGGGATCCGTGCCATGCAGCCGAAAATCAAGCTCCGCCAGGGCGCGGTCGGCGTAGAACGGCACGATGTCGGGAATGGCGACCTTCAAGGTGGTGAAGGCGCTGATGCCGAGAAAGAACAAAAGGATCACGGGTGCGGCTGTCAGCCAACGCTGCCCGAGCGTGTCGAAGATGAACCTTGTCGGGGTATGTCGGGCAAATGCCAGCGCCGCCACACCAAGGCCAGCCGCCAGAAGCGCGGGCAGGAAAAAGGCGAACGGCTCGGCATAGGATAGCGCCAGATGCAGGTAGCGATCCGGCTGCAGACAAAAAGCAGTCACGGCATAGATGAGACACAACGCAGTCAACAGCCAGCCGCTCCTGGTTGTCGCGATGTCCAGGTCAAGGATGGCAGTTAAGCGGCTATTATAGCCGCGCTGCCCTGTGTGCGCATTCATCGAAGGACATCCCGCCAGTTGCCCGAAAGACTGTTATGGAGTATTTCGCTGATAAAGTATTACCATTCGGTTACACTCGAATTCAAGTAGATTTTTCTACGTTAGATAGTTATAATTCACAATTTATTGGCAAGGATTCGTTGACGAAGATGTTGCGCCGGCAACGCCCGGGATCGTCGCCATCGCGCTGCCTTCTTGTCGTCAAGCTCCGATCACGATCGAAAGTGGGGCCCAGCCCGGGGGGGGGGGGGCGCCCGTGTAAAAATGGGGTGGGGGAGGGGGGGGGGTTAAGGGCGGGGATGGGGGGGGGGGGCGCGCCGGCCAACCGGGCCCAAACAACCGCGCAGAATG
>NZ_JAMYKW010000051.1:0-38486 GCF_040317555.1 Mesorhizobium sp. M1406 | reverse complement strand
CCTCCGTCTGCCGTCTTCATCCTCATCGCGGCCGCGGTTGGGGGCGGTGCGGCCCGTCGTGGGCGGCGGGCGCCCCCCTCTTCGGCGCCGCCCCCCACCCCGTCTCGCAATCTCCGCTTCGCTCCGACTGCGAGCCGACCCTCCCCACAAGGGGGAGGGTGAAGCAGAGCCTCTCTCCGCAGGAGCACCCTTGCCCGCCCCCCTCATCGAAATGCGCGGCATCACCAAGAGCTTTGGCGCGGTCAAGGCCAACGAGGCCGTCGACCTTAGCGTAGCGCCGGGCGAGATCCTTGGGCTGCTCGGCGAGAACGGCGCTGGCAAGACGACGCTGATGAATGTGCTGTTCGGTGCCTATGCGCCGGACGCCGGCGAAATCCTTATCCAGGGCCGGCCGGTGCGGATCACCAGTTCGGCCGATGCGCTGGCCGCCGGCATCGGCATGGTGCACCAGCATTTTCACCTCGCGCCACGGCTCACCGTGCTGGAAAATCTTCTAATAGGCATTCCCGGCAAGAGCGGCCGGATCGACCGTGCCGGCGGGCTGGCGCGGCTGGCCGAGATCGGCCGGCAGCATGGGCTCACACTTGACCCGGCCCTGCCGGTCTCGGCGCTGTCGGTCGGCGAACAGCAGCGGCTCGAAATCGTCAAGGCGCTGTTTCGCGGCGCCAGGCTGTTGATCCTCGACGAGCCGACGGCGGTGCTGGCGCCGAGCGAGGTCGACGGATTGTTTTCGGCATTGCGCTCGATGGCGGCGCAAGGCCTCGGCATCATCTTCATCTCGCACAAGCTCAACGAGGTGCGTGCGCTGACGCATCGCTGCAGGGTGCTGCGGCACGGCCGCGTCGCCGGCCGGGTGGACGATCCCGCCAACACGACGTCGGCCGCAATGGCGCAACTGATGTGCGGCCACGAGATCGTGCCGCCGGCGCGGGGACCATCGACGCCTGGTGCTGATGTGCTTACCCTCAAGGGCATCTCGACATCGCATCATTCGGGCACGCCGCTGCGCGACGTGTCGCTTGCCGTTCGTGCCGGTGAGATACTCGGCATTGCCGGCGTGTCGGGCAATGGCCAGCGTGCCTTGGCGGAGGTGATTTCCGGGACGCGTGTGCCTGACGCCGGCCAGATGACGATCGCCGGCAGCAAGGTCACACGCTTCTCGCCGCGCGAGGTGCAGGCGCTTGGCCTTGGCCGCATTCCGGAAGACCGCATGACCACCGGGCTGGTCACCAACCTGCCGCTCGCCGATTCGATGGTGCTGCCGCGCATCGGCACCGCCGCTTTCAGCAGCAGGGGCTTGCTCAAGCCAGATGCGATCCGCGCCTTCGCCGAGGCGCAGATCAAGGCCTATGATATCAGGTGCCCAGGGCCGATGACCCGCGCCGGAGCGCTATCCGGCGGCAATCTGCAGAAGGCGCTATTGGCGCGCGAACTCGCCTTCGACCCGAAGGTGCTTATTGTCTCGCAGCCGACACGCGGCCTCGACATCGGGGCCGCGCGTTTCATCCACGAAAAGTTCCTCGACATGCGCGCTAAGGGCTGCGGCATCGTCGTCATTGGTGAGGATCTCGAGGAGCTGCTGGTGCTCTGCGACCGCATCGCGGTGATGTATGAGGGCCGCATCGTCGGCATGCTCGACAGCGCCGATGCGACGATCGCGCGGCTCGGGCTGATGATGACCGGGGCGGAGGGGAGAGTCTAGATGAACCTTCTGGCGGCGCTGACCCCCACCCCTAACCCCTCCCCACAAGGGGGAGGGGGATGCTGCCGCGCTCCGTTCACACAGCTTCCGAGCCCAAACTTCAGCCGTTTTGTCGTGGTCAGCGCCTCCGAGAGTTCCCCTCCCCCTTGTGGGGAGGGGCTAGGGGTGGGGGTCCCTCTTCGTCAGAATCCTTGTTCGACAGACCGAACAGAGGGTGCCGCCTAATGTTCCGCCTGGAAGTCCGTGCAAGCACTCCTGCCTGGTTCAACCTCGCTTTGCCATTGCTGGCGATCGGTGCAACGCTCATCTTGTGCAGTGGCCTCATCGCGCTGGCAGGCGCCGGCGTCCTCGACGCCTATGGCGTGATGTTCACGGCCTCGCTAGGCGACAGCTACGCCATTACCGAAACGATGGTGCGCGCGGCACCGATGATCTTCACCGGGCTGGCGGTGGCCGTCGCCTTCCGGGCAAAATTCTGGAACATCGGCGCCGAGGGTCAATTGCTGGCCGGCGCGGTGGCCGGCTGCTTTGTCGGCGCCATCCCCATGCCGGGACCGCTTGCCATGGTGTTGATGGCGGTGGCCGGTGCCGCCGCTGGTGCGGCAGTGGCGCTCGTTCCCGCCACGCTACGGGTGAAGTTCAAGGTCGATGATGTCGTCAGTTCGCTGCTGCTCAACTCGGTCATCTACTATGCGCTGATGGCGCTGATCGAGGGGCCGTGGAAGGACAGTTTCAGCGGCTACCCGATCTCGCCGCCGATCGAGGATTCGGCGAATTTCCCGGTGCTGCTCGAAGGCACAAGGCTGCATCTCGGCGTCGTCGTGGCGCTGATCGCGGCACCCTTGATCTGGTTCCTGATCGTGCGCACGACGCTCGGTTTCAGGATCAGGGTCATCGGCGAGAATCCCGAAGCCGCCAGATATGGCGGCATCCATGTCGAGCGCGTGCTGATCTCTACGGCGCTGCTGTCCGGTGCGCTGGCCGGCCTCGCCGGTGTCGGCGAGGTCGGCGGCGTGCATTTCCAGGTGATGAGCGACATCTCGCCGGGCTACGGCTATTCCGGCATCGTCGTTGCCATGCTGGCGCGGCTCAACCCGCTTGGCGTCGTGCCGGCTGCGATCTTCCTTGCCGCCGTGATGACCGGCGCCGAGGCGATGTCGCGCGCGACCGGCGTGCCGGCGTTCCTCAGTGATGTCATCCAGGGCACCGCATTGCTTGCCATGCTGGTGGCGCTGCTGTTCACCGCCTATCGCATCCGCCGCGTTGGAGCCGCCCGATGAGCGCGGTGTTCGAACAGATCTTTCAGGTCGGCTTCCTCGCCGCCATCATCCGCATCGCCACGCCGCTGGCTTTTGCCACGCTCGGCGAGATGTTCTCCGAGCGGGCCGGCGTGCTCAACCTGGGCATCGAAGGCATCATGCTGTTGTCGGCGATGACCGGCTTCACCGCCGCCAGCCTCAGCGGCAGCCTGTGGCTCGGCGTGCTGGCGGCCGTGCTGACCGGCATGCTGATGGGCGCGCTGCATGCGCTGTTCACGGTGGTGCTCGGCCTCAGCCAGCATGTCTGCGGCATTGGCGTGACGCTGTTCTCTTCGGGCCTTGCCTATTTCCTCTACCGGCTGATCTTTGGCCAGCAATCGGTGCCGCCGAACATCAAGGGTTTTCAGACACTCCCGATCCCGGTCCTCTCCGACATTCCGGTATTCGGGCCGGCGGTGTTCAACCAGTTCGCGCTGGTCTACATGGCGATCCTGGCCATTCCGCTTGCCGCTTTCATACTCTACCGCACGCCATGGGGCCTGTCGGTGCGCATGGTCGGCGAAAACCCGCGCGCCGCCGATTCGGCCGGCGTCAGCGTCATTGCCACGCGCTTCCAGGCGGTCATTCTCGGTGGTGCGCTGATGGGGCTCGCCGGCGCCTTCCTGTCGATGGCGCAGTTCAACGCCTTCACCTTCGGCGTCGTCTCCGGGCGCGGCTGGGTGGCGATCGCGCTGGTCGTCTTCGGCCGCTGGGATCCGTGGCGCTCGGCGGGTGCGGCACTGCTGTTTGCCTTCGTCGATGCCTTGCAACTGCGCATGCAGGCGAGCGGGCTCGGGCACATCCCCTATGAGGCGTTCCTGATGCTGCCGTTCATTTTCACCATCGTCGCGATGGCGGTGATGTCACGCAACGCGGTGGCGCCGTCGGCGCTGCTCAAGCCGTTTCGGCGCGAGGAGCGGTAGACGAGCAGGACTTGGTGTCCTTTCCTCTCCCTCCGGAGGAGACGTCGATGCCGAGCCCGTCGAGATCGGCGACCTCGCGCAGACCATGCGGCGTGCGGATGAAGCCGGGGCAGACCGCGTTGCGGCGGATGTTGCGGTCGCGGAACTCGACGGCGATGGCGCGCGCGAACATGTGGCAGGCGCCCTTGGTGGTGTCGTAGAGCACCTCGTTCGGAGTCGCCGCCACCGCCGAGATCGATGAAGTGCAGACAATCGAGCCGCCGCCGGCCGCAATCATGCCGGGCAGCACGGCGCGTCATCAGGAACATCGAGCGGCATGCAGCCAGTCCCATTCCTGGACCGTCGTCTCCAGGAACGCTTTATCACGATGATGCCGGCGTGGTTGAACAGCACGGTGACCGGCCCGAGCTTTTCGATAGCACCCTTCACTGCCACTTCGACCTGGGCTTCGTCGGAGACGTCGACCACCCAGTGTTCGGCTATGTGCCCCGCGCGCGTATCGCCGCCACGGTGGCCGCGGCCGCCTCGCCATTGCGGTCGATGATCGCCACCCTGGCGCCCTCGGCGGCGAACAGCCCCGAGGCCGCTCCACCCATTCCCGTCGCGCCGCCCGAAATGATGGCCCTGCGGGCTCCCTCAGCAAGCAGGTACCAATTTGTGACGGCTCAGTAGAAAATTTTTCTGGCGAGGGGCTGAAAATAGCAATCGACAAAGTCTACAAGTTTTATAGATTAACCAGCGAGACGGAGGCCGATATGTCCTATATCCAGAACGCCCAGACGGATCGCAACGGCCAAAGGCTGGCCAATGCCCAGACCTTCCGCCCGGCCTATGCCGGCGCTTTCGCCTATGTGGTCTTTGCCCTTGCGTTTGTGTTCACCGGGGCAGTTGTTCTGGGCCTCATCCCCTAGAATCCGTCAGATAGGCCGGGGTTAGCTGCCCCACCGCTTCCAGGCAATCGGAGTTGAATGAACCGAATCCTCGGTGCGCTTGCGCGCGCCCGACACAACGGAGGAGATGGCAATGCCGATCGAGTTCACGCATGTTCCCGGCAAGACCGCCGACGCCGCGGTTCCCTTTTTCTATGACTTTGCCGAGACCGCGACCAAGCTCGGACTGATCGAGGACGGCGGTTTCCGCAAGATCGTCGTCGACGATTCGGCCGGGCTGCTGACCAATATGGATCTTGCTGCCCAGGTGCTGGACCGGACTTTGTCGCTGGAAGTCGTGCTAACGCATTGGGCGGGCGTGGTTGAACCGACCGTGGCGGCCCGCCAGCTTGCGTCGATCGACAGGAAAAGCGGCGGGCGGCTGGCGCTGCGGATGATCAGCGAGCCGCTGAGCGACGCCGATGCCGAAACACGGCCGGTCGGGCACACCGTCATCTGGCAGCGTATCGACGAATATCTGGTGCTGCTCAAGCGGCTTTGGTCGAACGACCGGCCCTTCGACCATGAAGGCGCGTTCTACAGCATCAAGGGCGGTTATGTGCCGCGCAAGGGTCCGCACGGCGCCGACCTGATCATCCGCATGGGCGGACAATCCGGAACGGCGGTCAAGGTGGCCGGCCGGCATGCCGATGTCTTCGAACTGGCGCCGGGCTCGATCGATGAGGTCCGGCAGCTGATGGAGCGGGTGCGCGGCGCCGCCGCCGAACATGGCCGGGCCGGCAAGCTGCGCTTTGCGCTTCCGGTCAGGATCCACCAGAGTGCTTCCGCCCCCGGCCTCAAGGCGGTCGACGTGGCCGGGCCGCCGGCCCAGGCCGCCCTGTCGCTGCTTGCCTATGCGGCTCTCGGGATCGACGAATTCATGATTGTCGGCGTCGACACGCCACGTGAGATCGCAACCGTCGGCCGGGAAACGATCGCCCTGCTGCGCAACTCACTGGCGCGCCGCGAAACGGACGCATTCCAGCCCGGGGCGTTTGCGCCGGGCGCGGGCATGGAAACGCGGGCAGCGGGCTGAGGAGCCTTCAGCCCTTCGTTGCCTCAGGCCTGTCGCCAAGCTGCGACAGGCCTTTGATAACAGCGCTCGAATCTGCCAGCGCGCCGAAGACGCCGTCTTCGACCGTCACCATGTGAAGCGCGGCTTCGTGGGCTTGTCTGTCGCCGCTGGCGCAGGCGTCCGAGATCGTCAGGCATTGAAAATTGCGGTCGCAGGCCTCGCGCAGCGTGGTGTGGACGCAGACATCCGTGGTGCATCCGGAAAACAGCAGATGCGTGATGCCTTGCGCACGCAGCACAAGCTCGAAATCCGTATAGGTGAAGGCGCTGTTGCAGGTCTTGTCGACTATGATGTCCTGCGGCGACCGCCAGCGCGGATCAGTTCGCTGTGCAAACTGGGTTCGACAACGACGCGGTCGCCACCGTTGTCCGGGCGGGACCTGTTTGCGGCAGTCGCATTGATTTGTTGATCGTTGTAGTCATCTTCAATCTTGACTAATAATATCATGTTTCATAGTCAACCGGCATCGGCTTGCCGAAACCCGGAATCTGCAAATGCGGGCGGCCGCACTGGAGAAAAGCCATGACCGTGGCTGGAATTGATGCCCAGACTGCCTTCCATATCGACGCGGTGCGCTTTGCCGTCGGCGAGCGAACGCTGCTCGGTCCGGTTTCGCTCGAACTGGAGCGCTCGCGCGTCTACGGGCTCATCGGCCACAATGGTTCGGGCAAGTCGACGCTGATCAAGCTCATGGCGCGCCAGCAGCCGGCAAGCTCGGGCGCCATCACCTTCGGCAGGCGCCCGCTGCTGCAATGGGGCGCGCGAGAACTCGCCCGCGCGCTTGCCTATCTGCCGCAGACGACGCCGGCGGCGACAGGTCTTACGGTGCGCGAACTGGCGACGCTCGGGCGCTATCCCTGGCATGGCGCGCTTGGCCGTTTCCGCGCCGAGGACAGGCAGCATGTCGACGAGGCGCTGGTCCTGACCGACATGGAAGGTTTCGCGGATCGGCTGGTGGACGAATTGTCCGGCGGCGAACGCCAGCGCGCCTGGCTGGCCATGCTGGTGGCGCAGAATGCCGGTGTCATGCTGCTCGACGAACCGATCTCGGCGCTCGACATCGCCCATCAGGTCGAGGTGCTCGGGCTGGTCAAGGATCTCAGCCGCAAACGCGACCTTTGCGTCGTCGTGGTGCTGCATGATCCCAACATGGCGGCGCGCTACTGCGACGAACTGATCGCACTGAAGGATGGCAAGCTGCTGACGCGCGGCACGCCCCGCGAAATCATGCGCGGCGATGTGCTGAAGGGCATTTTCGGCGTCGAGATGGGCGTGTTCGCGCACCCCGCCACCGGCCAGCCTGTCGTTTATGTGCAGTGACGAGATCTGATGCGGCGGTGGGAAACAGAAAGCGGCCGACCGCTGTGAGAACAAGGAAGAAGCTGTTGTCGAAAAGTGGTTTGTTGGCGGCGTTGGTCGCATCCGTCATCCTGTCGGTCGGCAGCGCGACCGCCCAGGAGCAACCGGCCGGAGCCGCCCCCGCGATCGAGGCACCCGCCGCGCCGGCACCCGCTACTCCGGCGCCCGTTGCACCGGCATCCGCCGCACCGGCAGTCGTCCCGCCGGCCACGATGGCGCCGGTGCAGCCAGCCAACCAGCCGAACACGACCCTGCCGGCCGAGGCCGGATCTTCGCCGGCAACGGAGCTGACCTTGCCGCATGACCTGTCGCCATGGGGCATGTTCATGGCGGCCGATATCATCGTCAAGGCGGTGATGATCGGGCTCGCCTTCGCCTCACTCGTCACCTGGACGATATGGCTGGCGAAATCGCTGGAGATTTTTGGTGGCAAGCTGCGCATCCGGCGCGCCGTCCGGGCGATCGGCGATGCCGCCACGCTGAAGCAGGCCAGCCGCGCGCTCGACCGCGGCGGCGGCCCCGGTGCGCTTCTGGTGCGGGCGGCCGAGGAGGAGACCGCGCTTTCGGCCGGCGCGCTCGATCATGTCTCCGGTGATGGGCTGAAGGAACGGGTGACGTCGCGCCTGTCGCGCATCGAGGCGGCGGCGTCGCGGCGCATGTCGCGCGGCACCGGCGTGCTGGCGACGATCGGTTCGACCGCGCCCTTCGTCGGCCTGTTCGGCACCGTCTGGGGCATCATGAACGCATTCATCGGCATCTCGCAGGCGCAGACCACCAATCTCGCCGTGGTCGCGCCGGGCATCGCCGAAGCGCTGTTGGCCACCGCGATGGGCCTTGTCGCGGCGATACCGGCCGTCGTCATCTACAATGTCTTTGCCCGCTCGATAGCCGGCTACCGGCAGATACTCGCCGATGCCTCGGCGGGCGTTGAACGGCTGGTCAGCCGCGACCTCGATTATCGCACGGTCGCGCCGGCAACGGCGCTGGCGGCGGAGTAGCGCCATGGGCAGCAGAATCCGACCGACCATGGATGACGATCTCGAGGAAAGCCACGAGATCAACGTCACCCCCTTCATCGACGTCATCCTGGTGCTTTTGATCATCTTCATGGTCGCGGCACCGCTGGCGACCGTGGATGTCAATGTCGACCTGCCGGGCTCGACCGCAACGCCCGCGCCACGGCCCGAAACGCCGCTGTTCCTGACTCTGAAGGACGATCTGACGCTGGCGATCGGCAACGACAGCGTGCCGCGCCCGGCTTTCGCCGCCTCGCTGGACAGCAGGACAAAAGGCGACAAGCAGACGCGCATCTTCCTGCGCGCCGACAAGGCAGTCGCCTATGGCGACCTGATGGAGGTGATGAACCTGCTGCGCGGTGCCGGCTATCTGAAGATCGCGCTGGTCGGCCTGGAGGCGGCGCCGGCAGCCACTGGCGCAGCGGCGCCATGACGCAAGCGGCCGCCTTGCCCTCGGTCCAGTTGTCGCGCTTCGGCTGGCGCGACCTTGGCTTGTGGGCCGGTGCGGCCGCGCTGGTCCTCGGAGCCCATGTCGCGGTCGCCTATGCCGTGCAGAACTTCACGATGGTCACCGAAGCAGACGGCGGTCCGCCACCGGCCCAGGTGATCGAGATGGCGCCGATGGTGGTGATGCCGGCCGTGGAGGAACAGATTGCCGCGCTGGACGCGGTGAAGCCCGATCAGGCCGAGCCGACGCCCGAAGAGCCGGTCGAGGAGGCGGAGGAACAGCCGGAAGCCGTCCCGCCCGACGAGACCGAGCCCACCCAGACCGAGATGGCCGAGCAGGTCGACCAGCCACCGCCGGATGAGGTCGTCCCGGATATTGTCGAGGCTGTAGGGCCCGAGGTCGTCATTCCCTTGCCGCAGCCGAAACCGGTCGAGGTGATCAAGGACAAGAAACCGGCCGAGGCCAAGGCGAAAAAGCCTGTCGAGAGGCCCAAGCCGCGGCCGAAGAAGGAGAAGGCGGCACCGCCAAGGACGGCAACCGTCGCCAGTGCCGATGCAAAGCCGGCGGCCAGGACCGCCGCGCCGAAGTCGGCACAATCGACGTCACGCTCCGGCGACTCCAGCAAATGGGACTCCCGTCTGGGCGCCTGGATCAAGCGGCACACGCGCTATCCCAGGTCAGCCAAGGCCCGCCGGGTGGAAGGCAAGCCGTATGTCGCCTTCACGGTCGACTCGTCCGGCCGGGTCCTGTCCGCCAGGCTCTCTCGCTCTTCCGGAGATGCGGATTTGGACCGCGCGGCACTGGCCGTGCTGCAAGGCGCCACGGTGCCGGCACCGCCGCCGGAACTCGGCTCGCGCCAGAGCCGAACGGCGCCATTCGTGTTCAGCCTGCGCAACTAGAGGCTAGGGCAAAGCCGGGCCTATCAATAACTCAGCGACAGGCAAAGGGCCTCGACCTGCTCCAGATGGAAGCGGCATTTCGTGCGTCTGAGGTTCGGGTCGTTGGCGCCGTTGATCTCGATGGTCTGCATCATGAAGTCGAAATGGCCTGGAAGGCGCCCACCGCGCCCCAGAGACTGTCTGCCTGACCGGTGATGCCGAGCCGGCCACCGCGCATGCGGTTGACGAGTGCATACCGCTACGCCCTTCGGGGCTGGGCGGCACGATTGTCTTTTGCCCGCGCCTTGGGGTGCAGCGGGTTGCCGCTGAGCTGCGCATGCCTGGCCGGCCGTGCGCCGCGAAGCACGTCGAAGGCTTCCGCATAGGCCATGCCCAGCAGATAGGAGATCATGGGAAAACGGCTTGCTTCGGCCATCTGCACGAGCTCATTGGTCATCGACGAAATATATTGAAGACTGTCGATTTCCGACTGACGTAAGGACTGATTTGACACGTGCTGCTCCTGTCTCTGGCGGAACCTAGGGAACGCGTTACCGACCATACTGAGCCGACTAATTGATCGCGGAAGACGAGGTTTCTTCCGGAGCGGCGTTCACTTTCCTAGCCATTTTCATCCGTTTCCTGACCCCATCGGGATCCGTTGAAAGGCCCCTCAAAACCGGACCCACGCCAAGAAAGGTAAGGTCGAAAGAGTTAATGGTATGTTAAAATCGTAGTAAATCCGCGCGCCAAGGCAGGCGGATGAATTATCTTTCCTCGCGCTAAAGTGTAAAATATCGATTTTATCCAGATACAGAGCAGACAATCGCTAGCATACGCTTTTTCGGCATCATGCTTATTCTTATTTAGCGTAAGCCACGGCGATCGAAGGGATTAACCCAGTCCTTCCCGAGTGAGGCTGACCACCAGTTGATCGACGCTCGGATCGTCGAGCCTGATGACATGTGCCATGCTGATGGCATCCCTTGGGCGGATGTTGACAATGTCGCGCCGCATGATGACGGACACGAATGCCGGCCCGGCCTCTGTCAGAAGCATGGCCTTGCCTATCAGCACCGGTTCGGAGATCGGAGCCCATTGCACGGAGATCAGCGGCGGCTCGCCAGTCTGGCGGCGATTGATGCCGCTGAAATAGATCCAGTTCAGGCGCGAGGTCGCCACCCAATAGTGGTTGCCGCGCGCCCGCGCCCATGTCGACCCCGGCGTTCCGACCACCCGGTGACCCTTCTGAAGGTGACCAGTTCGGCTTCGCGCCGCACCAAGGTTACCGAACGCCTCAAGAGGTCGGGCCGGGCCGGGATCGAAAAATAAGTGAAATAGGTGCCTCCCGCGATCGATGGGCTGGGCGGCCGGATCATCTGGTTGAACAAGCTCTCGGAAACCGGCGGCAGGCCGGGGACACTGGGTTCGGGGCCAATTGACCACGGTTTTGTGAGACGGGCGCGCAGTAGCGCGTGCGGCCTTCACGGGCGTGTTGGCACAACAAATATCGCCGGCAGGCGAGCGCGGTGCGTTTCTCTTGTCGTGGAAGGCAGAAATCGATTATTCCGCTGGTGGAGCTGAGGAGGATCGAACTCCTGACCTCGTCATTGCGAACGACGCGCTCTCCCAGCTGAGCTACAGCCCCGTCCAGCGGATGGGGCATTTATCGGGCGCCGTGGTTTCCTGTCAAGGCGGCGCTTTGCCGAAATCGGCGGCCGCCGACATCGGGCCGGCATGCGGCGGAAGGCGGCCCTTGCCGGTTTCGCCTGCAATGGCTACATGTCGGCAACAATTGGAGACCGGCATGCTCGCCCTCATTCAAACAATCGTCATGGCGCTAGACCTCTACTGGTGGATCATCATCGCCTCGGCGATCTTCTCCTGGCTCTACGCCTTCAACGTCGTCAATTCGAAAAACCAGTTCGTCGGCAGTATCGGCAACATGCTTTACCGGCTGACCGAGCCGGCATTGCGGCCGATCCGCCGCTTCATGCCGGACCTTGGCGGGATCGACATCTCGCCGATCATCCTGCTTCTGGTCCTGTTCTTCCTGCGGCAGTTCATACTCACCACGGTGGCGCCTCTGATCCTGTGAGCCCTTTCCGCCTGCGCGATGGTGGTGTCGACCTGTTTGTCCGGCTGACGCCAAAGGCTGCGCTGGACAGGCTCGAAGGCGTCGAGACATCAGCGGACGGACGAAGCCATTTCAAGGCCCGCGTCCGCGCCGTGCCGGAAAACGGCGCCGCCAATCATGCACTTGAAAAGCTGATTGCCAAGGCGCTGGGCGTGCCGGCTTCGACTGTATCGATTGTCGCCGGTGGCACCGCCCGGCTGAAGACACTGCGTATCGCGGGTGATCCGGCGGCGTTGGTGAAAAGGATCGAAGGGCTCGGCCAGCAGTCCTGATGCCCTTCGGTGGGGGTCAATCCCCCAGCGGCAAACGGGGATCGTCGACTTTCAACGTGTTCACGCTCTGCTTGATGCGGCGCAGGTTTTCCAAAACCCTTGGTCCGCGCGTCTCGGCGACCGATGTGACGATCATGTCGACGATCGACAGCAGCGCATAGCGCGACGATGTCGGCTTGTAGATGTTGCCGTCTTCCAGCGACTGGAAATTGATGACCGTGTCGGCGACCTTGGCGAGTGCGGAGTCCGGCGGGGTGATGGCGATGGTGGTGGCGCCATATTGCTGGGCGACCTGCACCGCATCGATGACCGATCGCGCATAGCCGGAGACAGAGAAGGCGATCAGCGTGGTGTCGGGCGTGGCAACGGCTGCGTACATGCGCTGCAGCTGTCCGTCTATCTGCGCCAGCACCGACACGCCCAGCCTGAACAGCCGGTTCTGCATTTCGGTCGCCATCATCGACGAAATTCCGCCCGAACCGATGCACAGCACATTGCCGGAAACGGCGATGCGTGCGGCGACGGCGACCAGCGTCGTCATATCGAGGTTTTCGCTGGCGCGCTGGATGGCCGATATCGCCGCTTCGGTGATGGCGGACGCGATGCGCTGTTCGCGGGCATCGCGGCTCAACGGCTCCGGTGACAGATACTGGCCGCCGATGGCGATGGCTTGCGCCAGATAGAATTTGAAGTCGCGCACCCCCTCGCAACCGAGGTTGCGGCAGAACCGTGTCACCGTCGGCTCGCTGACGCCGACGCGCGCGGCAATTTCCGAAATCGCCGCCTTGGAGACAAAGTCGAGGTCGGCCAGCACGAAGCCGGCAAGCTTGCGATCCGACTTCGTTCCAACCTGCAGCATCAGTTGCAGGCGCGTGATGATGTCGGCGGGCGTCTTCATGCTGATGTTTTCATAGAGGCAGGCCCGTCGCCTTGTCGAACAGGTGGACGTTGCCGGGGTTGACGGTCACCGGCAGCAAGTCGCCCGGCCTGACCGGCACCCTGTCGCGGAACACAGCGCGCACTGTATCAGCGCCGATGGCGCCATAAACATGGGTTTCGGAGCCGGTCGGCTCGACGACATCCACCTTGATCGCCATCGCGTCGGCAGCCTCGCCGATGACAAAGTGCTCGGGCCGGATGCCAGCCTCCACCGCACTGCCCGCCGGCACCTGTTTGCCGGCAAGCGCAAGCCGCCCGCCACCGGCCGATTCGAACCAGGTTTTCTCAGGCGATGTCCTGAGAGAGCCCGAGACGAAACTCATCGACGGGGAGCCGAGGAAGCTGGCGACGAACTTGTTGGCCGGCCTGTCATAAAGCTCCAGCGGCGCCCCGACCTGCTGGATCCGCCCGCGGTCCATCACCACGATGCGGTCTGCCATGGTCATGGCTTCGATCTGGTCGTGGGTGACATAGACGATCGTCGATTTCAACCGCTGGTGCAGCGCCTTGATCTCGACGCGCATCTGCACGCGCAATTGCGCGTCGAGGTTGGACAAGGGCTCGTCGAACAGAAACACCGACGGCTCGCGCACGATGGCGCGGCCCATGGCGACGCGCTGGCGCTGGCCACCCGACAGCTGGCGGGGGTAGCGGTCGAGATAGGAGAAGAGATTGAGAACGCCGGACGCCTTCTTGACCTTCTGGTCGACCGCCTCGCGTGCCTCGCCGCGTATTTTCGGGCCAAAGCCGATATTGTCCGCTGCCTTCAGATGCGGAAACAACGCATAGGACTGGAACACCATGGCGATGTTGCGCTGCTGCGGCGGCAGCGCGTTGGCGCGCACGCCGCCGATCAACAGATCGCCGGAGGTGATCGTCTCCAGCCCGGCCAGCATGCGCAGCAAGGTCGACTTGCCGCAGCCGGACGGGCCGACCAGCACGACGAACTCGCCGCTCTTGATATCGAGGCTGATGTTCTCGAGGATCTTGTGCTGCCCGAAGGATTTCGACAGGTCGCGAAACTCGACGTCGGTCATGGTCACGCTCCCAGAATGTCGTCGATGAAGGGCAGGCAACCGGCGGTCAGCCCCGCGTCCACGGGCATCACCACACCTGTTATTCCAGATGCGCGATCGGACGCAAGGAAGGCGACGGCTTCCGCCACTTCCGAAGCGTTGACGATGCGGCCGAGCGGATAGAGCCGCCGAAGCTTGCCGAGAATTTCGGGATCCTTGGCAAGGCGGTGGTCCCAGGCGGCGGTGCGGATCGATCCGGGGCAGACGACATTGGCGCGCAGGCCGCTCCGGCCGAGCTCGACGGCGATCGCCTTGGCATAGGCGTTGATGCCGGCCTTGGCCGCGGCATAGGCGGGATTGCCGAAATGCGCGATGGCGTTGACCGACGAGATGAAGACGACGCTGCCGGAGCCGCGCCCGGCCATCGCCTTGACCAGCGGGTCGGCGAAGTTCATCACGCCGGTCAGGTTGAGGCCGAGTTCCTGCTCTATTCTGTCGGGATCGAGCGCCGAAATCGTCTCGGCGCGCGTCCAGCCGGCATTGTTGATGAGAACGTCGGGCACGCCATCCCGCTCGAGGATCGCGGCGATCGCCGTGGCGATCGACGCCTTGTCGAGAAGATCGAAGACATGGCGGGAGGCAAAATGCGGGCTTTTCAACGCCTCGCTCGACTGGTCGCAGCCTATGACCCTGGCGCCTCTTTGCGCCATCAGCGCCACGATGGCGGTGCCGAGGCCGCCGCCAGCACCCGTCACCACGACAGTCTTGCCTTCGAACTCGGCCCTGCCTTCGGACTTGGCCCCACCTTCGAACTTGGGTCGCGAAACCACCGTGCGTCATCCTCCGGGAGTCCTGACAGATCGTGCAATGCCTAGGCCTGCAAATGTAATTTTGCAACAGAATAATCTGCTTGCAAGCCTTCAAATCATCGATAATGTAGGAAAGTCACATAATCTTCAGCTCCGGCACGAAGAGCGCGCAGGCGCAAAATCAAAATGGGAGAGATCAAATGAGCCTTGCAAAATGGACTGTCGGCCTGATGGCCGGAATGAGCATGCTGGCAATCGCGGCGCAGGCGAATGCGGGCGAGGTGCGCGTCACGGTCGCCGAGTATAGCGCCAAGACTGCTCCCTATTTCGCCGACGTCAAGAAGGAATTCGAGGCGGCGAATCCCGGCATCACCGTCAAATTCGAGGTGGTGCCGTGGGATGTGCTGCTGCAGAAGTTGACCACCGACATCACCGCCGGCACCAATGCCGATCTGTCGATCATCGGCACGCGCTGGCTGATCGACTTCGTCCAGCAGGATGTCGCCGAACCGCTCGACAGCTACATCAAGCCCGACTTCAAGGACCGCTTCATCGACACCTTCCTGTCGCCCTCGATCATGGACGGCAAGACCTACGGCTTGCCGATCGCCGCCTCGGCGCGCGCCATGTACTACAACAAGGAGCTGTTCGAGAAAGCCGGCATCGCCAATCCGCCGGCAACCTGGACCGAGCTGCAGGAAGACGCGCGCAAGATCAAGGCGCTGGGGTCCGGCACCTTCGGTTTCGGCCTGCAGGGCAAGGAGATCGAGACCGACGTCTATTACTACTACGCGATGTGGTCCTACGGCACCGAAATTCTCAACAAGGACGGCACCTCCGGCCTCAGCGCGCCAGGCGCGCTTGAAGCCGCCAAGCTCTACAAGTCGATGATCGACGAAGGGCTGACGGAGCCCGGCGTCACATCCAACAACCGCGAGGACGTGCAGAACCTGTTCAAGCAGGGCAAGGTCGGCATGATGATCACCGCACCCTTCCTGTCCAACCAGATCAAGGACGAGGCGCCGAACCTGAAGTATGGCGTGGCGGCCATTCCGGCCGGACCGACCGGCGCGCGCGGCACCTATGGCGTTACCGATTCCATCATCATGTTCAAGAACTCCAAGAACAAGGACGAGGCCTGGAAGCTGCTCGACTTCCTGTTCACCACGGAACAGCGTGCCAAGTTCACACAGGGCGAAGGCTTCCTGCCGGTGAACAAGGAAGAGGCGAAAATGGACTACTACGTCAACAATGCCGATCTGGCGGCATTCACGGCGCTGTTGCCCGACGCCCGCTTCGCGCCGGTCATTCCGGGCTGGGAAGAGGTTGCCCAGATCACGTCGGACGCCATGCAGAAGATCTATCTCGGCGGCGACCCCGAGGCAGGCTTGAAAGACGCAGCCGCCAAGGCCAACGCCGTGCTGAAGAAATAGGGCGTATCTCCCCGCGCCCGTGGCGCGTCCCACTCAGGCGGGGCGCGCCACACTTCTCAGCGGAAAGACGGATTCGTCGATATCAGTGCCGCCCCTTGCCCTGCCGGGCATTTCTCTCCGTGACGGGGAGATAGGGGCTGGCCGCGATGCCGGCAGGCAGGTGAGGGACGGCGCAAACGCCGGCAGGAAATTCAAACCCTGAAGCGCTGCTCCAGACCAGGACTGATATGCGAGATTGACCCGAGCTGGCACGCCAGCACTACTGATGTCCAACACGGTATAAAGCCAGCCGATGCAAAACCGTTTCTTGCCCTATCTCCTGACCTTGCCCAGCCTGTTCCTGGCGGCGGTCGTTATTTTCTGGCCGGTCTGGGACCTGATCCAGATCTCGACACATGATGTCAACCGCTTCGGCCAGCTTCGTGAATTCAACGACTTCGCCAATTTCGCGGCACTCACTGCCGATCCCGATTTCATGGCCGCGCTCTGGCGCACCGGCCAATGGACCGTGATGGTCGTCGGCGGTGCGCTGCTCTTGTCTGTCCCGGTGGCGATGATCCTCAACACCGATTTCCATGGCCGGGGTATTGCCCGCGTCATCATCATGCTGCCCTGGGCGGTGTCGCTGACCATGACCGCGGTGGTCTGGCGCTGGGCGCTGAGCGGCGAAAGCGGCATGCTGAATTCGGCGCTGATCGGCCTCGGCCTCATCGACCACAACATCCAGTGGCTGGCGAGCGCCGAAACCGCTTTCCCCATGCAAGTGCTGATCGGTATCCTGGTGACGGTGCCGTTCACGACGACGATCTTCCTTGGCGGCCTGTCGTCTATCCCGGACGACCTCTACGAGGCGGCGGCGCTCGAAGGGGCGACGCCGCTGCAGCAGTTCCGCGAGATAACCTTTCCGCTCTTAAAACCGTTCATCAACATCGCCATCGTGCTCAACACCATCTACGTCTTCAATTCCTTCCCGATCATCTGGGTGATGACGCAAGGCGGGCCGGCCAACTCGACGGACATCCTGGTCACCCATCTCTACAAGCTGGCCTTCCGCATCGGCAAACTCGGCGAAGCGTCGGCGGTGTCGCTGGTGATGTTCGCCATATTGCTGGTCTTCACCATGATCTATGTGCGGCTGGCGATGCGGGAGCAACGCGCATGACAAATCGGCTCATGGCGGGCAAGCTGAAGCGTTCGATCATTGCCTGGCTGCTGCTGGCGCCGCTGATCGTGGTGACGCTCTTTCCCTTCGCCGTGATGTTCCTGACCGCGGTCAAGCCACGACAGGAAGTGCTGTCGCCGAACTGGTGGCCGAGCGAGTTCCGCTGGTCCAACTTCTCCGACATGTGGGTGGCGACCGGCTTCGGCCAGGCGCTGATGAATTCGCTCTACGTGTCCGTGATCGCCACCGTCGGCGCCATCCTGATCTCGGTTCCGGCGGCCTATGCGATGTCGCGCTTCCGCTTTGCCGGATACGGCGCCTTGCGCCAGTTCCTGCTGATTTCGCAGATGATCTCGCCGATCGTGCTGGTGCTCGGCCTGTTCCGGCTGATGGCCGCCTGGGGCCTAGTCGAGAGTACGACGGCGCTTGGCTTCATCTACATGGCCTTCAACGTCGCCTTCACGGTGTGGATGCTGCAGAGCTATTTCGACACCATTCCGCGCGATCTCGAGGAGGCGGCCTGGATGGAAGGCGCCGGCCGCTGGCTGACCTTGCGCAAGGTGTTCCTGCCGCTGTGCCTGCCGGCGATCGCGGTGACCGCGATCTTCACCTTCATCAATGCCTGGAACGAATTCGTCGTCGCGCTCACCATGCTGCGCAGCCAGGAAAGCTACACGCTGCCGATCCAGGTGTTTTCGCTGGTCGCCGGCCGCTACACCATCGAATGGCACCACGTCATGGCCGCGACGCTGCTGGCGACCTTGCCGGTCGCCATCCTGTTCATCTGGCTGCAACGCTACCTCGTTCGCGGGCTGGCGCTCGGAGCGGTCAAATAGCGCCTATTCACGACGGAGCTTTCATGCGCATTTTCACCGCCTCGCTGGCGACGGAAACCAACACCTTCTCGCCGGTGCCGACCGACCGGGCCTCGTTCGAGATGGCCTTCTATGCAGGGCCCGGCAAGCATCCGGAAACACCGACGCTGTGCTCCTCGCCGATGGTCGCGCTGCGCCGGCGGGCAGTCGCCGAAGGCCTCGATGTCATCGAGGGCACCGCCACCTGGGCGGAACCGGGCGGCCTGGTGCAGCGGCAGACCTACGAGGCGCTGCGCGACGAGATCCTGGGCCAGCTCAAGGCGGCGCTGCCGGTCGATGCGGTGATCCTCGGCCTGCATGGCGCCATGGTGGCGCAAGGCTATGACGACTGCGAAGGCGATCTGCTCGAGCGCGTCCGCGACATGGTCGGACCGGACGTGGTGATCGCGGTCGAACTCGATCCGCACAGCCATCTGACGCCGAAGCGCGTGGCGGCCTCGGACATCCTCGCCTACTTCCTTGAATTTCCGCACACCGATTTCTACGAGCGCGGCGAACATGTCGTCGAGCTCGGCTTGGCAGCAGCGCGCGGCGAGATCAAGCCTGTCATCTCGACCTTCGACTGCCGCATGATCCAGGTACTGCCGACCAGCCGCGAGCCGATGCGCTCCTTTGTCGACCGTATCAAGGCGCTGCACGGCAGGGACGGCGTGCTGTCGGTCTCGGTCATCCACGGCTTCATGGCGGCCGATGTGGCCGAGATGGGCACTCGCCTCCTGGTCGTCACCGACAATGACAAGGCCAAGGGCGACGCGCTGGCTGAGAAGCTGGGGCGGGAGCTCTACGCGCTGCGCGAGAAGACGGCGATGACCATGCTGAGCGCTGCCGACGGCATCGATCGGGCGCTGGCCGTGCGCGCGGAAAATCCGGGCAAGCCGGTGGTCATTGCCGATATCTGGGACAATCCTGGCGGCGGCGTTCCAGGTGACGGCACCTTGGTGCTGCGCCATATGCTGGCGCGTGGCCTGGACAAATTTGGCGTGGCAACGATCTGGGATCCGATCGCCGTGACCTTCTGTCAGGCGGCGGGCGAGGGCGCGGTGATCGACCTGCGTTTCGGCGGCAAGGCCGGGCCGCAGGCCGGCGAACCGATCGACGCACGGATCAAGGTGCTGAGGGCGGTTGCGGAGGGTTGGCAAAGTTTCGGGCCAAGCCGGGTGACGCTTGGGCCGACGGCCTTGGTCCGCATCGAAGGCACCGAGGTCGATATCATCCTCAACACCAATCGCACCCAGACCTTCGAGCCGGATATCTTTTCCAATATCGGCGTCGATCCGCTGGCCAAGGATATGCTGCTGATCAAGTCGACCAATCATTTCTACGCCGGCTTCGAGCCGATCGCCGCCGAGATCATCTATGTCTCGGCACCGAGTTCGTATCCCAGCAATCCAGCGGTGACCAACTACACCAAGCTAACGCGGCCGATCTGGCCGCGGGTGGCGGATCCTTGGGAGGGTGACGCTGATATTCTCCCCCCTTGAGGGGGAGATGTCGCCGAAGGCGACAGAGGGGGTCGGTCCAACCAGGCTCGGCCTTCTTCTGCGCGAGGTCGGCGCTTCACGCGCGACGACCCCCTCTGGCCGCTTCGCGGCCATCTCCCCCTCGAGGGGGGAGATTACCCAGCGCTACACCAGCCCGCGCTTCACCATCATTGCTTCCGGCGACGGCATCTTGCCGCGAAACGCCGTATAGAGCTCTTCCGGGTCTTTCGAGCCGCCGGCGGCGTAGATGTTCTTGCGCAGCCGCTCGGCGAGTGCCGGGTTGAAGGGGTCGCCCGTCTCCTCGAAAGCGGCAAAGGCGTCGGCATCGAGCACTTCCGACCACATGTAGGAGTAATAGCCGGCGGAGTAGCCGTCACCGGAAAACACGTGGCCAAAATGGGGGGTGCGATGGCGCATCGCGATAGTGTCCGGCATGTCAAGCTTTTCGAGCGTTTCGGTTTCGAAACGAAGCGGCTCCTGCGGCGCATCCGCCCGCGCATGATAGGCCATGTCCATCAAGGCGGAAGCGGTGAATTCCACAGTTGCAAAGCCAGCGCCGAAAGTCCGCGCGGCCAGCATCTTATCGAGCAGCGCCTTGGGCATCGGCTTGCCGGTCTTCACATGCAAAGCGTGCTTTTCCAGCACCGCCGGCACGGTCAGCCAGTGCTCGTAGAGCTGCGAGGGCAGTTCGACGAAATCGCGGCTGACCGAGGTGCCCGCCACCGACGGCCAGGTGACGTCGGTCAGCATGCCGTGCAGCGCATGGCCGAACTCGTGGAACAGCGTCTTCGCCTCGTCGACCGACAGCAGAGCCGGCTCGCCGACCGGCGGCTTGGCGAAGTTCATGATGTTGTAGATCACCGGTTTCGAGCCGTGGCCAAGCCCATAGCCGGATTGCAGCGCGCTCATCCAGGCGCCGGATCGCTTTGACGGCCTAGCGAAATAATCGGCGAGGAACAGGCCGCGCTCGCTGCCGTCGGCATTTTTCACCACGAACACGCGCGCGTCGGGGTGCCAGGCGGCAATGCCCTTCTTCTCCTCGAAAGTGATGCCGAACAGCCGTGTCGCCACGTCGAAGCAGGCGTCGATGATCCGGTCGAGCTGCAAATAGGGTTTCAGCTCGGCCTCGTCGAAGGCGAACTTCTCCGCACGCAGTTTCTCCTGGTAAAAGCGCCAGTCCCAGGCGGCGAATTTTTCGTTGCTGCCTGCCTGCGTCGCCAGCCGCTGCAGGTCGGTCCGGTCGGCCGCGGCCTTTTCCAGCGCCTTCTCCCACACGGGATCAAGCAGCGCGTGCACCGCCTTCGGCGTTTTGGCCATGGTGTCGTCGAGCTTCAGCGCGGCGAAGGAGGCGTAGCCGAGCAGCTTTGCCTTTTCGGCGCGCAGCTTCAGCATGTCGCGTACTACGGATGTGTTGTCGGTGGCGCCGCCATTCTGGCCGCGCATGGTGAAGGCGCGGAAAGCGATCTCGCGCAGGTCGCGGCGCTCCGAAAAGGTCGAGAACGGCTCATAGATCGAGCGCGACAGGGTGACGGCACAGCGACCCTTCTGGCCGCGCATTTCGGCGGCTTCGGCCATCGAGCTTTTCAGAAAGTCCGGCAGGCCGGCTAGGTCGGCCTCGTCGAGGAACAGCGCCCAGTCGCGCTCGTCGGCCAGCACATTCTGCCCGAAGCTGGTGCCGAGCGAGGACAGCTCCTCGCTGATTTTGGCCAGCCGCTTCTTGCCCTCGGCATCAAGCTTCGCGCCCGAGCGGACAAAGCCTTTCCAGGTCTTCTCCAGCACGCGCAGCGTCTCGGCGTCGAGCTTCAGGCTCTCGCGGCGCTGATAGAGATCGTCGATTCGGGCAAACAGCCTCTCATTCATCGAAATCGCCGAGAAATGCCTGGACATCTTTGGCGAGATGTCGCGTTCCAGCGCCTGGATCGTTTCATTGGTGTGGGCGCCGGCGCGGCACCAGAAGATCGACGAGACACGGTCGAGCGCCTCGCCGCCGAGTTCCAGCGCGGCAAGCGTGTTCTCGATGGTCGGCGTATCTTCATTGCCGGCGATCGCCTCGATCTCGGCCTCATGCGCCTTCAGCGCCGCATCAAGGACCGGGGAAAAATCGCCGTCGCCAATGCGCGTGAAATCAGGCAGGCCGAGCGGCCCTTGCCACGCGGTCAGCGGATGGGCGGCGAGATCGACGGCTTTCGTGGAATGCATGGACAGTCTTTCGCTGATGAAGGCGGCGGGGTGGGTCGGTACCGATGTAGGACGCGGCCGGCGGACCCGCAATATCACAGGTGGCCGATATCCGCCTCAGAAGCCGTCGCAGTTCTCGGCGATCGCCGCTTGCGAACTGGCGGTGATGCGGTTGTCGGCCACCGCGAAGGTTTCCTGCATCAGCATGTCGTTGTTGGGGAAATCGTAACAGGCGACCACCGTGGTGACGCCGCCTTCGCTCTTCTCGATCCTGTGCCGGATCGCAGCACCGGCAACCGCATCTTTCCATTCGTCGATGGAGGCAATGAATTCCTGCTTGCTTTGCACAATGCCGAGGTCGTCCAACTTGATGCGGACATCGTCGGCAAGCAGGTCGGACAGTTCCGTGCGGTCGGCGACCAGCAGCGCCGAATACCAGCGGCTGATGATGGCGCGATCATCGGCGCGGGCGGCAATAGTCGCGATCAGCAGCGCGGCCGCCGTAAAAACAGTCGACCGGAGGTTCACCACCTTGCGCGCCGCTGCGTTCATCCCAGCTCCGGCCGCTCGAAATCGCCGGTCTCCTTGTTCATCACCCAGAGTTCACCAGTCGAAATGTCGAACCAGGCGCCGTGCAGCGACAGCCGACCCTTGCCTTCGAGGATCGAGACGCAAGGGAAGGTCCGGAGATTGGCGATGGAATAGCGAATCGAAATCCGCTCCAGCGCGGTCTGACGCTCCGACGCCGTCATGAAGGTGCTGGAGGACACGGTTTCGGCGGCCGGTGCGATGAGACTCATCCATTTGCCGATGAAGTCGCCGGGTGACAGCGGTGCGAAATTGGTGTCGAGCGCGGCGCGGATGCCGCCGCAGCGGCCATGGCCCATGACGACGATATTCTTGACCTTCAAGCTCTGCACGGCGAATTCGAGCGCGGCGGAGGTCGAATGGAATTCGCCGTCCGGTGCGTAGGGCGGCACCAGATTGCCGACATTGCGCAGCACGAAGAGTTCGCCGGGCCCGGCGTCGAAGATCGCCTCGGGGGCTGCGCGGGAGTCGCAACAGGCGACGATCATCGTTTCCGGCGCCTGGCCTTCGCGGGCAAGCTCTCGATAGCGTCCGCTCTCGGTGAGATAGCGGCCGCTCATGAAATTGCGGTAGCCGGCGAGGAGATGGTCGGGAAGGTGAGGCATGGGCGGCTAAGGCCTTTCCGGGTTGGAGGCGGCAGCTCGTTGCAGTCGAGAGAAGCCTCTAGCGGCAAAAGCCCGTCGCGAGCAATGCAGAATTGTAGGAGCTTGTCGTAAAAGCCAGGCACGAAGCGCGACTCTCGCAGGCACCCTCACGCCCAAATGGCAACCGGTATGCCAACACGATCGATGAGCGGCGGGTCGGGAAACGGCCGTGCCTCGCCTTCGGCGATGCGGCCGGCGATCAGCATCATCGCTGCAGCGTCAAGGAAGTCATCGGCGGCCGCACCGCGTGGTGGCGGCTGGTCGAGGAAGCCCATCTCGTAGCCATGCCGGCAGAGCAGCGCCTTGCGTTCCGCCATGCCGTCGGGATTGATGCTGCCCTTGATCTTCTTCGGCAGCCGCATGGCCTGATCGCCATTCAGCCGGCAGAAGGCGACCTCCGGATGCGATTCGAAAACGCGGCCACGCAGATCGGGTCGCGCGATCAGCAGTGCGTCGATCTCGCGGATCTTGGCAAAAATGCCGAACGCCTGGATCGACACGCCGCGCGGCGGGTCGGATGTGGTTTTGGCCACCTCGCTTGCCCTGATATGCGCGGCATACCAGACTTCCATGGTGGTGAAGTCGTTGGTGTCGGCATAGAGCGCGGCGCGGGACGGGATCGAAAAGACGCTGGATTGGCGTGCCCCGAGCAATGGCCGCACCAGCGCTTCCGGGCCACGTCCGCCTTTGCCCGAAAGCTCGGGCAGGCCGATCGGCATGTCGACCGCGATGACCGCATCGTCGGGGAATGACGCAAGCAGGGCAGCGAAGCTTGCAAAGACAGCGACGGAAGGTGCCATGCCAAACGCGCCCCGGACGGCAATCCAGCCGGCCTTGCAGCCGTCGACGCCGACAAGCAGGGCCTCAGTCGATGTCACGCCCGGCGGTCCCGCTCCGGATGCGTGAGGTGGCGAAGCTGCACCATCGCCATCGGGTGCGACAGGCTCTGCGCATCGGTTTCGAGTTGCAGTTCGTCGCCGCCGCGCTTGGCGGTTCGCGCCAGGATCTCGTAGACCGCCGCCGTCGTCGATTGCAGCGCCTTGATCGGCGGCTGGCCGGACAGGATGCGCGCCAGGTAGACGGCCGCCGTCAGGTCGCCCAGACCATTCGGCGGCTTGTCGATCAGGCGATGCTCGGCAAGCAGCGCCTGGCTGCCATCGAGCAACAGGTTGCCGGTGCCGCCCGTCATCATCGACGGCGCCGAGGTGACCAGCATGGTCGATGGCCCGGCATGGAGGGCGGCCGCGATCACCGATTTCAGGTCGGGCAACGGGGCGCCGGCCATCCATTCCAGTTCGTAGCGGTTGGGGGTGGCGATGTCGGCGATCGGCATCAGCCGGTCGCGCATGGCGATGGCGGTCGGTTCGGGCACATAGAGCCCGCCCGAATCACCCATCACCGGATCGCAGATATAGACGGCGTCAGGCGTCCTTGCCTTCACCGCGGCGACCACCGAAGCGACGGCCTCGGCCTGGCCGGCCTCGCCGAGATAGCCGGACAGCACGGCGCCGACCTCACCCAGCCATGGCGCGCGCTCGAGATCGGCCATCAACGCCTTGAACTGGTCGAGCGGCGGCACGATGCGCGTCGCTCGACCATGGCCGGGATGCCAGGGCAGGATGACCGTCGGCACCGCCCAGACCGGAAAGCCCAGCGTCTCCAGCGCGAACACGGCGGCACGGTTGCCGACCGAGCCGCGCGCGACATGGCTGGAAATGACGATGACCGCACGCGGCGCGTCGGTTTGTTCGGCGCTCATTGTTGTTTGATTCCTAACTGCCCTGGATGACGTAAAGCACGAGCCAGACCATCAGGCCCAGCGCCAGCAGCAGGCCGAGCGTCCGGCCAATGCGGGTGCCCCAGACTTCGATCGGATCGGCAGGATCGGCATCGGCCGCGGTGACGTGATCGTGCAGGCCTTTCGTGGCCCGCGCCACAAACGAGTTGCCGGCCGGATCCGTCTCGCGCGCCACGCGCTCGAGGATACGGCGCGATTCCTTCTCGCTGTCCTGGCGTTCCGCCATGGTGATGTCCTGTTTCGACAGGACCTTACCGCGTTCGCACGGTCAATCACAGGGCCTTGCAACGGCATCGGGCGTGCCACGCAAGCGCCTGCCGGTGGAGCGTTTTCTTGCGCGCCGATTGTGGTAATGCTTCGCATGCAACTTCTACCGAGGGACCCCATCATGCTTGCCCATCGCCTTGCCTCACCGTCCATGTTCCGCACGCTGCCCGCCTTCCTGATGATGGCGATCGTGCTGCCGCTGCTTGCCGGCTGCGGCTACAACACCATCCCGACGGCAGAGGAAAGCGCCAAGGCGGCATGGAGCGAGGTGCTGAACCAGTATCAGCGCCGCGCCGACCTCATCCCCAACCTGGTCGAGACGGTCAAGGGCTATGCCTCGCACGAAAAGGACACGCTCGACGCGGTGGTCGAAGCGCGTGCCAAGGCCACCCAGATCACGGTGACTCCGGAAACTCTGAACGACCCCGAAGCCTTCAAGAAGTTCCAGGACAGCCAGGCCGGCCTGACCAGCGCGCTGTCGCGGCTCTTGGCCGTGGTCGAGAACTATCCCGACCTCAAGGCCAACCAGAATTTCCTGGCGCTGCAGGCGCAGCTCGAAGGCACCGAAAACCGCATCGCGGTGGCGCGACGCGACTACATCCTGGCGGTCAAGGACTACAATCTGACGCTGAGGACCTTCCCCTCGGTGCTGTGGGCGACCTTCTGGTTCCGTGGCAACCAGCCCTTCGCCAATTTCACCATCGAGGACGACAAGCTGCAGACGCCGAAGGTCGATTTCGGCACGAAGCAGGGCGGGTGATCGTCGACTGTCATCGGAATAAATCTCGCGAAATGACGGACTGCTGGCGTGCAAACACCCCCCTCTGTCCTGCCGGACATCTCCCCCTCAAGGGGGGAGATTGGCAGTTTCGAGCGCATTGCTCATCCTTCTGCGTCGGTGATTGGCGAAGGCCGGTGTGACGTCCAATCTCCCCCCTTGAGGGGGAGATGTCCGGCAGGACAGAGGGGGGCGCCGCGGAACACCTACCTTTCCTTTCTTAGCCTTCTTGCCAGCCTCTTCTTCCTCCCCATCACCGCCTTCGCCGCCGAACTTCCCGCCCTGACAGGCCGTGTCGTCGACAATGCCGGTATCATCGATGCGTCGACCAAGGCGGCGCTGACGCGGAAGCTTGCAGATTTCGAGACAAAAGGCTCCGACCAGATCGTTGTCGCGACGATTCCCAGCCTCGACGGCGAGGAGATCGAGCCTTACGCCAACCGGCTGTTTCGCTTCTGGAAACTCGGCCAAGCGAAGGAAAACAACGGCGTCCTGCTGCTGGTGGCGCCGAACGACCGCAAGATGCGCATCGAGGTCGGCTACGGCCTGGAAGGCACGCTGACCGACCTGCACACCAAGCTGATCATCGAAAACGACATGGTGCCGGCCTTCCGCGCCGGCGATTTCTCCGGCGGGATCAGCAAGGCCGTCGACGACATGATCATGGTGCTGGAAGGCAATCCGGAGGAGCTGGAGGCGCGCGGCGAGCGCAACCAGCAGGCGCCCTTCGATTCCGACGACCTGTTCTTCGCCGTCTTCATCAGCATCTGGGCGATCATCTTCTTCGGCAGCATCGCGGTTTCCGTCCTGCCGCCGATCTTCGGCCGGAAGCTTGGGCCCGGCCGCTATCGCTGGCTCGGCATGACCTTCGAGCCACACCGGCGATCCTCCGGTGGCGGCTGGTCGTCGGGAGGTTCCGGCGGTGGCTGGTCCTCGGGTGGCGGTGGCGGCTTTTCCGGCGGCGGCGGTTCGTCAGGCGGCGGCGGATCGTCGGGAGGCTGGTGATGGCATGACGATCCGCAGCATCAGCCTGTCGAGACCCGGCCGCTTCGCCTCGGCTGTCCTGATGGCTATGGCGGCGCTGTTCCTGGGGTTTGCGGCCCACGCCGCCGACCTGCCGGCGCTGACCGGCCGTGTCGTCGACAATGCCGGCATCATCGATGCCGCGACCAAAGCGGCGCTGACGCGGAAGCTTGCCGATTTCGAGACAAAAGGCTCCGACCAAATCGTCGTCGCGACGATTCCCAGCCTCGACGGCGAGGAGATCGAGCCTTACGCCAACCGGCTGTTCCGCTTCTGGAAACTCGGCCAGGCGGGCGAAAACAATGGCGTGCTTTTGCTGGTGGCGAAGAACGACCGCAAGATGCGCATCGAGGTCGGCTATGGCCTGGAAGGCACGCTGACCGACCTGCACACCAAGCTGATCATCGAAAACGACATGGTGCCGGCCTTCCGCGCCGGCGATTTCTCCGGCGGCATAGAAAAGGCCGTCGACGACATGGTCATGGTGCTGGAAGGCAATCCGGAAGAACTGGAAGCGCGCGGCAAGCGCAATCCCGCGGACAACAGTACTTCCATCGACCCAATCGTCGCGGTCTTCCTGATCTTGTGGGCGACGCTGTTCTTCGGTGGGCTGGCGATGGCGTTCCTGCCGCCGATGTTCGGCACAAAGCTTTCGCCGGGCGTGTACAAATGGCTGGGCATGACGTTTCGTTACGGCCGCGGACCGAGCGGGTCCTCGGGCCGCAGCGGCTGGACAACGGGTTCGTCGTCGAGCAGCGGCTGGTCGTCGGGAAGTTCGAGCAGTGGCTGGTCTTCGGGGTCAAGCAGCGGTGGCGGGTTTTCCGGCGGCGGCGGCTCATCCGGTGGTGGCGGTTCTTCAGGAAGCTGGTGAGACAGATCATGGCAACACGACCAATCAGCCCGCAGGACCATGAGCGCATCGCAAACGCGATCCGCGCCGCCGAATCGAAAACCGACGGCGAGATCTACTGCGTCGTGGCGCATGCCAGCGACGGCTATTTCTTCCCGGCCGCCTTCATGGCGACCATGGGCATGCTGATCGTCAGCCTGGCCGTTGGCTATGGGCTGGAAGCCTGGTGGCTGTCGATCCGGCTGCCGCATTTCGTCCTCGCCCAGCTCCTGGCGCTGGCCTGTGTGCTGGCCATGTTGTGGGCGCTGCCCGGCCTGCGTATCCATCTGGTGCCAAGGCGGCTGCGCTATCAGGCGGCGCATGCCAACGCGATCAAGCAGTTCCTCGCCCGCAACGTCCACCGCACCACGGCGCGCACCGGGGTTCTGGTCTTCGTCTCCATCGCCGAGCGCTATGCCGAAGTGGTCGCCGACTCGGGCATCGACGCCAAGGTCGGCCAACCTGTCTGGGATGGCGTTGTGCGCGACCTTACGGCGCATGCCGGCGCCGACCGGCTTGCCGACGGCTTCGTCAAGGCGATCGAGCAGGTGGGGGCGGTGCTGGCCGAGCATTTCCCGGTCACGGTGGGTGACAGCAACGAACTGGACGACCATCTGGTCGAAATCTGAGTTCTTCAGAGGGACTTCGAAGGCACCTCGCTAATGCGACGATCGCCTGTGAGAAAGCCGGCGGCGGGCCGCCCGGACTCTTGCAATCGGGCGATGCGGGTTTATGGTTAACAAATCATGAATACGCTGACCATCGACATCAGGAAGGCCGACCCGCGCGATGCCAGCGCCATCGCCGAGGTGCATCTGGAGGCCTGGCGCGGCGCCTATTCCGGCATTATTCCGCACCGCACCCTGACATCGATGATCAACCGCCGCGGCGCCGACTGGTGGGCGAATGCGATTCGCCGCGCCGCCACCGTTCTGGTGGTCGAAATCGGCGGCAAGATCGCCGGCTATGCGACGATCGGCAAGAACCGGGCCCGCGAACTGCGCCAGCAGGGCGAAATCTACGAATTGTACCTGCGCCCGGAATATCAGGGCATCGGGCTTGGCAGCCGGCTGTTCGCGGCTGCCAGGGCGCGTCTGGCCGATCATGGGCTGAAAGGCATGGTGGTTTGGGCGCTGGAAGACAACCAGAACGCGCTTGCCTTTTATGCCGGCGCCGGCGGCCGCGATGTCGCCGAGGGCGTCGAGATCTTCGAGCAGAAAGCGCTGAAGAAGGTCGCTTTCGTCTGGGAATGACAGCCCGGCTTTTCGGCCGCCCGCGTCTTCCGATCGTACCCAGCACCATTCGCCGCATTGCACCATGGCGCGCCGCCCGCTATCGATCTCTCATCAAAAGAGGGACAAAGCCATGCGCATTGAAGCCATAGCCAGTGGAAAGAATCCGCCTGAGGACGTCAACGTCATCATCGAGGTGCCGATCGGCGGCGAGCCGATCAAGTATGAGATGGACAAGGAAGCCGGCACGCTGTTCGTCGACCGCTTCCTGCACACCTCGATGCGCTACCCCGGCAATTACGGCTTCGTGCCGCACACGCTGTCGGGCGACGGCGATCCGATCGACGTGCTGGTCTGCAACACACGCGCGCTGGTGCCGGGCTGCGTCATCAACGTGCGGCCGATCGGCGTGCTGATCATGGAAGACAATGCCGGCCAGGACGAGAAGATCATCGCCGTGCCGTCACCGAAGCTGACGCTGCGCTACGAGAACGTCACCGAATACACCCAGCTGCCCGACATCACGCGCCAGCAGGTGCAGCACTTCTTCGAGCACTACAAGGATCTCGAGCCCGGCAAATGGGTCAAGATCGAAGGCTGGCACGATTCCAAATATGCCAAGAAGATGATCGTCGACGCGATCGAGCGGGCCAAGGCGGGCAAGTAGCCCATCGTGCTCAGTTATCGACCCGGCCGAAAGCCGGCACGTTGCCGATGACGGTGTGCCTGTCCTTGCCGCAGGCGAAGGTTCGCGCCTTGTCGTCGGCAAGCTTGCGCGCCTGATCGTTGGCGCCTGGATTGCCGGTGGCTAGCACCAGGCCGACGGTGCAGCCGTCGCGGGTCCCCATCTGGCCGACCTTGGCGACGAGCAGTACCTCGGTCGGCTTTTTTTCGTCATCCGCGTTGCTGATCGAGCGGCGATGGATGACGGCAAAGGGCACTGCGGTCTCGCCCTTGGTCTCGATGCGCCATTCGATCTTGGCTCCGGATGAATTGAAACCGGAAAAGCTCTCCCAGACCGTCGTCATGTCGCCGCCGGGCGGAAAACCGTAGAACAGCGATTCACGAGCATCGTCATAGGCAATCAGCACGGGATAGCCGCGATAACCCGAACAGGCGAGTTGGGCCCAGTCGCCGTCGCCTTCCTCGGCCTGCGCGTAGGTCACGCAATCCTTCTTCGAGTCGAGATCGGTGTAGGCGCTTGCAATGCCATCGGCGTGTGCGGCCTGGCAGAAGCCGGCGAGGGTGAGCGAAATCAGCAGGCTACGCATCGCGGACATCTCCGTTGCAGGGCATCGCAGCGTAGCGCCAAATGCTATTTCTTCAAGCTGGCTTCGATCAGCAGATCGGCGTTGCGGGCGACCGCTTGCGCCGGGCCGCCGAGCCCGAACAACTGGCCGCTGATATAGGCGCCTTCGATCAGGAGCAGCAGGCCGTCGCCCAGCGTGTCGGGATCCTGCGCGCCCATCGCAACCGCCATGGCGCGCAGGCGGCGGCGCAATTCCTGCTTGTTGGCCTCGCTGACCATGCGGGCCGGATGGCTGTGGTCGGGATATTCGACCGCCGCATTGGTCATGCCGCAGCCGCGATAGTCCGCCACTTGCGTGCGCTTGCCGATGCGGGTCAGGAAGGCCTTGAGCTGCGCGCGCGGGTCGCCGGGATGAGCGGCGACCGCCTCGTCGAAACGCTCCCAGTATTCAAGATCGTATTGCCTGAGATAGGAAGCGGCCAACTCATCCTTGGACGGAAAGCTGCGATAGAGGCTGGGCTTGGTGACGCCGGCGCGTTTGACGATCTCGTCGACGCCGATCGCCCTGATGCCGCGCCGGTAGAACAGATCATAGGCCACATCGAGTATCTTCTTGGCGGCTTTCGGCGGCGCCGATGCATGACCGTCGCTGATGGTCAGATCAATATTTTTGTCCGTTGGCATCGTGTGACTCGATTGACAATGTTACCGATCGGTACGTATACCTGTTCCTACCCTGCAACGTACCGGTCAGTAACATGATAACTCAATCTCGTCCCTTTGGCCAGCGCTACGCCTTCGTCGTGGTTGGCATCATCTTTCTCTGCCTGCTGGTTGCGGCCGGCCTGCGGTCAGCGCCCGCCGTCATGATGCTGCCGCTGGAGAATAGCTTTGGCTGGCGGCGCGACGTCATCTCGCTGGCCGCTGGTGTCGGCATCCTGCTTTACGGTCTCACCGGTCCATTCGCCGCGGCGCTGATGGAGCGCATCGGGCTGCGCCGCACGCTGCTCGCCTCCCTGATGGTGATGTCGGGCTCTACCGCGCTCAGCCTGCTGATGACCAAGCCCTGGCATCTGTTCATCACCTGGGGCGTGTTCTCGGGCATCGGTTCCGGCGCTGTCGCCAGCGTGCTCGGCGCCACCATCGTCAACCGCTGGTTCAAGACCAATCGCGGCCTTGTCATGGGATTGATGTCGGCCTCCAGCGCATCGGGCATGCTGGTGTTCCTGCCGCTGATCGCCGCGTTGGCGCAGTCGGGCGGCTGGCAGCCGGTCGTCATTGCGGTGGCGATCGCCACCGCGGCCCTGATACCGCTGGTCTGGCTGCTGGTGCCGGAGCGGCCGGCCTCGATCGGCATGGTGCGCTACGGCGCCGATGCCGACGACCTGCCGCCGGCTCCGCCCGCGTCACAGGGCAATTTCCTCGCGCATACGTTCTCGACGCTGCGCCGCGCCGCCGGCACGCGGGTGTTCTGGTATCTGTTCGCCACCTTCTTCGTCTGCGGCTTCACCACCAACGGGCTGGTCGGCACGCATCTGATCGCCTTCTGCGGCGACATGGGCATCGGCGAGGTGCAGGCCGCCGGCCTGCTGTCGATGATGGGCATTTTCGACCTGATCGGCACGACGCTGTCGGGCTGGCTCACCGACCGCTACGATCCGCGCAAGCTGCTTGGCGTCTATTACGGCATTCGCGGCCTGTCGCTGATCTATCTGCCCTATTCCGGCTTCTCGGCGACCAGCCTGATCATCTTCGCCGTGCTCTACGGCCTCGACTGGATCGCCACCGTGCCGCCGACGCTAAGGCTCGCCAACGAAGCGTTCGGCGATCGCAGCGGACCGATCGTGTTCGGCTGGATCGTCGCCGGCCACCAGATCGGTGCGGCGACCGCGGCGGCTTTCGGCGGCACCATGCGCGAATTGCAAGGCAATTACGAACTGGCCTTCCTGATTGCCGGCATGACGGCGATTGCCGCCGCCTGTATCTCGCTGCTGATCAATACAAATCGCCCGGCGTTTGATCCGGAGCCGCAAGCGGCTTGAGCTGCTCTTCCCTTCTCCCCTTGTGGGTCCCACAAGGGGAGAAGGGAAGATGTGGTTGTTACCAAAACTTCATCGTCCCGAGATGCGCCTGAAACATTGACGCTGGACCTTGGTGGCACCGTTCAAGCCATCCAGGAAACAGCCATGAACAAGCTTTCGATGACCCGCCGCGCCTTCGTCACGTCCGCCAGCGCCATTGGCCTGGCCGGGGTCTCGAGCTTGGCGCTGCCATACTATTCGCGTGCCAATCAGCGGCCGGCCTTCACCCATGGCGTCCAGTCGGGCGATGTCGACGCCATCAGCGGCATGGTGTGGACGCGTACCGACCGCCCGTCGCGCGTCATGTTCGAGGTGTCGTCGACGGAAAGTTTCGCCAATGCGACGCGCCTGGCACCACTCGATACATCACCGGCCAGCGATTACACCGTCAAACGGCTTCTCACCGACCTCGCTTCCGATCAGGACATCTTCTACCGCATGACGTCAGCCGATCTAGCCGACATCAACGCCGTTTCCGAGCCGATCACAGGTCGCTTCAGGACGGCGCCGGCGTCGAAGCGCGACATCCGCTTTGCCTGGTCGGGCGACACAGCCGGCCAGGGCTGGGGCATCGACGAGACCGGCATGAAGACCTACGCCACGATCGGCAGGCACACGCCCGATTTCTTCCTGCATTCGGGCGACACCATCTATGCCGACGGCGCCATGAAGGACGAGGTCGACCTGCCCGGCGGCGGCAAGTGGAAGAACGCCGTGCTGATCGACGGCAAGCGCAAGGTCGCCGAGACGCTGGACGAATACCGGGACCAATGGAAATACAACATGATGGACAGGAACGTGCTCGGCCTGAGCGCCATCTGCCCGACCTTCTACCAGTGGGACGACCACGAAGTTCTGAACAACTGGTCGGACTCGAAGGACCTCAGCGCCGACAATCGCTACACGGAGAAGTCCATCCATGTGCTGGCGGCCCGTGCGGCGCGCGCCTTCCACGAGATGACGACGATCCGCTACGAGCCGTCCGAGCCCGGCCGCGTCTATCGCAAAATCGCTTACGGGCCGCTGCTCGACGTGTTCTTCCTCGACATGCGGTCCTATCGCGGCTCCAACGGTCCGGACATGCAAGATGAGATGACACCGCAATCGCGCATACTGGGCGAACAGCAGACGAAATGGCTGAAGCGCGAACTGGCGAATTCGAAGGCGACCTGGAAAATCATTGCCGCCGACATGCCGCTCGGCCTCGTCGTCTGGGACGACGGCGCCAAGAAAGTCGGTGCCGAAGCGGTCAGCAATGGCGATAGTGGCTTGCCAAAGGGACGCGAGCTCGAGATCGCCGACCTGCTGCGCTTCATCAAGAACGCCGGCATCAGCAACACAGTCTGGCTGACCGCCGACGTGCATTACACGGCCGCCCACCACTACAACCCGGACAAGGCGCGGTTCCAGGATTTCAATCCGTTCTGGGAATTCGTCTCGGGCCCGATCCATGCCGGCACGTTCGGCCCCAATGATTTTGACATGACATTCGGGCCGGAGCTGAAGTTCATCAAGGCGCCGACCGCCGAACAGGGTCAGAACCTGCCGCCATCGGCGGGCCTGCAATTCTTCGGGCTGGTCGATATTTCAGGCGCCAGCGAGCAGATGACGGTGCGGCTGATGGATCGCGACGACAACGAACTGTTCAAGGTGACGCTCGACCCGGTGCGGTCGGCGTAAGCGCGCGGTCTGTTGGAAAAGCGTCCCGGACGCCCGCCACGTCTTAGTCTGGGTAGCAGACCATTGGAATGTTCGGCCAGACGGCGCTGTCGCAGTTGGCGGTATCCTGCCTATGCTTGAAGGAGGCGCTGACCGGGCCGGTCACCATCGGGTCGACACCGTCGGGTGCGTCGGCGAAGACCTGCTCGGCTGTCTGCGTGCCGGACTGCGCGACGGGGCGCGTCTCGCGCAGCGTCGCGGCCGACTGCGCGGCGTTGGCGGCCAGCAGGATTGCAAAGGCCGCGGACGCGATGAGTGGCCAAAATCGGTTGAGTTTATCGGTCATGATTTTCGAACTGCCCGGGCCCGGAAAGGTTCCCGCCTTGGTTAACAAAATCATCTCACACGCGGATGCTTAAGATTTGATGAGTATTTGGTGGCGCGCCTCCTCTTTCGCAACTGCGAAAAACCCTGTATGAGCCGCGCAACCGAAAGAGGCAGCGCCTTTTGGCCTGCTGCCTGCAACGCTTCCGAGACCAGAACATGAAAATCCGTAATATCGCGATCATCGCGCACGTCGACCATGGAAAAACCACCCTCGTCGACCAATTGCTCCGCCAATCCGGCTCCTTCCGGGACAACCAGCGTGTCGCCGAACGCGCCATGGATTCCAACGACCTCGAAAAGGAACGCGGCATCACCATCCTGGCCAAGGCGACCTCGGTCGATTGGAAGGATACCCGCATCAACATCGTCGACACCCCCGGCCACGCCGATTTTGGCGGCGAGGTCGAACGCATCCTGTCGATGGTGGACTCAGCCATCGTGCTGGTCGACGCGGCCGAAGGGCCGATGCCGCAGACCAAATTCGTCGTCGGCAAGGCGCTCAAGGTCGGCCTGAAGCCGATTGTCGTCATCAACAAGATCGACCGTCCAGACGCCCGCCATGTCGAAGTGGTCAACGAGGTGTTCGACCTGTTCGCAGCACTCGACGCCACCGACGAGCAGCTCGACTTCCCGATTCTGTACGGTTCGGGCCGTGACGGCTGGGTTTCGGAAAATCCGGAAGGACCGAAGGACCAGCAGTTGGCGCCGCTGTTCGACCTCGTCATCAAGCATGTGCCGGCGCCGACCGTGCATCCCGGCCCGTTCCGCATGATCGGCACCATCCTGGAAGCCAATCCGTTCCTCGGCCGCATCATCACCGGTCGCATCGAGAGCGGCACACTGAAATCCAACCAGCCGGTCAAGGTGCTGCACCATGACGGCACGCTGGTGGAAACCGGCCGCATCTCCAAGATCCTCGCTTTCCGCGGCCTTGAGCGCCAGCCGATCGAAGAAGCCCAGGCGGGCGACATCGTCGCCATTGCCGGCCTGTCGAAAGGCACCGTCGCCGACACGTTCTGCGATCCGGCGGTGAGCGAGCCGCTGCATGCGCAGCCGATCGATCCGCCGACCGTGACCATGTCCTTCCTCGTCAATGACAGTCCGCTGGCCGGCACCGAAGGCGACAAGGTGACCAGCCGCGTCATCCGCGACCGCCTGCTGCGCGAGGCCGAAGGCAATGTCGCGCTGAAGATCGAGGAATCGCCCGACAAGGATTCGTTCTTCGTCTCCGGCCGCGGCGAATTGCAGCTGGCCGTGCTGATCGAGACGATGCGCCGCGAAGGCTTTGAAATCGCCGTGTCGCGTCCGCGCGTCGTCATGCAGAAGGGCGAAAATGGCGAGCTTCTCGAGCCGGTCGAGGAAGTCGTCATCGACGTCGACGAGGAGCATGCCGGCATCGTCGTGCAGAAGATGTCGGAGCGCAAGGCAGAGATGGTCGAACTGCGTCCGTCCGGCGGCAACCGCCAGCGCATCGTCTTCCACGCGCCGACGCGCGGCCTGATCGGCTACCAGTCGGAACTGTTGACCGACACGCGCGGCACCGCCGTGATGAACCGGCTGTTCCATGCCTATGAGCCCTACAAGGGCGAATTGCCTGGCCGCACCAACGGTGTGCTGATCTCCAACGAGCAGGGCGAGGCGGTGGCCTACGCCATGTGGAACCTGGAAGACCGCGGCCCGATGGTCATCGACCCGGGCGTCAAGGTCTATCAGGGCATGATCATCGGCATCCATTCCAGAGACAACGATCTCGAAGTGAACGTGCTCAAGGGCAAGAAGCTGACCAACATCCGCGCCGCCGGTAAGGACGAGGCGGTGAAGCTGACCCCGCCGATCCGCATGACGCTGGAGAAGGCCTTGGCCTGGATCCAGGACGACGAACTGGTCGAAGTGACGCCGAAGACGATCCGGCTGCGCAAGCTCTATCTCGACCCGAACGAGCGCAAGCGATTCGAGAAGTCGGCCAAGGCGGTCGGCGCGGCATAAGCTTCTTTATTTCCAAACGACTGAGAGGGGCGAAGCAAACCATTGCTCCGCCCCTCTTTCGTTCATCCACCGGCAGCCGACATAATGTCGTCCTGGTCTACTTCACCGGCCAGATCCATGCGGATGGTCATTCCCTGGCGGGCCGGCTTGCGCAAGGCTTTGGCACCGTCGGGATGAACGACCAGCAATCGTCGCTCTTCCAGCGCTTGAAGCCGTGATCGCGAGATGCCGAGTTCGCCGGCGAGCAGCCGATCGAGTCGCAGGGACGTCGGTATTTCGAGGCCAAGCTGGAGTTCCAGCGCGGTTGCCGTCTCCCTTGCGCCGCCAAGTCTGTGCTTGTGAACGGCGACATCGGGAAATTCCTCAAGGCGCCCGATCCGGTTTCGCAGCGCGACGACATCGAAGGCATGGCGGCGGGCCAGCCCCGGATCGTTGCTTTCGAGCGCCTGCAGCAAAGCAGGCTCGATGTCGCGGCGGTTGCAGCGCTCGAAAATGCCGAAATTCCAGGAATTGTCACAGTCGATGCAGCGGTAGATCAGCCAGACATCGATGCGCTTGCCGTTGGCGTTGACGCGGAATTTCCCGCTGCTGCAATAGGCTTTCACAGTGCCGCAGCGATTGCAGTTGATGAGCGGTCGCGGTGCGATTTTGGGCGCGATAGCCCAGTGGATGCGCAGAAATCCGGACATGCCGATAAGCCCTTCCCGTCGGGAAGTTCATCAGGCCGGCGATGTCGAGATGCCCATGCGGGCACGGCGTGGCGATAGGCTGCGGTTTTTGGAAATCGGGTGTCACGGGCAAAAGCCGCGCGACGCGGTTCAGCAGTGCCAAACCGGTCTCGAACCGCCGCCCAGAGGAACACATGAAAATGAAACAGACACCGCGAATGCGGCGTCATGCAGTGTGTCGGGGGAGTTGACGAGACCGGCGGTTACGTAGGCAAAGTGAAGCTCAAAATTGTTTCGCGGCAGCACTTCTAGCCGCGAGATGCAGGCCGGGCAAGGGGTTCGGCAGTTGATGCATAACAAGAGTCGCACAGTTGCTGATGTCGGCGCCGCCCCTCATCGCCCTGCCGGGCACTTCTCCCCGTATAGTGACGGGGAGAAGGGGGCTGTTGTCCGAACCGGATAGATAGGTAACAGAATGGACTGATTAGATGGGTGACAGTTTTCTTCCTCGCCGGGAGGACCGGCGATGGTTTGGCGAGAGACTGTACTCATGGATGAACGGCTTCGGTTTGTGGTGGAATGCCTTTCTGGCGAGGAGACGATGACGCAATTGTGTGCGGCCTTCGAGATCTCTCGCAAGACCGGCTACAAATGGCTTGAACGCTACCGGGAGCTTGGGCCGGTGGGCCTGCATGATCTGCCGCGTGCGCCGCTCAATCACGGCCGGGCGACGGCCGCGGATGTGGTGGAGCGGATCGTGGCTATGAAAGAGGCGCATCCGCTGTGGGGGCCCAAGAAGATCATTGCCAGGCTCAAGCGTGCGGAGCCCTGCGGCGGCTGGCCAGCGGTCTCGACGGCTGGTGAGATACTGAAGCGGCATGGACTTGTGGGGCGCAGGCGCAAACGCTGGAAGGCGGCAGGCAATGGCCCATGGCCGGAAGCTTCGGAGCCGAACGCGGTGTGGACCGGGGACCACAAGGGCTGGTTCCGGACCCGCGACCAGTGGCGCTGCGAACCGCTGACGGTGATGGATGTGTCGAGCCGCTACCTGTTGGGGCTCGAGGCAACGAGTTCGACGGCGGATGAGGAGGCTTGGCCGGTGTTTGAGCGGTTGTTTGAGGAGAACGGCCTGCCGGATCGCTTCAGAAGCGACAATGGCTCACCATTTGCGTCGACCGGCGTCACCGGGCTGACGCCGCTTGCGGCGCGCTTCATCAAGCTCGGCATCGCCCTTGAGCGCATCCAGCCGGGCAAGCCGCAGCAGAACGGGCGCCATGAGCGTTTCCACCTGACCATGCTGCCGATGG
>NZ_JAMYKW010000050.1:0-39555 GCF_040317555.1 Mesorhizobium sp. M1406 | reverse complement strand
ACCACACAAACCACCAACTACACCAGAACCCACCCCCCCCCACCCCCCCCCCGGCGCGCGCGGCGGGGCGCGCGCGGGGCCCCGCCCCCCGCCCCCCCCCCCCCCCCCCCCCCGGCGCTGACCGAGGAGCTTTTCGACACGCTGCTGGAACTGCGGCTCAAGCGCTTTCGCGAGCTGGGGCGTTTCGACCTCCTGACGCAGACCCCGGTCGTCGACTTCTACCGCCACGCGGCGATGCAAGGCCTGTCCGATGGATCGGTGCGGCTGTTCGGGCTGCGCGTCGGTGAAGCCTGGCTCGCCTCCATCTACGTGCTGGCCAGAAAAGGCACGCTTCACACCCTCCTGCTCGGGATCGACCAGAAAGCGGTCGCCAATGTCTCACCCGGCTTGACGATGATGGGCAAGCTGATGATGCGGGGGCGCGGACAGGGGTTCGACTATTTCGACCTGTCGGTCGGCAGCCAGGGCTACAAGGAACATATCGGTGCCGCGAGCTCGGTTCTGGCCGAGATCTGCGAACCGATGACGGTGCGGGGCAGGGCTGCGAACGCTGCCATTTTGCTGCGCAGCCGGGCCGAAGGCATGGCGCGATCACGTCCGCGGCTGCTCAAGGCCGTGCGGAGCCTGATGAGCCGCTTACGGCGATTGAAGGACTGAGGGCAGCTATCCGACCTTGGGGAGCCTGGCTGCCAGAAGCGACCGAGTCCGAGGTATCTAAGCCGCAGCTTGACAAAGCACCGGTGCGTGCCCACCTTGCCGCGGCCCGATTGGGGCTTTGGGGATACCGATGAAAAAGACTTACGAAAAGCCGACGCTCAACAAGCGTCAGCAGCTCTCGCGCGTCACGGCGGTCTTCGCCGGGTCGGCACCGACCTGACAGGCAACCGCCGTTCGACGAACGCGACCATCAAACCCGCCGCCGCAAGGAGGCGGTTTTTTTTGCATCCGATCCCGATCAAGGCGCATGCACCGAAATTGACAGGAGATCGCGTCTCCGTCATCCTTGAGCCCAGTCGCCAGGCTGCGGACAGCGGCCATGTTGCGTGTCAGGGCGACCGAGGGCAGCGTCATGTTCAGTCCCGTCATCGGCCAGAATTCCAAGCGCGCAGCGGTTCGCAAGGCGCTCGATCGCCACAAGGTCTACATCACCGCGCGGAGTTTTTCCGCCGGCACCTACCAGGCACGCGTTCTGGTCGACGGCGAGGCTTATTGGGTCGACGAGTTCCGGCTGAGCCAACTGCAACAAGGGCTGTCGCCAGCGGAGCTTGAGTTGACGCCGGCCACCGACGATTGAGAGCGTGACTGGCTTGTTCCTGGCCGCCGTGCTTCGCTCTTCGTCATGACAACCCCACCAAAACTCAAAGCCTATCGCGCCAAGCGCGAATTCTCGAAGACGCCGGAACCGGCCGGCGGGCTCATTGCCGGCGAAGGCAACCGCTTCGTCGTCCACAAGCATCACGCCACATCGGACCATTATGATCTGCGCCTGCAGGTCGGCGATGTCTTGAAGAGCTGGGCGGTGCCGCGCGGGCCTTCGCTCAATCCGGCCGACAAAAGGCTGGCGGTCGAGACCGAGGATCATCCGCTCGAATATATCGACTTCGAGGGTGTCATCCCCGAGGGCGAATATGGCGGCGGGCCGATGATCGTCTGGGACACCGGCACCTGGGCGCCGATGGACGATGTCGAGAAGAGTTTCAAGACCGGCGCCTTCAAGTTCCGGCTGGCCGGCGAGAAGCTCAATGGCGGCTGGATGCTGACTCGGCTGAAGCCGAAACCCGGCGAGGACCCGAGCAAGAAAAACTGGCTGCTGTTCAAGGAGCGCGATCTCGCTTCCGACACCGCGCTCGACATTCTCACCGCGCGGCCCGAAAGCGTCAAATCCGGGAAACGCATCGAGGAGCTGGTAGTGCCGGCGAAACCGGCCGCCAAACCCGCATCCAGAAAGGGTTCGCTGAAGCCAGGCGCTTTGCCGGGCGCGTTCAAGGCCCCGGCACTCAGCCGCATCGAACCGCAGTTGGCGACGCAGGTGCCAAAACCGCCGGATGGCGAGGGCACCAAAGAGGTCTGGCTGCACGAGATCAAATTCGACGGCTACCGCACCATGGCGCATCTCGCCGACGGCACGGTCAAGCTGATCACCCGTGGCGGCATCGACTGGACGAAGCGCTATGGCGACTTGGCCAGCGCCTTCGCCAAACTGCCGTGCCGCGATGCCATCATCGACGGCGAGATCGTCGTGCTCGACGCCAAGGGCATCAGCCGCTTCGCGCTTCTGCAGGACGCGCTGGCCGCGGACGCAGGCAGCAAGCTTCACTTCTACGCCTTCGACCTTCTCCATCTCGATGGCTGGGACCTGACCAAGGCCCCGCTTGTCCGGCGCAAGGCGCTGCTGGCGCAATTGCTGTCCGGCCTCGGCGCCAATTCCGCCATTCAGTTCTCCGACCATGTCGAGGGCTCGGGGCAGGAGCTCTACGACCAGGCGTCGGAACTCGGGCTGGAGGGTGTCGTCTCCAAGCGTGCCACCGCAATCTATCAGAGCGGCCGCACCAAGAGCTGGACCAAGACCAAGGCGCTTCAAAGCGATGACTTTGTCATTGCCGGCTACACCAAATCGGACGCGGCCGAGGGTCTGGCAGCACTCGGCCTTGCCGAATTCGAGGACGGTGAATTGCATTATCGCGGCAAAGTCGGCACCGGCTTCGATGCCGGGACCGCGGCTGAATTGCTCGCCAGGCTGGAGCCGCTCACAGCAGGCGCGACGGCGCCGGAGGGGGCGCCGCGCGAAATCATGCGCGAGATGAACTGGGTGAAGCCGCTGCTCTCGGCCCGCATCCACTACGCCAACCGCACATCGGACAATGCGTTGCGCCACGCGGTGTTCAGAGGCTTGCGCGATGTCGGCCTGTCGACGCCGGTTTCTTCAACACGCAAGCGGCTGATCTCGGAGGCCGACCTCGCCACCATCTGGGTGACCAACCCGACGCGGCGGCTGTTCGGCAAGACCGGCCCGACCAAGCTCGACATCGCCGTCTACTACGCGCTAGTCGGCGACTTCATGCTGCCGCACATTCTCGGCCGGCCGGTGTCGCTGGTGCGCTGCCCGACCGGCCTGCCGAAGGACTGCTTCTTCCAGCGTCATGCCTTCACCGGCATGCCGCCCTCGGTGGTGACATTCGAGGCGACCAACTCCGAGGGCGAGACCAAATCCTACCTCTCGGTGGAAGGCGCCAAGGGCTATCTGGCGTTGGCGCAATTCGGCGTCGTCGAGTTTCACACCTGGGGCACCCACCGCACCAGCCTCGACAAACCCGACCAGATCGTTTTCGACCTCGACCCCGGCGAGGGGATTTCGTGGCGCGAGGTGGTCGAGGCCGCCGTGCACATCAAGAGCGAACTGGAGGGGCTGGGGCTGGTGCCGTTCGCCAAGACGTCCGGCGGCAGCGGCATCCACATCACCGTGCCGGTGACGGGCAAGCAGAACTGGAAGAAGCTGCACCAGGCGACCAGCGCCATCGCCACGCATTTGGCGGCAACCGCACCCGACACCTTCACCACCACCATGGGCAAGGACAACCGCAAGAAGCGCATCTTCATCGACTATCACCGCAATGCGCGCGGCCATACGTCCGCTGCGCCTTACTCGCTGCGCGCCCGCACCAATCTGCCGGCCTCGACACCTGTGAGCTGGGCGGATCTGGAAACAATCGATTCGCCGCAGGATCTGAACTATGCCTCGCTGCCGGGGCTGTTGGCGACGTCAGGGGACCCATGGGCGGAGATTGATGAGTTCGCGCGGGATTTGCCGGTGGTTGGCGCAACGGCGAAGTAGACGCCGCCCAGGGTCATTGACATCGCATCAAATCGTGTGTATTTATACACACACATGAAGAGCGCCGATGTCATTTCAGCGTTGGTCGCTGATGGATGGTTCGAGGTAGCTCGAAAAGGCAGTCACGCTCAATTCAAGCACAACGACAAACCGGGACGGGTCACCGTTCCACACCCAAAACGAGACATTCCCATCGGCACCCTGCGTAGCATTGAAAAGCAATCTGGACTGAGACTGAGGTGAGAGACATGAAGCAGTATATCGGAGTTATCCATAAGGATGCCGAAAGCGACTTCGGCGTGTTTTTCCCTGATTTTCCTGGGGTTGTAACCGCCGGGAAGGACTTGGACGACGCCCGAGCTATGGCTGAAGAGGCGCTGGCTTTCCACGTTAACGGTCTGGTTGAGGATGGCGAAGCTATTCCGGAGCCATCCTCTCTAGAAGATGTCATGGCGAGCAAGGACAACCGAACCGGTGTTGCGATCCTGGTTTCGCTGAAAGCTGAAGCGAAGAAGGTTGTTCGGGTCAATGTCACCATTCCCGAGGACATTCTCCGTCAGATCGATCAGTATGCGGAATTACACGGCTACAATCGGTCTGGCTTTCTAACTGCTGCGGCGAAGAAGGTAATGGAACTCGGAACCGCATAATTGGCCGCGCAGGATGCTTGTCCGTCGCGCGCGCATCCATCTGCAGGCTCGCAGAACCCAGGTTCTGTGAAGCTTGCGCCCCCGCCTCCATCGACGCTTCCGACAATTTGAATTATTCTCTGTCTTCGCCCCCTAGGCGTATTGGAAGATTTCGTCAGGGATTTGCCGGTATCGTGCGGGGTCGGTGTAGGATTTCCGCAGCCTCGTTCGTCCTTCGGACGAAAAAGCGCTGCAGTAATTTCAGTGCATGGCCGCGTAGGAGTTTATCATGGCGCCCAGGGCAAGTTGGAAAGGTTACCTCAAACTCAGCCTCGTCAGCTGTCCGGTGCGGCTATACCCCGCCACCAGCGCGAGCGAGCGCATCAGCTTCAACCAGTTGCACAAGAAGACCCACAACCGCATCAACATGAAGCCGGTCGACCCGGAACTCGGGCTCGTCGAGCGTTCGGATCTGGTCAAGGGGTACGAATACGAGGACAAGCAATACATCATCATCGATGATGCCGACCTCGACGCGGTGCGAATCGAATCCAACCACACGATGAACATCGAGGCTTTCGTCGACGAGGACGAGGTCGACGTCATCTATCAGGACGCGCCGTATTATCTGGCGCCCGATGGCGCGATGGCGGAAGAAACCTTCGCCGTGCTGCGCGAAGCCATGCGCAAATCCGGCAAGCTGGCGATTGCCCGCCTTGTACTGTCTAGCCGGGAACGCGTGGTGACGATCGGCCCGCGCGAGAACGGCATGTTCGTGTGCACGTTGAGGAACCCGAACGAAGTGCGCGGCACAGCTGAATATTTCGGCAACATCCCAGCCGGCAAGCCCGATCCGGAAATGCTGCAACTCGCCGAGGCGCTGATCAAGCAGAAGGAAACCACCTTCGATCCGAAGAACTACGAGGACCGCTACGAGGCGGCACTCATGACGATGATCCGCGAGAAGCTGAAGGGCCACAAGCCGATCATCGCGGCGGCACCCGAGCGCGGCAATGTCATCAATCTGATGGATGCGCTGAAGGCGAGCTTGTCGCAGTCGAAGCCACCGGCCAAGTCGAAGAGCAAGGCCGACGAGGTCGCCAAGCCCGCCGCCAGGAAGGCGGCAGCGGGCGGCGCTGCCGAAAATCCGCTGAAGGCCAATCTGCTGAAGGCGGTCGGCAAGAGCAAGAAATGACGGCACCGGCCGTCCTGGTCCCAGGGGCCGTCTTTGGTACCATCGGCGCGCTGGCGGCGTTTCCGCTGCGGCTGGCCGCACGCGAAGTCGAGCGCCAGCGCGGCCAGTTGCGGCGCGGCGTTGTCAGGCGCACCACGCATGTGGTGTTCGGGCGCGCGCTATTGGCCAAGGCCGGGCTCTCCAGGAACGGTGACGTCGAGATCGAGCGCCGCGTCTCCGCTGAGCGTGTGGCTGGGCGCGTACTCCTCAGTGAAAACGGTTTCCTGCGCCTGCTCGGGCTGATGAAGGCGCCGGAGGCGTCCTCACTGTCCAGGCAATCTCTGATCGAGCAATCGCGGCTATCGGGTGCCGACCTCGGCCTGCTCAGCCTGTTCGACGCTTTCGAGCATGACAGCGAACCCTATTCCTTCCGCGACCTGATCCTGGCGCGCAAATATGCCGGGCTCATCGCCGGCGGTGCGACATGGGGCGCGATCGCGCGCTCCGTCCATCGTTCCGGCCCGGTGGCTTCGCTCACCGCCAAGTCGCTCAATGTCGGCTCGCAGCACGGGCGCGCCGACGCTATCTATCTCGAGGATGGCCAGAGCGAACTCGACGGCCAATTGCTGTTCGATCTCGGCAACGTCGGTTCGACAGGCGACGATACGCTGGAAGAGCTTTTCACCGAGGCCGAAGCGGCGGAGGAGGGCGGCGACCATGAAGGGGCTGCCGCGCTCTACCAGCGCTGCCTGGCCATCGACCCGAGCGACGCGATAGCCGCCTTCAACCGCGCCAACTGCCTGCGCGCCGGGGGCCACGCGGCGGACGCCGCGCACGATTATGCCCGGGCGATAAAGCTCGACCCGGCCTTCGTCGAAGCCTGGTTCAACCTGGCCGGGCTGATGAGCGAGCAGGGCCGCGAAGCTTCGGCGCGAAGGCACCTGCAGAAGGCGATCGCACTCGACAAGACCTATGCCGATCCGGTGTTCAACCTCGCCCGGCTGGAATTCGACGCCGGCAATCTGCTGGAGGCGCGGCGGCTGTGGGCGCGGTATCTCGAACTCGACGCGGAGTCCGAATGGGCGAGGGTTGCAGCCAAGGGCGTGCAGTTCGTGGATTTGCAGCTGGCGCGGACGGCGGGGTGAGGATGATTGGCGAAGGCCGCGATGACAGCGTCGCCGTCGCGCGGGACATCACGTCATGACCACCTTCCTCTTCGACGGCCATGACATCGCCCCCATCACCATTCTGCTCGCCCATGGCGCCGGCGCGTCGATGGATTCGCCTTCGATGACGGCCACCGCCAAGGCGCTGGCTGCGGTTGGCTTCCAGGTCGCCCGCTTCGAATTCCACTATATGGCCGCGCGCCGCTATGGCCACCGCAAGCCGCCGCCGCGGGCCGAGACGGTGAACCCGGAATACATCAAGGCGATCGCCGACCTCAGGGGCAAGGGCGTGGCGGGACCGTTGATCATCGGCGGCAAATCGATGGGCGGGCGCGTCGCCTCGATGGTGGCGGACGAGATGTTTGCCAAGGGTGAGATCGCCGGGCTGCTGTGCCTCGGCTATCCTTTCCACCCGCCGGCCAGGCCTGAGCAATTGCGCACCAAACACCTCGCCGACCTCAAGACGCCAACGCTGATCTTCCAGGGCACGCGCGACGAGTTCGGCACGCCCGACGAAGTCGCTGGCTATGGGCTCTCCGACAGCATTGAGGTTGTCTGGTTGGAGGATGGCGACCACGACCTGAAGCCGCGCAAGAGCATCTCGGGTTTCTCCGCCGCCGACCATCTGAAGACGCTTGCCGAGACGGTGAAGGCTTGGGCAGGCAGGGTCGCCTCCTGACCCGTAGATGAAGATAGCCTCCTTCAACATCAACAACATCAACAGCCGGCTGGAAAACCTGCTGGCGTGGCTGACCGTCGCAAAGCCCGATGTCGTCTGCCTGCAGGAACTGAAAGCGCGCGACACGCAGTTTCCGCGCTCGGCCCTTGCGGCGGCCGGCTATGGCGTGGTGTGGAAGGGCGAGCCGAGTTGGAACGGCGTCGCCATCCTGGCGCGGGGTGCCGAACCGGTGCTGACCCGCGATGTCCTGCCTGGTGATGATGCCGACAGGCAGAGCCGTTACATCGAGGCGGCGGTGAATGGCATCATCATCGCTTGCCTCTATGCACCGAACGGCAATCCTCAGCCCGGACCGAAATTCGCCTATAAGCTCGCATGGCACGCGCGGCTGGAGGCGCATGCCGAACAGCTGCTCGACACAGGCCTGCCTGTGGTGCTGGCCGGCGATTACAACATCGTGCCCGAGCCGCGTGATATCTACCCCACCCGCTCCTATGACGACAACGCGCTGGTGCAGCCGGAAAGCCGGGCTTCGTTCGCCGCGTTGCTCGATCAGGGCTGGACGGACTCGCTGCGCAAGAAACACCCGAAGGAGACGCTCTACACTTTCTGGGATTATCGCCGGAACCGCTGGCCGCGCGACGCGGGCTTGAGGCTCGACCACATCCTGCTGTCGAAGAAACTGGCGCGGCGCCTGACGGCCGCCGGCATCGACCGCGACGTGCGCGGTAAGGATGGTGCCAGCGACCACGCGCCGGTGTGGGTGGAATTGAAGTAAGGCGACTGCTTTCAAGCCACTGGCGGCGGTGGCCTCCCGCTTACCGCCGCCAGCATCATCTGTGCAGCGTCGTCGTCGCAGGCTAGTCTGTTGCAAAGTGCCCCAACGCAGCCGGATTGCCCATGAACACCGCCTCCAACAGGACTTGTGGAATCGAGGCCGCATGCCTGCCTTGGCCTCGTCGAGATACTGTTCGGGGCCGTCGTGGTGCTTGCGGCTGCCGTCTGCGCGACTGCATTGTCGGCGCTGCCGGCGCACGACTTCGCAGATCGGATTATAGCGTCAGTCGGCTGCCGTGGTTGACGCGGACGGGGGGGCGCATTGTTGGGATGGCTCGGGCGCCCGCGTCAACCAGGGCGGCTCGTACCGCCGCATTAGGAGCATTGCATATTGCACGTCGGCCGAAACTTCCGCGAAAGCGGAATAGGCCGGGGGCTAAAGTGCGGATTCGAGGCCCGAATCTCGCGTCTAAAAACAGTTTCTCTTTCTTGCAGGCGCGCGCCCGAGGCGGCCGTCGCGGTGCCCAAGGCGCGGACAGTCGCGGCGGCGAAGGACGGCAAGATGCTGGCGCGCTGAGGGTGCCGCCTGAGGGCAGAACGGCAAGGAGAAAAATGGTCCGGCGGCCAGGTGTAAAGGGAGGCACGCCGGGCCCGGCCGACTTCTGGCGGTCGTCGGCCGACCTCTATATTCGGTGTCTCTAATATTAATGCAAGCGGCCCGATGGATAAAAAGCCCTCGTCCCGAGCGTCAAACCGCGCCAGCCGCCATCAGCACCAGCCTGACGGCCGCTGCGCTTTAGACAGCGGCCGTGCCTGGGCGGTGGTAATTTCGATATCGCTCAGTAGCGGTAGAAGTCGCAGATGCGCACCTTCCCTGATCACCCAGTGGCGATGGCGCCAATGCCTCGTCACCTTCACGAAGCAACGGCGATCGTGATGTCCGCGCCGGTAATGATCACGGGCGTGGTGCCGGCGCCGGCAGTGCCGCCCCATGTCCCCGGTTGCCCGTCGTGATGATGAGACTCGCGCCTTGCGCCGGGGCGACGATGACGGGTGAGGCTCGATCAGTTTGCCGCTTTGCCATCCGCCGCCTGAATCGATCGGGCGGGCGGCGAAGACAGCGCGCGTTGATCCGGTGGCGGCTCGCTGAAATAGAGCGAACCGCCCAGGACGAGGAACACGATGCCCACCGTCATCAACCCGACCATCAGCACGGCAATCGCCGTACCTGGGCCATGGCCTGTCTTGACGATAATGGATCGACGGGGCATCGCGCTGTTCCTCCGAATTGGATGTCGACTGTCGTCCTGCCAGGCCTTTGCGACAAACGACAAGCGGCGCCCGATGTTCCCGTGTGCGGGCTTCAATCGGTCACATCGGGCTTTTGCGTTCTCCCGTGGGACCAAGGTCTTAGCGGTCGGACGCAAAGGTCCAAGGGGGCCTGTTCGGTTCCGGCAATGTCCATTGGACGTTCCATTATTTTAGTCAAAACTGATATAATGCCTGGGCAAAAACTTAGCCGGCCAAGCGTCTTTCGCGAATAATTCGGGCACGGAAAATGTGGTTTTGGCAAGTTGGTCAACAAGATGGTCAAGATGAGTGACGCCGCCTAGCGTCGCCAGCCTCTCTGCAAGTGCTCCGGCTTAGGTCTCGTCGAACCGGCCTTCGCGGGTCGGGTGGCGCTTGATCGCGGCTTCTTCCTGATCGTCGGGCAAGGCTTCGTCGCTGTTCTGGTAGGCGTTGTCGTCGTCTTCTTCGGGCAGTTCGCCGTCCTTCTCGATGTCGCCGTTTTCGGAGTCGGGCAGGATCTGGCCGCCCTTGACCGCGTCCCAATCCTGCTGCTCGATGGTCGGGCCATCGGCCCGCGGTGCATCATCTTCGATGTCGGTGCGTGGTTTGCCGCGCGGTGCCATGCTGGCCTCCAATCCTTCAAAAGACTGGAGGCGAAACTCACGGTGCCGGCGTTTGTTCCCGCGCCCGACTCGCCAAGACGGGGCGTGAGTCTGGATCGCCGCTGGCTTGCACGTCAGCCTATGACTGGTTTGGTCGACCAGCGGATTGCGGTGTCTGTCGTGGCCAGACCCATCTATTATTTGCGTGTGCGAAAGGCAAGTCCGGTGAACGGCGCCACCGGACACGACAAACATCAAGGTGAATCGCATTAATATCTGCCCCAGATCGGCAGTTTACCCGTGAAGTTGGAGAGCTATTCCGCGCCAATTTCCGAGCATCGTTCCAACAACCATTGAATACCATGGCCAACCTCGTGATGCCTTCAATTCTTGAATTTGGAATGGAACCCCGGACCTGCGGTGGAGTTTCCATGCAGGGCGGAAGTTCTGTTACCAATAGGAGAATGGTCATGAAACTTCATCTTTCGAGTGCGGCGACCGCGATCGTCCTGATGGGCGGTATCGGTGCGGCGCTGGCGGAGAATGTCGTCGTCGTCCAGCCGGAACAGGAGACGGTCGTTCGCGAATACATCAAGAGGGAGCCGCTTGCGTCGGTGAACCTCCTGGGCGTCGAGCTCAAGCTCGGCTCGTCGGTGCCGGACACGGTCGAACTGCGTGAGGTACCCGACGTCAGATATCGCGTCGCCGTTATCAATCACCGGACGGTCCTGGTCGATCCCGAGACCCGTCAAATCGTCGAGGTCCTGCGCTGAATGATGGCGCCGACACAAGGTTGCCGCGTCGGACTTGGGAAAAGCCCATCACGACCTGGCGGTCGTGGCGGGCTCTGTTTTTGAGGCCTGCCATGCCTGGTCTATTCGGCGGCGGCGGAAATTCTCGGCAACATCCGGGCCGACAAGGCCGAAAAGGCCGAGGAGATCGAGAGCGACCTCGGCTATTTCTACGAGGATGGCCTGTAGGGGAACCATCTCGACGAGATCGACGAGACGTTTCTTGCCGACATCGACAGGCTGTGGATGTCGGCCGTCGACACGAGGCGGGCGGTTGAAGGTGCCAACCTCCCCACGGGGGAGGGAGGTCGGCCGGCTAGCCCTTCAACTCACTCGGCTGCCAGCTTGTCTTGCGTGTTCGTGTCGAAGTCACTGGCGTCGTGGCGCTCGTGCAGCTGTAGGGCAGGCTCGCCGAAGGCCCGGTTGACCATGCGGCCGCGCTTGACCGCCGGGCGGGCGTCGATCGCCTGGGCCCAGCGCTGCACATGCTTGTACTCGTGCACGGACAGGAACTCAGCGGAATCGTTATACATGCGGCCAAGCGCCAGCCCGCCATACCAGGGCCACACCGCCATGTCGGCGATGGAGTAGTCCTTGCCGCCGAGGTATTGCGACACCGCCAGCCGGCGGTCGAGCACGTCCATTTGGCGCTTCACCTCCATCGAGAAGCGGTCGATGGCATATTCGAACTTTTCCGGCGCGTAGGCGTAGAAATGGCCGAAGCCGCCGCCCAGATACGGTGCCGAGCCCATCTGCCAGAACAGCCAGGACAGCACTTCGGCGCGGGCCGGCTGCTCGCTGGGCAGGAATTCGCCAAATTTTTCGGCGAGATAGACCAGGATCGAACCGGATTCGAAGATGCGCACCGGCGTCTTGCCGCCGCGGTCCATCAGAGCGGGGATCTTGGAGTTGGGATTGACCTCGACGAAGCCGCTGCCGAACTGGTCGCCATCGTTGATGCGGATCAGCCAGGCATCATATTCGGCGCCCTTGTGGCCGCGTGCCAGAAGTTCCTCCAGCATGACCGTCACCTTGACTCCGTTTGGCGTTGCCAGCGAATAGAGCTGCAGCGGATGCTTGCCGACGGGCAGTTCCTTGTCATGCGTCGGGCCGGCGATCGGCCGGTTGATGCTGGCAAAGGCGCCTCCACTCGGCTTGTTCCATGTCCATACTTTCGACGGGGTGTATTCGGTCATCTCGGGGCCTCGTGCTCGGGGGGCTTGTGGAAAGGATGGGCTGATCCATCTACAGCTAGGGCTGCGGATCGGGAAGTTCAACTTGCGTTGAACTATTGTTTTATGCCGACGCCGCAGCGAGCTTCTTCCGCGTAAGGGGAGAAGGTCAGCACTACACCCCTTGCACCATCTCCCATGCGGCATAGGTATATGAGATATCGCCTCGCCAAAGCATTGCATCGCAGGACAAAAGCATGACCATCAATCCCAATCCGCGCTCGGTCGTTGCCGTGCGTGCTACCGTTCCCGAGGATGCCTTTACGGCCGGAGCGCTGGGCACGCTCAGGGAAGGCAGCGGCGTCGTCATTCGCAGTGACGGGCTCGTGCTGACCATCGGCTACCTCATCACCGAGGCGGACGAAGTCTGGCTGACCAGCCATGACGGCCGCGTCGTGCCCGCGCACGCGCTGGCATATGACCAGGAATCGGGCTTCGGCCTGGTGCAGGCACTGGCACCGCTCGGCCTGCCGGCGGTGGCGCTGGGCGATGCCGGCAAGGCGAAGGTCGGAGACGCCGTCGTGCTGGCGGACGGCATCGGCCAGTCGGTGCAGGCAAAGATCGTCACCAAGCAGGAATTCGCCGGTTATTGGGAGTATCTGCTTGACGAGGCGATCTTTATTGCGCCGGCGCACCCGTCCTGGGGCGGGGCAGGGCTGTTCGGCTCCGACGGCTCGCTGCTCGGCATCGGTTCGCTGCGCCTACAGATGAGCCGCAACGGCGAAGTCGCCGACATCAACATGGTGGTGCCGATCGATCTGTTGCCGCCGATTCTCGACGATCTGCTGACGCGCGGCCAGGTGGCCAAGCCGCCGCGCCCGTGGCTCGGCGCGTTGTCGGCCGAAAGCGACGGCAGAGTGGTGGTGATGAGCGTGACCGAAGGCGGCCCGGCGGCCAAGGCTGGCCTGCGCGAGGGCGACATCATTTCCGACATTCGCGACGGGGCGGTCGACGGACTGGCCGATTTCTACCGCAAGCTGTGGGAGAGCGGCTCGGCGGGTGCCGAGATCCCGATGCGGGTGCTGCGCGACGGCCGCGAAACCTGGCTGCGCGTCAAATCGGCCGACCGCAGCAGTTTTCTGAAGAAGCCGCAGCTGCAGTAGGCGCGCCAGCCCGCGATGCATCCGAGACTGCTCAAGACTTTCCTGGCGGTGGCGCGAAGCCGCAACATCACGCGTGCCGCGGAGGTGGTCCACCTCGCGCAATCGAGCGTCAGCGACCAGATCCAGGCGCTCGAAACGGACCTTGGCGCTGTGCTGTTCACGCGCGCGAAGTCAGGTCTCGAACTGACGCCGGCGGGTATCGCGCTTAGGCCTATCGCCGAGGACTTGTTGCGGCTCGATGGCGAGGCGCGCGCGGCCGTGCAGGCGGCGGCCGGACAGACAAGCGGGCAGGTGACCATCGGCGCGCTGGAGACGATTGCGTCGGCCCGGCTGGCGACCTGGCTGGCTGGGTTCCAGGCCGGCCATCCCGACATCACCGTACGGATGAAGGTGGCGGGCAGCGGCGCGCTGCTGCGCCAACTGGAGGACGGCGAGATCGATGTCGCGTTCTGCTTCGACCGTCGTGATGTGAGGAAGGACGCCGCCGGCGAACGCTTCGCCAGGCGCACGATAGCGGCCGAACCGCTGGTGCTGGTCGCGGCTCCGGGGCAGGGCAGCGTGCCGAGCGACTTGGCCGCGCTTGCCGCACTGCGCTTCGTGGCCACGGAGCCCGGATGCATCTACCGTCATATGTTCGACGCAGCCTTTGCGGAGGCGGGCGTTGCCGCGCCAAAACTTGCCGCTGAAGTCGGCAGCATCGGCACCATTGCGCGGCTGGTGACGGCCGGCGCGGGGCTCGGCCTCGTTCCACGCCTTGCCGTCAAGGAAGCGCTCGCGCGTGGCGACATCATCGAAATGCCTTGGCCCGGCGGGATACGCACGGCGCCGCTGACGATGATCTGGCGCCGCCGCCAGCGCGTTCAGCCGCCGGCACTCCGACAGCTTCTTGCTGCCGCGCGTGACACGCTGGCGCCGGTTTCGTGACGCGCTCGAACCGGTTCCGGATTTGAATCGGCGAACCGATCCAACGCCTTGTTTTAACCAGTCGCGCTCATTGCGTAGCCTTTTACGTTCAGGCGTTCGCTGTCGGGCTCATCCATACGATTTCCCAAACATAGCCGTCTGGGTCTTCAATGTGGCGATTATACATGAAACCAAGATCCTGTGCTGGGTTGGGATCGGCGCGACCGCCCGCCGCAACCGCGCTGGTCAGTGTTGCATCGACGGCGTCGCGGTCATCGACGGTAAGGACGATCATTGCCTGGCTGTCGCGCCGTGCGTCGCCGATTGGGCGCGTGGTGAATTCGCGGTAGTGGTCATGGGTCAGCAGCATCACCCCGATCGCGTCCGAGAACATGAGAGAGGTGGATTTCTCGCCCGAAAACAGCGGGTTCACAGTGCCGCCAAGCGCCACGTAGAACGCCGTCGACGCCGAGAGGTCACGGACAGGCAGGTTCACGAAAATCATTTTAGACATCTATTTCTCCTTCTCCAGGGCTGCATGCTGCGCTATTGTCTTGCTTCAATGTTAGTAGATGCAATGTATATACATTTTGCCGAGGGAATATTTGCCATGGATCGCGCCGAGGCCGCAGCTAGGGAATGGGCCCGCGAGCGCCCCGATCTTCCAATGTTACCTGTTGAAACGGTAGGTCGTCTGCTTGATGCCGCCGCGCGTGTGATCCGCGATCACATGATCCGTTGCTCAAAGAAATAGGCCTGAGTGTAGGTGAGTTTGATGTGCTCACTCCGCTCAGGCGCGCCGGTGAACCCTATATGCTTTCACCTACTCAGCTCTACGAATCGGCAATGATCTCCTCGGCCGGCATGACGAGCCGCCTGGACCGGCTGGAGCGCGCTGGGCTGGTTGAACGACGCCCCGACCCCAACGACCGGCGCGGCAAGCAAATTGCGCTAACGACTGGCGGCAAGCGCGCGATAGACGATTTGATCGGTCCAATGGTGGCGCTAGAAGAGCAATTAATCTCCGTGCTGACGCCGGCGGAGCAGGAAACTCTTAACGCTCTACTTAAGAAATTGCTCACCGGCCTCTAGGTCGTTGTCCACGTCAGTAGTCACCTCTCTGAATCAATGAGTCCTGACCCTAGACAAGGCGGTGGCCGCCCTCGACATGCAGCGTCGTTCCCGCCGTAAAGCCATTGCCGATCAGGAAGGCGATGGCGTCGGCGATGTCGTCGGGTTGGCCGATCCGAGCGACCGGCAACCGCTCGGCCATCGCGGCCAGCGTCTCGTCCTTGCGATCACCGGCCACCTGCGTCCAAATCGTGGTGTCGACCCAACCGGGCGAGACGGCGTTGACGCGGATCGGCGCCAGTTCGACGGCCAGCGCCCGCACCAGCCCTTCGAGCGCCGCATTGACCGCGGCAACGACGGAGCCGCGCGCGGTCGGCCGATGGGCGGCGATGCCGGAGACGAAGGTCATCGAGCCGGTGGCTGCCAGCCGTGGAGCGCCGTGCTTGGCGAGCAGGAGCGGCCCGAAGAGCTTGCTTTCGACCACCCTTTGCGCCGCCTTCAGGTCAAGCGCTGGCAACAGCTGGTAGGCGCCTTCGATGTCGGCCGCGGTGCTGACGATATGGTCGAGCCCGCCGATCCGTATGAACAGCGCCACAACCTGCTCTTCCCGGGTGATGTCGGCGACAGCCACCTCCAGCCCGGCGGGATTGCCCAGCGTTTCGCGCGCCTGCTGCAGCCGGTCCTCGCCGCGCCCGGCAATGACAACCGCAGCACCGGCCTCGACGCAGCGCCTGGCCAGCGCCAGGCCCATGCCGGAACCGCCGCCGACGATCAGGATTTTCTGTTTCGACGTGCTCATTGCGCTCTGCCTTTGGTTGGATGGACATGGCTGTGAATTGGCAGTTCGGCGTGGCAAAGGGAAACGGAAGAAACCGATGATGTCATCGGCAATGCCGATGGCGTAGAAGCAGCCGCTCACCCATCGCAAGCGATAAAGGCCTCGCCCGAGTCCCAATCCTGAAGGCTATAGTCTGGGCCTCCACGAAGAATGACGTCGGCGGAACCGCCAATCTCCCTCGTTGTGGAAAGATGTCCGGCAGGACAGAGGGGGACGCGAAGGAACGCGTACGTGCCCGACAAGCTTGCTGACGGAACTGACAGCAACTCATGCCATGATGCCGGTCAATGACGATAGGCGCGATTCTGGAGGCGGGACGACAGTGAAAGCGATGGCGCGGACGGAACCGAACGGGCAGGCCAGTTGATGGCGCCGGTCAAGGTCGATCCCGACAAGGTCCGGGAATTCCCGGACCCGGCGAGCTTCCATGCCTGGCTCGGCGAGCACCACGCCACGGAAAGCGAAGTCTGGATCAAGGTGCATAAGGTGGGTTCTGGATTGAAATCGATCACGCCGAAGGAGGCCATCGACGTGGCGTTGTGCTTCGGCTGGATCGACGCGGTACGCAAAGGGCTGGACGACAAGAGCTTTCTGCAGCGATACACGCCGCGCGGCAAGAAGAGCATCTGGAGCAAGATCAACATCGACAATGTCGCGCGGCTGGTCGCCGAGGGCAGCATGACCGAGGACGGGCTGAGGCAGGTCGAGGCGGCCAAGGCCGACGGACGCTGGGCGCGGGCCTATGGCAGTGGCAAGGAGATGAAAATCCCCGATGATTTGCAGGCTGCCATCGATGCCGATCCGGCAGCCAAGGAGATGCTGGCAAAGCTCAGCGCGCAGAACCGCTTCGCTCTCGCCTTCCGCACCCACAACATGAAGACCGAGGCCGGTCGCAAGAAGAAGATCGAGACGTTTGTGGCGATGCTGAAGCGCGGCGAGACGATCTATCCGCAGGGGAAGAAGTAGGGCTGCGACTATCGTCCAGCCATTGGCGCCGCGGTGTCTATCCTGAGGTGAACGTATTGTGTTGATGCAAGAGGTTGGTCGAGCGGGCCCTTGCCCGTGCGACCGTCGGCGTTAAAGGCTGCTGCCGGCAAGGATGATGCCGAAGCCGGCCAGGCAGATGGCGCTGACTTGTCGCAGCGATCGCTGGCCGAGCAGGTTTGAACCGCTGCGGCGAACCATCAGGCCGACGACGATCCAGGCCGCTCCCGCGAGGCCGACCAGAGCGGCGATCGTGGTCAGAAGCTGCACCGTCATGCTTTCGGACTGAACCAGCAAGGCGACGATCGTTGCCTTGGGATTGACGAGCGTGGTGACGAAAACCTGCCTTACTGTCACCAGCCGAACCTCGACGCCGGGATCCTCAGTGATCCAGATGCTGTAGGCGAGCCAGAACAGCCACAGCACCGCACAGATCCTCACGCCGGTCCGTAGCTCGATCTGGGCACCCGTGGAGATCAGGGCGGCCAGTGCGGCCACCGCCAGGATGATCGCCATATAGGCAAGCACAGCCGCGCCCAGCATCGGCACCGTGCGCCGCGCCCCGGATGAAACGGTCGAAAAGGCCAGAAGGATGTTGGTTGGTCCGGGCGTCAGCAACAGCCCGCCCAGCGCCAGAAGATCAAGGTCGAGCATCCCAGGCCATTGTCCTGTATCGTGTCAATCGGCCTGGACTGGTAGCGGCAGCGGCGCAATGAGTCGAGCCGACACGGAACCGCGGGGGTGAGCGCCGCTTGCCATCCGCATTAAGCAGTTGAACATCTGAATCGTCGAGCCGCTGTAACTATTTGATTTTACGCTATTCTGGACAGAAAGTCCGCGGCGCGATTTCGCGGAAGTTGCGGCCAAGAAAAAAGCCGCCCTCGTTTTTGCGAGTGGCGGCCTTTTCCCGGGATGATGTTGGAGAGATCAAGCAGCCTTGGCGTGCTTGTTGCCGTGCTTCCTGCCGTGCGCTTCTTCACAATGTTGATGGTCTCTGGCCTGCCGGCCATCTCCTTCACACGGGGGAGATCGCTGTATGCGGCGCTTGCGCCTCTTCCCTCGATGCCGTCATTCGCGTAAGGCGCCGGGCAAATCCTTTCATCGCACGCATTGTCCCGGAAACCGCATGATCAGACTTGAAAGCATCAGCAAGCAGAACGGCCGTCAGCTTGTCTTCATCGAGGCGTCGGCGGCCCTGCAGAAGGGCGAGAAGGTCGGCCTCGTCGGACCCAACGGTGCCGGCAAGACGACGCTGTTTCGCATGATCACCGGCCAGGAGCAGCCCGACGAGGGCCAGGTGCAGGTCGATCGCGGCGTCACCATAGGCTATTTCAGCCAGGACGTCGGCGACATGGATGGTCATAGCGCGGTGGCCGAAGTGATGAACGGCGCCGGACCGGTGAGCGAAGTCGCTGCCGAAATGGCAGCGCTCGAGGCGGCCATGGCCGATCCCGAGCAGGCCGAACAGATGGACGAGATCATCGAGAAATATGGCGAGGCGCAGCACCGCTTCGAGGAGCTCGACGGCTATGCGCTGGATGGCCGCGCGCGGGAAGTGCTCAATGGTCTCGGCTTCTCCCAGGAGATGATGGACGGCGATGTCGGCAAACTCTCCGGCGGCTGGAAGATGCGCGTGGCACTGGCCCGCATTCTTCTGATGCGGCCCGACGCGATGCTGCTCGACGAGCCGTCGAACCATCTCGACCTGGAAAGCCTGATCTGGCTGGAATCCTTCTTGAAGAACTATGACGGCGCGCTCTTGATGACGTCGCACGACCGCGAGTTCATGAACCGTATCGTCAACAAGGTGGTCGAGATCGACGGTGGCTCGCTGACCGCCTATTCCGGCAATTACGAATTCTACCAGCAGCAGCGGGCGATCGCCGACAAGCAGCAGCAGGCGCAGTTCGAGCGCCAGCAGGCGATGCTGGCCAAGGAGATCGCCTTCATCGAGCGCTTCAAGGCGCGCGCCTCGCATGCCGCCCAGGTGCAGAGCCGGGTGAAGAAGCTGGACAAGATCGACCGCGTCGAGCCGCCCAAGCGCCGCCAGACCGTTTCCTTTGATTTTCAGCCTGCGCCGCGCTGCGGCGAGGACGTCGTCACGTTGAAGAACGTCCACAAGGGTTACGGCAGCCGGTCCATCTATGAGGGCCTTGACTTCCAGGTCCGCCGCCGCGAGCGCTGGTGCATCATGGGCGTCAACGGCGCCGGCAAGTCGACGCTCTTGAAGCTGGTCGCCGGCGCTTCCGACCCAGACACCGGCACGGTGGCGCGAGGGCCTAGTGTGAAAATGGGCTATTTCGCCCAGCACGCCATGGAAGTGCTGGAAGGCGAGCGCACGGTGTTCCAGACGCTGGAGGACGCGTTCCCGCAGGCCGGCCAGGCGCCGCTTCGGGCGCTCGCCGGCTGTTTCGGCTTTTCCGGCGACGAGATCGAGAAGAAATGCCGCGTTCTGTCAGGCGGCGAAAAGGCGCGGCTGGTGATGGCGCTGATGCTGTTCGATCCGCCCAACCTTTTGGTGCTGGACGAGCCGACCAACCATCTCGACATCGCCACCAAGGAGATGCTGATCACGGCGCTCTCGCAATATGAAGGCACCATGCTGTTCGTTTCGCACGACCGGCATTTTCTGGCGGCACTCTCCAACCGGGTGCTGGAGCTGACGCCTGAAGGCATCCACACTTATGGCGGCGGCTATACGGAATATGTCGAGAGGACGGGGCAGGAGGCTCCTGGGTTGCGAAGCTAAGGAGACGGCGGTTATTTGTGAGGAAGAGTTCCATGTACCCTCCACAATGCGTGGGAAAGGCTCCGGCATGAGAATTGCAATGTCGGTCGCTTTGGCCGCGACCATGGCGGGATGCGCGACCTCTCCGGTCGACTATGGGACCTCGCTTTCGCAGCAAGACCAGAAATGGGCGTCGCCCGAATGCCAACAAGCCCGCATGGCGGCTTCGGACTACGAGGCTCGCGAGAAAGAGCATCCGGGATGGGGTTTTGGCGTCTTGCTTGGCCCGTACTCAATGGGGCTCGTTGCAGCCATCAAGGAGCATGAGCAGAAGCAACGAAAGCTGTTCGCCCGCGAGGTGCACCTGCAATGCTCAAGCCTCCCGCTGCCGAAGGAGTTGCAGGGCGATCTAAACCCCGCGAGTGCTCAGACAAAATATCCATAGCCACGACCGACGGGCTAGGCCCTGGTCGCCGATGACCGCGAGGCGATTGTCCGATTATCCCCCGGCAAGACGCGGCAGCAGGAAGATTTCGGCGCCTTTTGGCAATTCCTTCGACCAGGTGTCGCGATAGATCGTTCCGTCGATGGCGACGGCGATGCCTTTGTCGATCAAGGGCTCGAGGCCGGGATACTGTTCAGCCAGCTTCCTGAACAGCTCCCTTATGTCCTTGGCCTCGATCTCGACCTTGTTCTTGCCTCCGGCGACAGCACCTAGCGATCCCCAGAGCGTCACTTCGACCATCAGCCCGCCCGTTCCTCCAGCGCCGCCAGAATGCGTGGCGGCGACATCGGGATATGCGTCATCCGCACCCCGACCGCATTCGACACCGCATTGGCGATCGCGGCTAGCGGCGGCACGATCGATGTCTCGCCGACGCCGCGTACGCCGTAAGGATGGTTGGGGTTGGGGATTTCGAGGATCTGCGTGTCGATCATCGGCAGGTCCGAGCAGACCGGGATGCGATAGTCGAGGAAGCCGGGATTCTGGAGCCGCCCGTCCTTGCCGTAGATATACTCCTCGTTGAGAGCCCAGCCGATGCCTTGCGCGGCACCGCCCTGGTACTGTCCCTCGACATAGGTCGGGTGCACCGCCTTGCCGGCATCCTGCACGACCGTGTAGCGCAGCACCCTGGTGGCGCCGGTCTCGGGATCGACCTCGATATCGCAGATATGCGTGGCGAAGGAGACGCCCGCGCCGTCGGCGACGAGCTCGCTGTGGCCGGCGATCGGTCCGCCGGTCTTGCCCGACTCGACCGCGATCTCCTTCAGCGACAGCCGCCCAAGATTGCCGTGCTTCTCGCCCTTGGCAATCGCGTGGCCTTTTTCCCAGACCACGTCGTCGACGGAAATGTCCCACATCTGCGCGGCGCGTTCCCGCAGGATCTTGATCGCGTTGCGGGCGGCCGAGATCGTCGCCATGGAGGACGAGAAGGTGCCCCGGCTTCCGTCCGTCATGTCGTTGTAGCCGAGGCTGGAGGTGTCGGCGACAATCGCCTTGACCCGCTCGTAGGCGATGCCGAGTTCCTCCGCCGCCACCAGGGACAGCGATGCGCGGGAACCACCCACATCGACCGTTCCGACGGCGAGCGAGACGGAGCCGTCCATGCCGATGTTGAGGTCCGTGCAGGTCTGGCCGCCGAAGTTGAACCAGAAGCCGCAAGCCATGCCACGGCCCTGGTTCTTGCCGAGCGGCGCCTTCATGTGCGGATGGCTCTTCACCGCCTCGAGCGTCGGGCCGATGCCGATCGGGCCGTAGACCGGGCCATAGGAGGATCTCGTGCCTTCCTGTGCGGCGTTCCTGATCCGGAACTCGACTGGGTCCATGCCGACCTCCTTGGCCAGCTCGTCGATCGCGCTTTCCACCGCGAACGCCGCCATCGGCGCCGACGGCGCGCGATAGGCAGCGGTCTTCGGCCGATTCACCAGCACTTCGTAGCCGACCGTCTTGACGTTCTCGAGTTTGTAGCAGGCGAACGCGGTCATGGCACCGATCTCGGCCCACATGCCGGAATAGGGGCCGCAGGAATAGCGCAGTGTCGCCTCGGCGGCGGTGATCGTGCCGTCCTTGCGGGCGCCGATCCTGACGTCGATCGAGGTGGCGCTGGTCGGACCCGAGGCGCGGAACACCTCGTCGCGGGTCATCACCAGCTTGACCGGGCGGCCGGCCTTTCGCGACAGCGCCAGCGCCACCGGCTCGGCCCAGACATGGGTCTTGCCGCCGAAGCCGCCGCCGATCTCCGAGGAGGTGACGCGCAGCTTGGAAGCTTCCATGCCAAGCAGCTGGGCGCAATGCTGGCGGTAGACGAAATGGCCCTGCGTGCAGACCCAAAGGTCGGCGGTGCCGTCGGAACTGACGCTCGCCACGCAGGCATGCGGCTCGATATAGCCCTGGTGCGTCTGACCGGTCTTGAACGAGCGCTCGACGATGAAATCGGCATGGCCGAAACCCTCATGGACATCGCCATGGCCAAACTGGCTGCGCTTGGTGACGTTGGACGGCTTTACCGGCTTCTCCTCGAGGCCCTCGGTGAAGATGGCGTCGTTGATGAGGGGTGCGGAGTGCTGCATCGCCTCGTCGACATCGGTGACATGCGGCAGAATCTCGTAGTCGACCTCGATCAGCTTCAGCGCTTGCCTGGCCGTGCGGGCGTCGACCGCCGCCACAGCGGCCACCGCATGGCCGTCATAGAGCGCCTTTTTGCGCGCCATGCAGTTGTCGAGGATGTCGTACATGGCGGCATCGCCATCGGTCAGGTCGGGCAGGTCGGCCGCGGTGATCACGGCCTTCACGCCGGGAAGTTTCTCCGCCTTCGACGTGTCGATCTTCCTGATCGTTGCGTGCGCGTGCGGGCTCCTGAGGACGCGCCCGACCAGCTGGCCGGCCATGTTGAAGTCGGCGCCGTAGCGGGCGCGACCCGTCACCTTGTCGACGCCGTCGGGACGGATCGGACGTGTGCCGACCGACGCGAAGTTGCGAGCGGAATAACGCGGATCGAAATTCATGGTCACGCTCCCTTCATCACGCTGGCGGCGTCCTGGACGGCGCGCACGATCTTGTCGTAGCCGGTGCAGCGGCACAGGTTGCCGGCGAGGCCGAAGCGGATTTCCTCCTCGGTCGGGTCGGGGTTCTTGGCCAGAAGGTCCTTCGCCGCAATCAGGAAGCCCGGCGTGCAGATGCCGCATTGCAGCGCCGCGTGCTCGAGGAACTTCTGCTGCAGCGGATGCAGTTTGTCGCCATGCGCCATCCCCTCGATGGTCTCGACCCGCCGTCCTTCAGCCTCCGCGCCGAGCACCAGGCATGAACACACCAGCCGATCGTCGAGGATGATGCTGCAGGCGCCGCAGTCGCCGGTCCCGCAGCCTTCCTTGGCGCCCGTCAGCCCCAGGCGATCGCGCAGGACGTCGAGCAGCGTCTCGTCGGGTTGGCAAAGGTACTCGACGCTGTCGCCGTTGATTGTCGTTGAAACCGCAACTCCAGCCATCATTTGCCTCCTGCACGTGCGTAGGCGGTCGTGGCGGCCCGCTTGGCCAGCACGCCCGCAACCTTCCGTCTGAATTCGATGGTGCCGCGCTTGTCGTCGATCGGACGGCAGGCCCCCGAGCAGACCTTGGCGAGCCGCTCCAGCGTCGCTTCGTCCAGCTTGGAGCCGATGAGGACTTCCGCGGCCTCTTCGACCAGAAGCACCGTCGCCGCCACGGCGCCCAGCGCAACGCGGGCCGATTTGACGACACCGTGCTCGTCAATCGTCAAATTCACGCCGGCACTGACCACCGCGATATCCATCTCCGTGCGTGGAATGAAACGCAGATAGGCATCGCCCGAACGCGGCGCGCGTTTGTCGAGCAGGATCGCTTCGATGATCTCGCCTTTGGCCAAGGAGGTCTTGCCCGGCCCGGTCGGCACGCTCTGCACGGGAATCGTGCGCCTGCCCGCCGGCCCGACGACCGATGCCCTGGCGCCTGCCGCAACCAGCGCCGGCACGCTGTCGGCAGCCGGCGAGGCGTTGCAGAGATTGCCGGTGATCGTGCAGCGTCCCTGTACCTGCTTCGAGCCGATCAGCTTGGCCGCTTCGACGACGCCGGGCCATGCCTTCTTCAGGGCCGCGCTCTCTCCCAGGACGGCGCAGGGGACCGCAGCACCTATGCTGAAGCCTTCAGCCGTTTCGCGGATCTCGCTTAAGGACTCGATCGCCTTGATGTCGACGATCAGGTCGGGTTCAACAAAACCGCCCTTCATCCTGACCAGGAGGTCGCTGCCTCCCGCGAGGATGGCGGCCGTGCCAGCCGAACCGGCCAATTGGCCAACGGCATCTTCGATTGAAAGCGGACGTATGTAGCGCATCGTCTCCCCTTGATTATCGCAATCTCGGCGACCGTTATAAACAGTCTCCTCATAATGGCTATCCGGTTCCTGATCCGCGGCGATTGGGCCAGAGGGCGCAAATAGACCGAACTGGCGTGCGGCCTGAGTGGCAGGAACCGGCTTGAAGAGGAACTTGGGGAAACTTCAGCCATGGATCAAGTGCGCTCATTCGCCTGGCTCCTTCGTCAGCCGGTCGATGCGGCAGCGAAGACCGCCAGTTGAGCCTCGAAGGCACGCTTGAAGGCCGGCCGCGCTTCGCCACGGGCGACATGGGCGGAGCGGTTGGATAGTCGGCCAGCAAATCCGATCGGTTCGAGTCCCATCAGACGCTGAGTGCGTCCTTGAGATTCTAGCGCAGCAGCCCTTCCGCCTCGAACGTGTCCCAGCCTTCCAGCTTTGGCCGTGAAGCATCATCCTTTCCCGAATTTCCGGTGCCGCGGGCCTTGCCCTTCCGCTTTCCTGCTCGCGTCAGGGCGGCCTTACCTGCCCCGCGCCGTCTGTTTTCGGAGGCTTCCCGCGCATCTTCCTCCCTCCAGGCTGTCGCCAGGTCACGATCGAGAATGTCCTCGATGTGTCGTGGATCGAAGACATGGAAGGTTACGGCCCTGGATCGCCCGCGCATCTTCACGGTGCGCGTGCCGACGCTTTTCAGGCGGCCATCCCTAAGCCACTTGTGACGTTCGCGGGAGGAGATTGTGAGAATGTCTTCAGCCTCTCGCGGAAGCACGGGCAGTGCTTCGATCCCCTCCAGCGTCCTGGAGATGGCTGCCCCCGCGGCCTGGAACGCATCCGCGTCGGTTTGCGCCATACGCAATACAATGCGGCCCGTCTCAGCCTTGACAAACGTCCTCACCGCCCAGGGCAGACGGGCTCGAATTTCGCGTTCGATCCCCTTCAATCGTAGGGACGAGCCAAGCGTCGCCGATGGCGGTAGCGGCCACTCGGCAACCAATGACGACGGGCTTGTACTCACGCCTCGCTCGGATGTCCGATCAGGGGCGGTGAAAATCGCCGCTACGATGCCAGTCATCAACTTTCGAAAGGAACCGTGTTGCTTGCCTGCAGAGTCCATGTCTCATCTTCGCTCACCAAGGGCCTCCGTGGAACGACAGTTCGCACAGAAAACAACCGAAATCATGCTCGGATAGTTCCCTTAGTCGCGGAGGCGAAGGCCGGTGCGTTCAATCGGCAGATTCACCCGCTATTCAGGTTCGATCGCGAAGCGGCTTGGACAGCGTTGTCGAGAGTGCGCCATCGCTGACCCACGCCATCGGGTAGTGGCCATCACCCCGCGGCCAGCCACTTGCGAGACTGGGCGAAGGTCTTGAAGGCCTTGGCCTCCATCGGGCGGCCAAAAAAGTAGCCCTGCAGGATATCACAGCCGAGCTCTTTCAGGATGCGCGCGTGCTCCATCGTCTCGACGCCTTCGGCAACCACTTCGATGCCGAGCGATTTGCCGATCTCGATGATCGACTCCACCAGGTGCCGCTGCGCCATCGAGCCGGTGATGGGCGTGATCAGCTGGCGGTCGATCTTGAGGCGGCGCGGCTGCAGCTTGAGCAGCGAGACGATCGAGGCATGGCCGGTGCCGAAATCGTCGATCTCGATATCGATGCCGAGATCCTTGATGTGTTCGATGTTCCAGGTGACCAGATCATCATTCTCGTCGAGGAAGATGGATTCCACCAGCTCGAACGATATGGTTCCCGGCTTGATGGCGAGCTTGCGCAGGCCCTCGATCAGGTCCTTGTCCTCCAGGCGCCGGGCCGAGACGTTGACCGACACGCGTGGGATATTGAGGTGGGCGCGCGACCAACGCTCGAAATTGTCCAGCGCGTGCTTGAGGACGATGCGGTCGATCAGCGTCACGACATTGAGCTCTTCGGCCACCTTCAGGTAGGCGTCGGGGGCCAGGATGCCGCGTCGCGGATGTTTCCAGCGCGACAACGCCTCGACGCCGACGATCTCGAGCGACTTGGCGTCGAACTGCGGCTGGTAGTAGGCGATGAATTCGTTCCGCTCCAGTCCGCTCAGGATCTCATCGGCGGTCTGCTTGGTCCGCACGATCTCGCTCTGCAGCTCCTCGTTGAAGAACTCGTAGCGGTTGCGCCCACGGCCTTTGGCCCGGTAAAGTGCGAGATCGGCGTTGACGAGCAACTGCTTCACGTCGACCCCGCTGTTGGCGGCAATGCCGATGCTGACCCCGAACCGGCACGGATGGCCCCGATAATCGACAGGCTGGCGCATCTCCTCGATGATGCGGTCGGCGAGTGCCGAGAGCTCGTCGTCGTCACGCCCATGGGTCACCACGACGAACTCGTCGCCGCCGATGCGTGCAACGAAATCGGCGGAGCCGGCATTGGCCTTGATGACCTTCGAAGCCTGCACCAGCATGGCATCGCCGGCTGCGTGGCCGAGCGTGTCGTTGATTTGCTTGAAGCGGTCGAGGTCCAGATGCAGCATCGCCGTGCGGCGGTCGGGTTCGCCGGTTTCGGCCAGCATCTCGTCGAGATAGCGGCGGTTGGGCAGGCCGGTGAGCGAATCGTGCAGCGCCACATGCTCGATGCGTGCCTTGGCCAGCTTCAGCTCGGCGTTCTTGGATTCCGACAACTGGCGCTCACGAATGAGGTTCTCGTTGAGCAGCACGTCGCTGGTCACCTCCCATTCGGCGCCAATCAACTTGGGCGTGCCGCCAGTGCCCTGAACGAAGCTTGCGCGCGTGCGCACATGGCGTATGGCGCCATCGGGGCGCAAGAGCCGGTATTGTGAGGAATAGGGGCCTTTTTTCGCCGCGGCCGAATCGAAATCTTGTTTTGCACGCTCGATATCTTCGGGATGGATAGCCTGCGCCCAGTCGGCATAGCTGCGCGGCTTGCCGTCGGCGGACTTGCCGTAGATTTCGTTGACACGATCGTCCCACACCAGTTCGTTGGTGGCGAGGTCGTGTTCCCATACGCCGATGCCCGAGGCATCCAGCGCCAGTTCCAGACGACCGGACAGGCGCCTCAGCTCGGCGTCGTTTTTCTGCCTTTCGCCGAACAGCCGCCCGGCAATGAGGATCGGCAGCACCACCAGCGCGCCGGCGAGCAACATCAGCGACCGCAACGTCCACTGGTTCTTCGGAGCCGCTGGCCAGCCACCCTTGGGGATGGCCGAAATTCGCCACGAGCCTGAAGGCAGTTGCACATCGGCGGACACGGGGTTGCCGGCGACGACATTGTCGCCGCCGAAGAAACGTTCACCGCCGGCGCCCAGCGCATCCTTGCCGATGAGCGCGACATCGATGTCGAGATCGGGGTTGGTCAGCCCGCTCGCCGCATAGAGCCGGTCGACATCGACCACAGCCGAGACGATGCCCCAGAAGCGGGTGCCGCCGCTCGCGGTCGGCACAAAGACCGGGATGCGGCCGATGAAGCCGCGCCCGCCCTGCGCCAGGTTGACCGGGCCGGCGAGCACCAGCGCGCGCTGGTCGCGCGCCCGTAGCGCCGCCATGCGTTGCGCCTCGTTCTTGCGGTAATCGAGCCCGATCGCCTTCTCGTTGCCTTCCATCGGATACATCAGTGAGATGACGAGGTCGGGCGCGCCGGCGATGTTGTGCAACTGTGATTTCTGCCCGAACAGGTTGCGCGCAAGCGAGGCAAATCTCTGCTGGCCCATATAGGGCTCCGTAACGATGGTCGAGACGAGTCCCTGAACAAGCTGAAGATTGCCGTTTATGTTGCCTTCGAGCTTGGCGCGGATGATGCTGACCTTGGCCAGTACATCGGCACGTGCCAGTTGATCGGAGACCCTTTTGTTCTGCTGGTCGGCAACGAGGGCGCAGACCAGGAGCACGACAAAAGCGATCGCCGCCGGCAAATTGGCGGAAGAAAAAATGGCCCGTCTTACGCGGCCGAGACTGAATTCCGTTGTGGCCAATTCGACCCGAACACCTTCCTGAACAGCAGCCCCCACTCGATCCTAGTAGCAAACGCTTAAATTTGCCCTTCCAGGCTGACGGGAAGTTTCAGCATCGGCCTATGCTGGCATTTCAGCTCGCGGGCTGAACCAGTGCTCATGGTGGTGCGCGATTACATGTCGCTGACCGGACTTTCCAAATTGGATTGATCGCGAAAGCCGCCGGCAACACTCAGTCCGATCTGGTCGGCGGCGAGCTGCAAAAGCTGCACACGCGAGGCGACCTCCAATTTGCGATAGATGTTGTTCATATGGATTTTCAGTGTGCCTTTGGAGATGCTGATATCGAACGCTATGCGTTCGTACGGCGTCTCCGTGGCTACCAGTCGGGTGATCTCCATCTCTCGCCTGGTCAGCCGCGACGACAGTTTCTGCCATTTGACCCGACGGGATGCTTCGTTGTGCAGGGCCTTGCCGACAATCTCGGCGGGCAGCCAGCGGCCGCCCCCGGCAACCTCGTGGAGGCATCTGAGCAGCGCCTCGACGGCGGTCTCCTTGAACACGATTCCGGCAACGCCAACCGCAACCGCGTCGTAGAGCTGCGCTTGCGAGGCACCGACCGTCAAAAGCACGCAAAGCGTGGCAAGGCCCTGCCTGCCGATTTCAGCGGCGATGTCGAGACCGCTCAGTCCCGGCATGCTGATGTCGAGCACGGCGACATCCGGCACGTCGCGCCGGATCATGGCCATGGCGGCGGTGCCGTCCTGCGCCGAACCGACGACCCGGAAACCGGGATCGCGGGCAATCAGGTCAGTCAGGCCGTGCAGCAGCAGCGGATGGTCGTCGGCGACGAAAACCGTAGTGACCATATTCATCTCGCCAGCAGCCGGCCTTCGGTGCCACGGCTCCATGCCGAAAAAATGTTATCGATGGGCGGCGACCAGCGTTTGTGCCCGATCATGACGTCTTCTCCCTCTGCGTGTGTCCACGACGCGCGTTCTTGCCGGAAGCGAAAATCGCAACCCAGCCCGCATCCCCGAAGCGTGAGCCATCCTGACAGAAGCAGCGCGGCCACGCAAAACATTAGCAAATGCTTAGTTAATCTGGAAGCAGCCCCTATAGCAAGACGCGCGACGTCGGATCGAAAGAAGGCGTCGCTGCGGAGCGCTGATGCTGGTCTTCATCTTGAAAAAACTTCCGCCATCGTCAGGAGAAGTTTACAATTCAGCTCGTGAAACTTAATCGCTGAAAATAATTGAGCCGGGCTCGCAATATTATTCTTGCAGGGAAGAAGCACTTTTTCGAAATTAACGCTGCCTTGCTGTCTATAACCCGGGATATATGGACGGGTGCATTGCAACCTGCGAAATATGGTTTGGGAAACATTAACGTCTGGGCGATCGTTGGGGATCGTGTAGGGGTTGGGGGCTTTGGGTGTGGGTGTAGCAGTCAGTCTGACGACGGGCCCGTTCCGTCCTGGAATAACTGTGTCTGGCGACCGGGAGGCAGTCTCTCCGCCGGCCCTTTTCCTGTTCAAAGCTTTTGTCACGAAACGATTGCTCGCCGGATTGGCCGCGCTTTGCGGACAGCCGAACGCCCTGCGCCGGCGTCGCAATCAGGCTGGGGCCGGCGGTGGCGGCTTGATCGCTGACCGCACTACAAAATGGAGGAAACGATAATGGCAATAGAACTGAGTGATGATGGTGTCCTTCTTGAGGCAACAACCATAGGATCGGGTACCGGCAACTACGACTCCTTCCTGCGGCTGCAGGCGACAACTGTCGAAGAGGGCTTCAATACCGACGAGAACGGCAATGTTCTCGACAACAAGGCCTCCTTCACGCACAGCCTGCAATATGGCGATCTGGTTCCGATCTATGTCGACTTGACCGACAACGGCGTCGACGACGGAGCCTACTATATCGAATTCCGGCTGGACCTCAACGAAAGCAACAACGCGACGAACGGCCAGATCACGCTGACAGATCTGCAAATCTATATTTCTGGCTCCCCTGCAACCATCACCAGCTACGATAACAATTTTGACGGTTTCGATCCCATCTTCACTCTCGACGGCGTGCAGCCGCTGATCGATGCCAATCATGGATCGGGAACAGACGATTACCGGGTGCTCATCCCGGTCAGCGCCTTCGCGGGCGTCGACGATGGCGCCTATGTGACGCTCTATTCGAGCTTCTCGGGGTCGAATGGCGGGTTCGAGGAGTGGCGGACCACCACGACCCCTGGCTCCGGCACTGTTACCCCCGGGATCGGCATTGACAAGATCACGATCGACGGGACGGCGGCGGGCGACGGCCTGACGGTGCTCGCCGGCGATGCGATCAGCTGGCAATACACGGTGAGCAACACCGGCAACGTTGCTTTGTCGGACGTCTTGGTCACCGACAATCAGGGCGTGGTTGTCACAGCGGTACTGGGCGCCGACAACCAGCATAACATCGGCGACACCAACAATGACGGCAAGCTCGACACCACCGAGACCTGGACCTTCACAGGCAACGGCACGGCCATAGTCGACAACTACGCCAATATCGGCCATGTTTCCGGTTCGACCGGAGCTGTCACCGTTACCGCCGACGACGGCTCCAGCTATTTCGGCGCCAATCCGCTGATCAGCATCGACAAGGTGACGGTCGACGGCGCGACTTCGGGCGATGACCTGACCATTTTGGCTGGCGAGGCGATCTCCTGGAAATACACGGTCACCAATGGCGGCAACGTCGCGCTTTCGGGTATCAACGTGACCGACGATCAGGGCGTGGTCGTCACGGCGGATCTCAGCGGCGGCTTCAATGTCGGCGACACCGACCACGACAACAAGCTCGACACCGACGAGGCCTGGAGCTTCACCGGCACCGGCGTGGCGGGCATCGGCAATTACAGCAATATCGGCACGGCCTCAGGCTCGTTCACCGATGACGCCGACCACACTGCCACCCCCGATGACACGGACGGCTCCAGCTATTTCGGCGCCAATGCGCTGATCAGCATCGACAAGGTGACGGTCGACGGCGCGACTTCAGGCGATGACCTGACCATTTTGACCGGCGAGGCGATCTCCTGGAAATACACGGTCACCAATGGCGGCAACGTCGCGCTTTCGGGTATCAACGTGACCGACGATCAGGGCGTGGTCGTCACGGCGGATCTCAGCGGCGGCTTCAATGTCGGCGACACCGACCACGACAACAAGCTCGACACCGACGAGGCGTGGAGCTTCACCGGCACCGGCGTGGCGGGCATCGGGGCTTACAGCAATATCGCCACGGCGACCGGTTCATTCACCGATTCCGCGGGCCACATTGCCACCCCCGAGGACACGGACGGCTCCAGCTACTTCGGCGCCAATCCGCAGATCACGCTCGACAAGAAGACCAACGGCCTCGACCACGGCCTCAACATCTTCCAAGGCCAAGCCGTGACCTGGACCTACGATGTCAAGAACGATGGCAACGTCGCGCTCGCCAACGTCGTCGTCAAGGACGACAACGGCACGCTTGGCACCGGCGACGACTTCACTGCCACGGAGATAACCAGCGGCGGCTTCAATACCGGCGACATCAACCACAATAATCTGCTCGATACGGACGAGACGTGGCATTTCAAGACGACCGGCATCGCGCAGCCTGGCAGCTACGTCAACACTGCCACTGCCACCACCAATGCCTATGTCGACACGGCCGGACATTCGCTCATCCCAACCGCCACCGACATCAGCGACTATGAGGGCTTCTCGAATAAGGCGCTGACGCAAGGGTTCTGGGGCAGCCATACGGACGCCTGGGATAATGTTGCCAACAATGAGGGCAATCCGACCAAGAGCGCCGTCGCCAGCGGCGTCCTGTCCAGCCTTGACATCAATCCGCGCACCGACGGCTATCTGATGCTCGGCGACAGCAATGGCAACGGCGTTGCCGACTCCGGCGAACACACCCTGCTGATTTCGATCTCGCTGGCCAAAGCCATCGAATCGAGTTCGACGGGTGGTGATGCACGCGTCATCATGCTGCAGCAGGCGATCGCCGCACAGCTCAATATCGACAACCATGTTGCGCAGCCCAACGATCTGATCGGCGAGGCGGTGATGTGGCTGAAGGGCGAGGGTGCCTGGGCGGGGCTCGGCGTTAATGTTGACTCTATCGGTGGCAGCGACGGCATTGTCGATCAGAACAACGCCGGCACGGCGCTGGCGGGCCCCACGGTCAAGACAAGCTCGATTGCCTGGACCAAATATGTCGATGTCACCGACGCAAGCTCCGGCATCACTGACTGGAACGGTGGCAAGGAGGCAGACGGCGAGGGCCTGAAGAACGCTCTGATGTGGTTCAACCAGGATCAACTGGTGACATCCGGGCCGGACGGTCATGTTGCCTGGTTCGACGGAACCAACATCACCGACGAGCATCCCAGCACGCTCGATCAATTCTGGCTCACGCTGTATGACGTGGGAGGCCTGACGGGCATCGCCTGAGGCCGGCGTCCGGCCTTTCGGCCGGGTGCCTTGCCGCAGCGCCGCCCGCGTGAATTGGCATGGGAAGAGGCTTGACTATCTTCAACTCGGCGCAGGCGAGGATCAGGTCCTTGGGTCTGGTCTTGATCGCCTGCACCCTTTTTGTTGGACTCGGCGGAATGCTGTCGGCATCGCCGGGCATCTGGTTGCTCTGCCTGGCGGTGGCGGGATTTGGCGCTGTTCTGTTGTTTCGTGGACGCAGCCCCGATACCGCCGAAACCGGCCCGGACGCCGCCCCCAGCATCGCGCCGACAGCGCGAAACGCTGCCAGGCCCAATGCCCGGCAGCCCAACGCCCGGCAGCAAGGATCGGAACTCGCGGTGGCGATCAAATCCTGCCGCTCGGCATTCATCGCCATCGCGCTGTTCAGCGGCGTTCTCAACGTGCTGATGCTGTCCAGCTCGATCTACATGCTCGAGATCTACGATCGCGTGCTGCCGAGCCGCAGCGTGCCGACGCTCATCGGCCTCAGCCTGCTCGTCGCCATCCTTTATGCCGGACAGGGCTTGCTCGATTTCATCCGCGGCCGCATTCTGGTGCGCATCGGCGGCGCCCTTGACGAGGCGCTCGGCGCCCGCATCTATTCCAGTGTCCTCAAGCTGCCGCTCAAGGTCGGGCGCAACGGCGACAGCATGCAGCCGGTGCGCGATCTCGACAGCGTGCGCATCTTCCTGTCTGGCACCGGCCCGACCGCGCTGTTCGATCTGCCGTGGCTGCCGCTCTATCTGGCCATCATCTTCATGTTCCACGTAATTCTCGGGCTGACAGCCCTGGTCGGGGCGATCGTGCTGGTCCTTTTGACGGTCTATGCCGAGCGGCTGACCCGCAAGCCGGTCACCTCGGGCACCCAGGCCGGAATCGTGCGCAACGGCCTGACCACGGCCGGCAACCGCAACGCGGAAATCATCGCTGCACTCGGCATGGGCGGTCGGATGGCGAAGCGATGGGAGGAGGCCAATCGCGACTATCTCGCCGAGCAGCGTAGCGTCAGCGATATCGCCGGCGGCTTCGGCGCCGTGTCCAAGGTGCTGCGCATGCTGCTGCAATCGGCGATGCTCGGCGTCGGCGCCTGGCTGGTGATCGAGCAGCAGGCGACGGCCGGTATCATCATCACCGCGTCGATCCTCAGCGGTCGCGCGCTGGCGCCCGTCGATATGGTCATCGCCAACTGGAAAGGTTTCCTGACAGCGCGGCAAGGCTGGCAGCGGCTGACCAGGATTCTCGCCACCGTGCCGGCCGACGCCGAGCCGATGGCGATGCCGACCCCGAGCCGCCACGTCTTCTTGCAGGTCGTCAGCGTCGCGGCGCCGGGCACGCAGCGGCTGCTGGTGCAGGACGCCAGCTTTGCGCTGGAAGCTGGACACGCCGTCGGCATCATTGGCCCGAGCGGTTCGGGCAAATCGACGCTGGTCAGGGCGCTTGTCGGGGCCTGGCAGCCGGCCACCGGCAGAATCCGGCTCGATGGCGCCGACCTCGACCAGTGGTCGCCGGAGGATCGTGGCCGCTTTGTCGGCTATCTGCCGCAGGACGTCGAGCTGTTTGCCGGCTCGATCGCGGAGAACATCGCGCGTTTCGAGCCCGACGCCGATCCCGCCTTGATCATAGCCGCCGCCAAAGTGGCCGGCGCGCATGATCTCATCGTCGGTTTCCGAGACGGTTACGAGACGCAGCTCGGCGAACTCGGCGAGGCGGTTTCGGCGGGCCAACGCCAGCGCATCGCGCTGGCCCGCGCGCTCTATCGCGATCCCTTCCTGGTGGTGCTCGATGAACCCAATTCCAACCTCGACGCCGAAGGCGAGCAGGCGCTGTTCCAGGCGATTGTCTCTGTGCGGCAGCGCGGCGGCATCGTCGCGCTCGTAGCGCACCGGCCTAGCGCGCTCGTCACGGTCGACTTCGTCCTTGCCATGAACCAGGGCCGCGTCCAGGCGTTCGGCCTCAAGGAAGACGTCCTCAACAAGCTGTTTCCGCGGCCACAACCGACGGTGGCCGCCGTGCCGCACCTCAGGCTCGCCACCGAAGAGCCGGCGACGCGGCCTGGCGTGGCCACGGCTGGTGAATGAGGCTCCACGATGCTTAGCCCCTCCCACCAATCCATTCGACGCTACATGCGTTTCGGCCTCATTGCTGTCGCGCTGCTGGTCGGCGGCGTCGGCGGCTGGGCTTCGCTGACCCGGATCTCGGGAGCGGTCATCGCGACGGGAGTGCTGGTGGTCGATTCCCACGTCAAGGATGTGCAGCATTCGACCGGCGGCATCGTCGGCGAGATCGCGGCGCGTGACGGTGATCGCGTCAAGCGCGGTGCGCTGCTTGTGCGCCTCGACCCGACCATGCCGGCGGCCAATCTGGCCGTCGTCACCAAGGCGCTCGACCAGTTGTCGGCACGCGAGGCCCGCCTTGAAGCCGAACGCCAGGGCGCCGACGCCATCGCCTTTCCGCAGGACCTTCTCGACCGACGCGGCGATCCGGCGATCGCCGAGATCATTGCCGGCGAGGAACAGGTTTTCGGGACGCGGCGGGCGGCTCGTTCCGGTCAGAAGAGCCAGTTGCAGGAGCGCATCCTCCAGCTGCAGAAGGAGATCGGCGGCGACACCGCCCAGGCTGATGCCAAGACGCAGGAAATCGCGCTTGTCGAGGAGGAACTGGCCAGCATTCGCGCGCTATGGAAAAAGCGGCTGATCTCCATCGACCGCCTGACCGCCATGGAGCGCGAGTCGGCGCGGCTCGATGGCGAGCGCGGCCAATTGACGGCCGCCCTGGCGCAGGCCCAAGGCAGGATCGCCGAGATCAATTTGCAGATCATCCAGATCGACCTCGAGCTCAGCACCGACGTCAACAAGGATTTGCGCGAGATCGACGGCAAGGTCGGCGAACTGACGGAGCGCAAGATCGCCGCCGAGGACCAGCTCAGGCGTATCGACATTCGCGCGCCGCAGGACGGCGTCGTGCAGCAGTCCATCGCCCATACGATCGGCGGCGTCATCACGCCTGGCCAGACGATCATGCAGATCGTACCTGACAGCGACAGCCTGACTGTCGAGGCCAAGATCGCGCCGAGCGACATCGATCAACTCTGGATCGGCCAGCCGGCGGCGCTGCGCTTCTCGGCCTTCAACCAGCGCACCACGCCGCAAATCAACGGCACGGTCGAGCGCACCTCGCCGGACACGACAACGGACCAGCGCACCGGCATCAGCTACTACACCGTCCGCATCGCGACCACGAGCTCCGAGGTGGCGCGCCTCGGCGAGGTCAAGCTGGTTCCGGGCATGCCGGTGGAATCCTTCATCAAAACCGCCGACCGGACCGTGATCTCCTACCTCGTCAAGCCGCTGCAGGACCAGATCAGCCGCGCCTTCAGGGAATGAGAAGACGCTCGGCAACGCCAACCCTTTGATCTTTACCCTAAAGATCCGCCTCGGCGAAGATGTGCGAGGCCCAGTCGAGGAAGACGCGAAGGCGTGGCGAGAGCTGCCTGTTTTGCGGGTAAAGCGCCGACAGCGGCGTGGGCGATGGCGGGTAGTCGGCCAGCACCTCGATCAGCCTCCCATCGGCAAGGTCCTTCTCGAAGCGATAGCGCGGCGCCTGGATGAGGCCGAGCCCAAGCCGGGCCAGATCGGCGGCGGTGTCGGAATTGTTGGCCGCCACGCGGCCCGGCAGCCGGACCTCGCGGGTCTTGCCGCCGACGGTGAACTCGAACGGAAGGGTCTCGCCGGTGCGCGACGAGACGAAGCCCACCGCCTGGTGACCGTCGAGCGCATCGGGGGAGGCGGGTGTGCCGTGGCGCTCGAGATAGGCGGGGCTGGCGCAGGTGATCTCGCGGATGACAGCCAGGCGCCGCATGATCATGCCGCTGTCGGGCGGCTCGCCAACGCGTATCACGCAGTCCACCCCCTCGCGCACGAGATCGACCAGCCGGTCGCTCTGGCCGATCTGCAGGTCGATCCTGACATAGCGGGCAAGGAATTCCGGCAGGCGCGGCAACAGGAACGTGCGGGTGAGCAACGTGCTGGCGTCGATGCGCAGCAGGCCAAAGGGCTCGGCGTTGCGGAAGGCGGCCTCGGCATCCTCGATCTCGGCCAGGATCGACAGGCAGCGCCGATAGTAGGCCTCGCCGTCCTGCGTGGCGTTCACCTGCCTGGTCGTTCGTTCCAGGAGGCGGGCGCCGAGATGCTCTTCCAGCCGCCGGATCGCTTCCGTCGCGGTTGAACGCGACAGGCCGAGATCGGCCGCGGCAGCGGTGAAGCTGCTCCGCTCTAGAACGCGGACGAAGAGCCGCATCGTGTCCAGCCGATCCATGGCCTTTGTTCGCAGTTTCCGAATAGTGATGTCAACGGGCGGCTGATTATCCGGAAGGTGGCTTGGCCTATATCCGTGTGATCAAGCGGAGACACTTCCATGACAAATGATCAAACCAGAACGGCGATCGTGACCGGCGCCTCCAAGGGCATCGGTGCCGCGATCGCGCAGCGGCTCGCCCGCGACGGCGTTGCCGTCGTCGTCAACTATGCACGAGGGCGCGCGGAGGCCGAGGAGCTTGTGCGCGCCATCGAAGCAGGCGGCGGCAAGGCGATCGCCGTACAGGCCGATATCGCCGATCCGGCCGGCATAGCGGCGCTGTTCGACGCCAGCGAGAAGGCGTTCGGCGGCATCGACATCCTCGTCAACAATGCCGGCGTCATGAAGACGTCGCCGATCGCGCAGACCGACGACGCCTCGTTCGACACGCAGGTCGCGATCAATCTCGGCGGCGTGTTCCGTGGCATGCGGGAAGGCGCGCGCCGGCTTCGCGACGGCGGCCGCATCGTCAATTTTTCCAGCAGCGTCGTCGGTCTCTACCAGCCGGGCTACGGCGTCTACGCCGCCACCAAGGCAGGCGTCGAGGCAATGACCCACATCCTGGCCAAGGAGCTTGGCGCGCGCCGCGTCACCGTCAACGCGGTGGCGCCCGGACCGATCGAGACGGCGCTGTTCACGGACGGCAAGAGCGAGGCCCAGATCGAGGCCATCGGCAAGATGATCCCGCTCGGCCGGCTCGGCCAGCCCGACGACATTGCCGGGCTGGTCTCGTTCCTGGCCGGACCGGACAGCGGCTGGGTCAACGGACAAATCATCCGCGCCAATGGCGGCGTGGTCTGAGGATAGACAATCTTGATCACCGGCGCTTCCAGCAGCTTCGCCGAAGTGCTCCATCCCAAAGCCTGAAACCCACCTCACACAGCAAGGAAGCCACCATGCCATTCGCCAACATCAAGATGCCGCAGGCCGCGCTTTCCAAGGCGCAGAAGGAAGACCTCATCCATCGCACGACCGCCATGTTCGTCGACTTTTTCGGCGAGGGCGTTCGCCCTTACACGATGGTGCTGGTGGAGGAGGTCGCCGATGGCGGCTATGGCCGGGCCGACGAAGTGTTTGTCGTGCCGGACCCCTATCGCGCCAGGGAGTAGGCGTTTGCCCACGTCACCACTGAAGTCCTCCGTCTCGGCTTCGCCGAGCCAACTCTCCGCTTTGCGGGGCGAGGAACCCAAGCTGGAATGAAGCCGCATCCTTCGCCCCGTCACCCCTTCCGTTTCTCCACCTCCGCCTTCCGCAACAGAAACCTTTGAATCTTGCCGCTCGGTGTCTTCGGCAGTTCGCTGACGAACTCGACCTCGCGCGGATAGGCGTGGGCCGAGAGCCGCTTGCGGACATGCTGCGCCAGTTCCTCGGCCAGCGCCTCGCTGCCTTGTAAGGCAGGCGCCAGGATGACGAAGGCCTTGACGATCTCGGTGCGCTGCGGATCGGGCACGCCGACGACCGCCGCCTCGTTGACCGCCGGATGCTCGATCAGCGCGCTTTCGACGTCGAAGGGGCCGATGCGGTAGCCGGCCGAGGTGATGACGTCGTCGGCGCGGCCGATGAAGGAGATCGAGCCGTCCGGCTCGAACTCGACCGTGTCGCCGGTGCGGTAATAGCCGCCCGCCATGGCAGGCATTTCCGCCTGGTGATAGCCGCCGAACCAGCGCAGCGGCGAGTTGGCGATGTCGACGGCGAGAATGCCGGGCTGGTTGGGGCCAAGCTCTTGGCCGGCCTCGTCCAGCACGACGATGCGGTAGCCCGGCATGGCAAAGCCGGCTGAGCCGTGGCGCACCGGGTGCGCCAGGCCGTGATGGTTGTTGACCATCATGCCGTTCTCGGTCTGGCCGTAATGATCATGGATGGGGGCGGCGAGATGGGCGTCGAACCAGCGGATCACTTCCGGGTTGAGGGGCTCGCCGGCGCTGCTCACCACGCGCAGCCGGCCCGTGACGCGGGCGGCTGCCTCGGATCCTTCGGCCAGCAGCAGGCGGAAGGCGGTGGGCGAACCGGCGAGGCTGGTGACGCCGAGGCGCTCGATGATGTCGTAGGTGCTCCTGGCGGTGAAGGCGCCTTCGTTGAAGGTCGTGGCGATGCCGAGCAGCAAGGGGCCTGATATGGCGTAGTAGAGGCCATAGGCCCAGCCGGGATCGGCGATGTTCCAGAACACGTCGTCGGGCCTCAGCCCGATGGCATCGCGCATGTAGGCGCCAAAAGCCATCAGCGCGCTGAGCGGCACCGGCACGCCCTTGGGAAAACCTGTCGTGCCCGAGGTCGACATCATCATGAACAAATCGTCGCCCTTGCGCATCACCGGCTGGCAGTCGGGCGAGGCGGCGGCAAAGGCGGCGCTGAAATCGATGTCGCCGGCCGGCAAGGGGTCGCCAAGAGCAAGGATGGTCGCAACCTCAGGGCAATCCTCGACCTCGTCGAGCGCCGCATCTCCCCATGCGGCGCTGTCGCGTGAGAGCTTGCCCGAAATTGTGGCGGAGGTCGACAATTTGGCGATTAGTCCTGTCCTGCGTTGTCGAAGGACGGCGTGGCTCTAGTACCTCTGCACAGGGATTATGACTCTTTGGCCGTTGGCTTTGGATAGGCCTTGGCCAATTTAAGGCGCGCTTGTTCGGTTG
>NZ_JAMYKW010000049.1:0-40029 GCF_040317555.1 Mesorhizobium sp. M1406 | reverse complement strand
GATTGAAACGAAAAGTGGCGGCGTGGGACGACGAATTCCTCGTAAGCGTCATCTCACGATAATTAACTCACCCGATTCCCCTGCCCAACGTGGCGACCGACGTTTTCAAATTTTCTTTCGCGGTATATGTCGGTCGCCAATTTTGCCTGGTCCCATCCTGTTCTGACATCGTACGGACCCGCTCCATGGCGCAAACTTTGGGTTGACCCCTTCGGACCGCGAGGCGACACTCCACCCAACGCTACAGGTGCGAGGAGGAATTGCGATGGACGAGCCCGAACGGTGGCGCCACATGTCGACTGCGCCGAGGGATGGCAGCCGGATCCTGGTCACCGTGCGCCCATCCGAACAGGGGCCGGCCGAAGTCGATCTCGCCTATTGGTCGCGCGCCGACCAGTTCGCCTCGGAAGGCTGGCGCGCGTCGGACTCCTCGCCCGGGCGCGTCATCGAATACGCCGAACCGGAACTGAAATGCTGGATGCCGCTGCCGACCGCCAATCTCAGCCGCGCATCCATGCCGGCGCCCTGGGAAGGCGAAGACGCCCAGCAGTTGGACGGCTCGGGGATTTGAGCGGAGACGGCGGAAGGTAGCCAATCTCCGCCAAGTGGGACCAAGTGGGGAGATTGGCAGCTCGGCCTGCCGGCCTTCAAGCGAAGTCTTGCAAATTGGTCTCCTGAAGCTTGGCTCCCGCTAGCAGGGCTTCGAGCACCTGCTTCTTGAGCGCGAGGCACTGCGAGCGGGCAAGTTTGACGATGCCGGCAACCTCGCGCGCCTCGCAGGCATGAATCAGTTCTTTTTGCTGGCCGATGATCAGCTGCGTGAGGTCGCGCGACCTGAAGCCGAGGTGGAGAACCCTCTCCGACTGGTCGAGTATCTGACCCAGCAGCTGCGCCAGGCGTGAATTTCCCGACAGCTCCGCCAAGGCCAGGCGAAAGGCCCGATCCGCCGCCAGGAATGCAACATGGCTGCGCAGCGTCTCCGGTTTCAGCACTTTCCTGGCAGCCTGCCTGACATCCTCGAGCCCCCGCTCGGTGAGGCCCGACGCGGCCACCCTGAACACTTCCGGCTCGATCAGACTGCGGACATCGAAGATCTCGGCGACATCGCGCAGCGTCAGCGGCGTGATGACATAGCCACGGCGCGGCTCGCTCCTGACCAGCCCTTCCTGCATCAGCCGGGTCAGAGCCGCGCGGATCGTCGCCTTCCGGATCTGGTACCGATCGCCAATCTGCTTTTCCGTCAGCGTTTCACCGGGGCGCAGCACGCAGGCGACGATGTCGCTCTTCACCTGCTCGTAGGCCTGCTCGCTACGCAGCAGGTCTGCGGTCGACGGCGCCGCGCCCGCGGACAGGGCCGGTCTCGGCGATGCGGCTGTGAAATCGCGAGGCGTCATGCTTGTTCCGTTCTGGCGATTCGGTTGACGACGCCATCGACATTGATTAGCCTGAGCATCTCAGATCGATCACTTGATCATCTCAAAAGGGATAACTGGCAATGGCTATTCCCGTAGACTCGCCTCTCTACGCCGTTGTCGATGATATCGTCAACGCCGCCGGAAGTCCCGACCCCCTCGCACGAATAAGGGCGGCGTTGGGCGACCATACGAAGCGCCTTCACGCCTTGGGGGTGCTCGTCCATGAAGAAGAGGACGACGAGGTGCTGCTCCATGCAAGCCCGAATTTGACGATCTATCACATCACCCTGTCGCCCGGCCTGCGGTACCCGCCGCACAACCACCTGATGGATGCGTTGATCGGCATCTACAAAGGTGGCGAAACCAACTTCATCTATCCCGATGCGACCAGCAAGCTCGATGCGCCGCAAAGGCAGGATTCCACCGCGCCCACCGTCGTGCACTTGCCCCCAAATACCGTGCATTCGGTCGCCAACACGGGCAACGTACGGTCGGGCGCGCTGCATGTCTATCTGGGCGATCTGCCGGCGACCCATCGACAGCTGTGGGACTTGCAAAGCAATCAAGCCGAACCCTTCGACAACGATCGCTATCTGGCCGGAGCCCAGTCCATCGAGCGGGATGGAGTGCCGGCTGGCGATTGGCGAAAGCCGGGATGAAGTCTGATCTCCTCCTTTGCGGGGGAGATTGGCAGCTCCACGGTCAGCGTCTCTAGCTCGACCCTCAGAACAGAAACGCAGCCGTGGCAGGGTTCGGCCCGGTGCGGCCGGTGGTTGAATCCATGCCCCGGATCGTCTGCAGATCCTGGGCATCCAGCTTGAAATCGAAGACATCGAAATTGGCGGCGATACGATCCTGGCGGATCGATTTTGGAATGACGATCAGCCCCTCCGTGAGATGCCAGCGGATGATCGTCTGGGCCACCGACTTGCCATGCTTCTTGGCGATGCCCGCGAGGGTCGGATCGCCGAGCAGCCGGCCGCTGCCCAGCGGGCTCCAGCTTTCGATGCGGATGTCATGGGCGGCATGAAAATCCCTGAGGCCGCGCTGCTGGAACTGGGGATGCAGTTCGATCTGGTTGACGACGGGCGTCACGCCGGTTTCACCGATGATCCGCTCCAGATGGTCCTGGTTGAAATTCGAAACGCCGATCGACTTGATGCGGCCGGCCTGCCTGAGCTCGACCAGCGTTTTCCAGGCCTCGACATACTTGTCCTGGCTGGGCACCGGCCAGTGGATCAGGAACAGGTCTATCTGCTCGATGCCGAGCTTGCCCATCGTCTCGTCAAAGGCGCGCAGCGCCGCATCGCGCTGGTGCGCGCCGTTGCGCAGCTTGGACGTGATGAACAGCTCGCCGCGCGGCACGTCGGCGCCGCGGATCGCCTCTCCGACCCCCTCCTCGTTCTGGTAGCCTTCGGCGGTGTCGATCAGACGATAGCCCGCCTCGATCCCCCAACCCACCACTTGCGCCGTGATGTCCTGGTCGACCTGCCACACGCCAAGGCCGAGTTGGGGAATGGCGGAGCCGTCGTTCAACGCAATCTTCTCAGGCATGGTGGGCTGTTCAGACATGGTGGGGATTCCTTGCAAGGATGGTCCAGGCGGTTCGCCCGGTGCACGCCTATCTAGGTTCGACAGGGGGTGACGGCCAGACGGCCGCGGATAAATTTGCCGCGAGCGATCCGCCGTCCTGATCCTTGGTCGGAAGATTCGGCCTCACCGCGGCCGGCGTACCGCCCGCACCACGCCGGCGGAGGTGCTGCCGCAGAAGAGGCGGTCGCCGCCATCGGATTCAAGCCCCGATACCCCTATGCCGGCCGGCATGTCGAGCTTTTCCAGAACCTTGCCTGACTGCGGGTCGACGCGGCGCAAATCGCTCTGGTCGGCTTCCCAGGTGGCGTGCCACAGCTCGCCGTCGACCCATGTCACCCCGGTGACGAAGCGGTTGGATTCGATGGTGCGCAAGATTGCTCCGGTCTCGGGGTCGATCTGGTGGATCTTGCGCTCGCGGTATTGCCCCACCCAGAGCGTCCCTTCGGCCCAGGTCAGCCCGGAGTCGCCGCCGCCGCCGGGTGCCGGAATGGTGGCCAGCACCTCCCCGGTATCCGGGTCGATCTTCTGTATCAGGTCGTTGGCAAGCTGGAAGAAATGCTGGCCGTCATAGGCGGTGCCGGCATGCGCGGCGACATCGATCGAGCGCAGCGCCCGCCCGCTTTCCGGATCGAAGGCGTTCAGCTTCTCGCCCGAGGCAAACCAGACATTGTTGCCGTCAAAGCTCACTCCATGCACCCTCTCCACCCCCGGAAAGGGTCCGTACTCGCGCAGGACTTCGGCCGCTGAATGTCTCATGTCTTGATCCTCAATGAGATGGTCCGATATGCCTTACTAACTACTCGGCAGCGGGGACGGGAGTAACAAGGTCGTCGTGAATCCTGCCACCGGCGGCGTCATCCAGCGGCGCGCCCGGCCGTGCCCGAAAAACTGCACTTTGCCGGCCTCGCCAAGCTGCTCCAGCGCCCGCTGCACGCTGCGCTGGCCGGTGCCAAGCGCCAGCGCCAGCGCCGAGCTCGCCCAGGATTCACCATCGGCGAGGAAGGCCAGCACCGCCGCGTGCCGCTCCTCGATCGGCCGAGCCAGCACCACCACCTCGCGCGCCTGGCTCGGCGCCAGCGCGAAGCCTTGACTGGTCGCGCCTATGTCCGCCAGCCCCCGCAACTCGGTGCGCAGCCGGCCAATCTCGACCCGCAGCCGCGCCCGATGCGATTCATCGGCGTGCCTGCCGCCGAAAGCTTCCGCGATCAGCCGCGCTCTCGATACATCACCAGGCCACGCTTCGGCGAGTGTGCGCGCCAGCGCAAACAGCACCGGGCGCGTTGCCAGCGAGACGGCTGCTTCCTGCTGGCGCACGACATAGCGGAAGCTATCGATCACCAGTGCCGGCGACGCCTGCAGCGCCTCGACGTCCTTGAGCAGCAAGGGGCGCTGCTCACCACCCGCGATCAGCCGCGCCGCCGGCGTGTCCAGAGCCAGGAATGCGTTTTCGACCTCCGCGATCAGGCCTGGAATGCCGGCCCGGCGGGCGGCATGGCGTGCCCACTCCAACGCCCTGCGCGCCGGCCCCGTCTTGAGGCGCCGCATCGCGATGCCGGCGACGGCGAGCTCGTGCGCGGCCCTCGAGGCCGGCGGAAGCGGCATCGGATCGAGCCCGGCCAGCACGTCTTCGGCCTCGTCGAGACGGCCGATCAAAAGCAGGCGCCGCACCTTGAGGTGGCCGGCATGCGCGGCGTTCAGCCGGTCGCCATGCTTTTCCAGCGTCGCCCGCGCCGCATCCAAGGCCTTGGCGGGCCAGCCGAGGTCACGCGAGACCAGCGCGATCTCGGCCTCGGCGACGACGCATCTGGCGCGCGCCACCGCCTCTTTCGGGCCAAAGCCGCGCGCGGCCCGCCGCAGCAGCGCCTTGGCGCGATCGAGATCGCCGAGTTGCGCCATCGCGATGCCACGGAGCGCCAGCGCCGGCGGATCTTCGCGCAAGGCGACACGATCCAGCGCGCCGAGCGGATCGCCCCCGGCCAGTGCCAGTGCCGCCGCGGTGATCAGCGAGTCCATTCAAATCCCGTCACATTTGTAACTCCCACCCCAGCGCTCAGTGCCCTAACTTAAGTCATGGCCGCCAACCAGCAAGCCGTATCGGCGCCGTGGCCGCCGTTGACGCCAATATCCGCATTCGCTAGCCTGAGCATCTCAGGTATCAATATTAAGCATCTCATGAGGGATAATTGACATGCCTGACTCCGACCACTTGCCTCTCCACGCGACGAACGACACGGCCGGGCGCACCGAGCGGATGTGCCACCACTGCTGCGGCGGGCCGGCCCTTTCAAATCCCGTCACACTTGTAACTCCCACCCCCGCGCTTGACCGCCCTATTCTCGCTCACAGCAAACAATCACACGTCGCAACGGCGCGACAACAGACTGGCAAAGGAGACGACCAATGACCACGCACACCGCAATGAAGACCCCGCCGATCGTTTCACGACAGGACTGGGAAGCCGCCCGCGAACAGATGCTGGTGAAGGAGAAGGCCACGCTGCGCGCCAAGGATGCTTTGGCGGCCGAGCGCCGGCGGATGCCCTGGATGGAAGTCGACAAGGCCTATGTGTTCGAGGGGCCGAATGGCAAGGCCAGCCTGCTCGATCTGTTCGAAGGCCGCCGGCAGTTGATCGTCTACCGCGCCTTCTTCGAGCCCGGTGTGTTCGGCTGGCCCGAACATGCTTGCCGCGGTTGTTCGCTCGGCGCCGACCAGGTCGGCCACCTCGCCCATCTCAATGCCCGCAACACCACGCTTGCCTACGCTTCGCGCGCCCCGCAGGCCGACATTGCGCGGCTGAAGCAGCGGATGGGCTGGGAGATGCCCTGGTACACTATTACGGATAGCTTCGACAAAGACTTCGGTGTCGACGAATGGCACGGCCACAACGTCTTCATCCGCGATGGCGACCGCATCTTCCGCACCTACTTCATCAACAGCCGCGGCGACGAGGCGATGGGCACGGTATGGAGCTATCTCGACGCGACGCCGCTTGGCCGCCAGGAGATCTGGGAGGATTCGCCCGAAGGCTATCCGCAGACCCCGCTCTACTCATGGTGGAACTGGCACGACAACTACGATGCCGGGCCAGACAAGACATGGGAAGAAGTGTCGGCGGCCGGCGAAGCGGCGTTCCGCGACAAGGACCAGTAAGGCCTATCCAGCTTGGGTTCCTCGCCCCACGAAGTGGGGAGAGTTGGCTCGGCGAAGCCGAGACGGAGAGGGGACTGCGCCCTACGAAAGCCCCCTCTCCGTCCGCTTCGCGGCCACCTCTCCCCCGCCTTGGCGGGAGGGCGAGGATCCCAAGTCCTGGAAGGTCGCGCGCCCCCGCCACATGCGACGCTCCGGCGCTGGCATGATAATTAAGGAAAACGGACCATGAGTGATATTCACACAGGTGCCAGGAGCACGATCCCTGAAGGCACCACTTTCAGCATCGCCGACTGGCTGTGCCTCGCCGCGGCACCCACCTTCGCGCTGATGGCGCTGCTCTCCTGTCTTCAGGGTGCCGACGCGGCCATGCTGTGCATGGGCACGAGCGCCTCGCCGCTCACTGGAATGGCTGCGATGTATCTCCTGATGAGCACCTTCCATCTGGCGCCCTGGTTGCGGGTGATTTCCGGCCGGCAGGTCCGATAGGTCCAGCGCGCCGCCCCGACGACGGGACGACAAGACAACCACTATCTATCAGCAGAAGCTAATTGACAGTCCAAGGGAAACGGCGCTCACTGGCTGGCACAGGTGGATCGCGGCATCAGGCGGGCGATATCGACCGCCGGCGTCATCTGAAGCAATTCCCGGGAAAGCGCGAAGCGGATTTCCCGGGACAAGCGCATAGCGCTTTCCCGTGGGAATTGCGTAAAACCAGGGAGGACGCCATGCCAACCGTTATCGGCCATCACAACATCACGAAAGACAGCAAGCACTGGCTCAGTTCACCCAAGCGTAAGGAGCTTTTCGGCTCGCTTGGGATCACCAATATCCGCACGTTCGTCGATCCGCAGAACCCGAAACAAGTGGCCGTGATGATGGACGTTCCGGACATGGATAAGATGGCCGCTTTGATGCAGAGCAAGGCGGCGGCCGACGCGATGGCCCATGATGGCGTGGTACCGGAGTCGCTGGTGATCCTGGTCGAAGCGAAGGGCTAGTCGTTCCAAAACCGACGCGCTTTTTGGGCGCCGGGTTTCAATGCAGGTGCCTGAGCTTGTCGGGGTTGCGCATCACATAGATTGCCGCAACGAAGCGCTTCAGGTCGCGATGTCATTGACCGGCAGCAAGGGCTTGGGAAGGTCGGCCTCCCCAAGCCCGCTGCGCAGTTCGATCTCGATGTCGCGGCATATCTGCGAGATCGGAACGTCGTTGGCATTGCCCTCGAAGGGATTGGCGCTGCTTTCGCCGACCTGGTCGAGCGACATATAGGCCCAGCCCAGGAGCGTGCTGAACGGGATCGTCAGCCAGATCGCGATCGGGCCGAGCATGCCTCCCAGTTTGCCCATGTCGGCAAAGACCGGAACCACCCCGAACGGCAACAGGGTGCAAAAGATCATGACGAACATGGAGCTGACGATGGCGTATTGCCTTGGATAGGGATTGTTCTTGATACGATCGCAGCGCGCCTGCTGATCATGGAAATCGCGGATCAGCTTGATAAGCTCGACATAGACCTGCGGAGGGATTTTTGCGTCCTTGAACAACGCATTGACCTGGACCGACTGCATTTCGAGCAGGGCTATCGCCGGCTGAGGCGACTTGAGCACGTCCTCGGCCTGTTCGGCCAGCAGCGGACGCAGTTCCTCGGCGACCGAACTCGCATCCTCATGGATGCGATAGCGCCGCCGGTATTCGACATTGGCGGCCCGCGCCATGGATTCCCACGGCATCGGCCGCCGCAGGGCGAACCTCAATGCCGTCATCCAGGCGATATGGCGGTAGATGAGTTGCCTTGCCGTCGGCGCATCGATGAAGTCCCTGCAGAAATTGGACCACAACCGGCTGCTCGCCGTGATTTGCGTAAAGGCCTGCAGCGCGTCACTGCTGCGGGTGAACACTTGTGAATTCTTGAATCCGGCAACGAGCGACACGGTGGTGCCGAGCACGAGCACCACCGACCATGGCACCGAGAAGCCGGCCATCCCCGGTAGACGGTAAGCAGCAACAGCCAGCCCGCTCACCACCGCCATGTAGATGACGCTGCGCCGCGACCAGAGCGCGAAATCGATCACCTTGTAGGAACGGCCTACATACATCGGATGCCCCCTCAAATCATGGACAGGTCTGGTTGTCGGGGGCCGGAATCCGGCCGCCCTCACCGTGCCTTTACAGCCCCGAACCGCAACCCGTCCATCAAGAGCTTGACCAGCCGGCGCGAACGGTCGCGCCATTCCGGTGTGTCCGGCGCCGAGTAGATCCCCGATAGTGCGTGCAGCACATCGGACGCGTCGACGTCGCCGCGGATGGTTCCGTCAGCCACCGCGGCTTCGACCAGCTGCCGCAGGGCCTGCGAGACCCGGCCGGACGTGTCTGAAAACAGCGTCGAATTGGTGTTGAGCAGGATGCGAAGGCTGGTCGCCAGGCCGCGCTTGGTGGCGATGTAGTCGACGAAGCGCTGCATCCACTGTTCCAGCGCGACATCGGACGGGTGTTTTTCGGCAAGCTCGCTGGCGGCCGCGCACAGCGCCTCCACCTCGCGCCGGTAAACCACTTCGACCAGATGCTCGCGTGTCGGAAAATGCCGGTAGAGCGTGCCGATGCCGACCCCGGCCTGGCGCGCGATCTCTTCCAGCGAGGCATCGATACCGCGCTCCGCAAAGACGGATGCCGCCACCTCGACCAGCCGGCCGCGGTTGCGCTGCGCATCGGCGCGCAGCGGCTTTGCCTCTGCGGCCTGGGCCTTCTGTTCAGCGATGGCGGACGGCTCGGTGACCAATTTTTTCTCCACAGCATGTCAGGGGCCTTGAACCCGGTCGGGTCAACCCCCACGTAATAAACGGAGGCGCCTCCGTTTTAGTGGAGTACCTTTATCATATAATCAAGGGAGCCGGTATGTCACGTCTTTCGAAGCCGCAAGGTCACTGGAGACTGGCGAAGGCCGCGAAGAGCGTTATCTCCCCCCTCGAGGGGGAGATGTCGCCGAAGGCGACAGAGGGGGTCGCCTCACATAGAGCGCTAACCTTCATTCGCCGCAGGAGGTTGCACCCGGTTGAACCGACCCCTCTGCCCTGCCGGGCATCTCTCCCACAAGGGGGGAGATTAGCCATCGCCTGCCCATTCCTTCCCATCCGCGTCAAGCAACTGGAGCCAGACGCCCATGACCAAAACCACGATCCCCGTCCATCTCGACATCAACGGCCACCATCACGAGTTGCAGCTTGAGCCGCGCGTCACGCTGCTCGACGCCTTGCGCGACCGGCTCGGCCTGACCGGCACCAAGAAGGGCTGCGACCACGGCCAGTGCGGCGCCTGCACCGTGCATGTCGACGGCGAGCGCGTGCTTGCCTGCCTGACGCTGGCCGCACAAGTCGAGGGCCGCACCGTCACCACCATAGAGGGGCTTGCACGTGATGGCGAACCGCATCCCGTGCAGGCTGCCTTCCTCGAACAGGACGCCTTCCAGTGCGGCTATTGCACGCCAGGCCAGATCATGTCGGCGGTGGCTTGCATCCGCGAGGGCCATGCCGGCTCGGATGACGAGATCCGCGAATACATGGCCGGCAATCTCTGCCGCTGCGGTGCTTATCCGCACATCGTCGCCGCCGTTCGCCAGGCTGCTTTGGAGGTCGCATCATGAGGGATTTTTCCTATCTGCGCGCCGGCTCGGTCGATGCGGCAAGACAGGCAGCCGCCCTGCCCGGCGCCATGCTGTTCGCCGGCGGCACCACGCTCATCGACCTCGCCAAATGCGGCGTCGCCGAGCCCGAGACGCTGGTCGACATCAGCCATCTCGAGGGGCTGAACAGCATTGAACTGAACGAGCGTGGCGCCACCATTGGCGCGCTTGCCAAGATGAGCCACGTCGCCGACCATGCCGGCATCAAGAGCCGCTTCCCCGCCGTCTCGGAAGCGCTGTGGCAGGCGGCTTCCGCACAAATCCGCAACATGGCGACCGTCGGCGGCAATCTGATGCAGCGCACGCGCTGTCCTTATTTCCGCGATCCGGCGAATTTCCCCGCCTGCAACAAGCGGGAACCCGGCAGCGGCTGTTCGGCCGTCGGCGGCGTCACCCGAGGCCACGCCGTGCTCGGCACCAGCGCAGCCTGCATCGCCATGTATCCGGGTGACCTCGCAGTGGCGCTGGTCGCCTTCGACGCGATCGTGCATCTAGGCGATCGCCAGGTTTCGGTGGACGACTTTTTCCTGCTGCCCGGCACCACGCCGGACAGGGAACACGCGATCGAACCGGGCGAGATGATCACTGCCATCGAAATCCCCGGCTCGGCCGCTGCCCGGCGTTCGACCTATCTCAAGATCCGCGATCGGCAATCCTATGAATTCGCCGCGGCCAGTGCTGCCGTCGGCATCGAGTTCGAGGCCGATGGGCGCACGATCCGTGACCTGCGCGTGGCGCTTGGCGGCGTCGCAACCAAACCGTGGCGGGCGCGAGCCGTGGAGGACGCGCTGAAGGGCAAGGTGCTGGAACCAGATGCGGTCCGCGCCGCCAGCCTGCTCGCGATCGAAGGCGCCGTCGACCATGGCGCCAACCACTACAAGATTGAACTGGCGCCGCGCGTTGTCGCGCGCGCCATCCTCAAAATGGGAGAGACGGCATGACCGTTCACAACATCAGACATGGTGATGCATCCGACGGCGCGCTGGCGGAAGTCGTCGGCGGCCGGCTGTCGCGCGTCGATGGCCCGGCCAAGATCACCGGCGCAGCCAAATACGCCGTCGAGCAGCAGCTCGAAGGCCTCGCCTACGCCGTGCTTGTCGAAAGCACGATTGCGTCGGGCAAGGTGCGCGCGATCGACACCGCTGCCGCTGAAGCGGCGCCCGGCGTGCTGCAAGTGCTGACGCCAGACACCATCATCAGCCTGAAACCCGCATCGGACTGGTTCGGCACGCCGCCGCCCGACAAGCCCTATTGCCCGCTGGTGCGCGACATCACTTTCTCCGGACAGCATGTCGCCGCTGTCGTCGCCGAAACCTTCGAGCAGGCGCTCGCCGCGGCAGCCCTCCTCAAGGTCAGCTATGACGAGACGCCCGCCATCGTCGACCTCAGCGACGCCAAGGCCGGCGACGGCATCCCGATCGACGCCATGACCAAGGAATGGGGCGACGCGCAGGCCGCTTTCGCCTCGGCCCCGGTACGCATCTGCGCTGCCTATAACACGCCGCGCGAATACCAGGCGCCGATGGAGCCGCATGGCTTGATCGCCCGCTGGGAGGGCGATCACCTCACCGTATGGGAGCCGAGCCAGTGGCTGGACGGCATGGCTCGCACCTATGCCGAATGGTTCGGCGTGCCGTTCGAAAATGTGCGCCTGGTCTCGCCCTATATTGGCGGCGGCTTCGGCTCCAAGGCGCTGGCGCTTAGCCATGGCGCGGTGGCGGCGTCTGCCGCCAAAATGCTCGGCCGGCCGGTGCGGCTGGTGATGACGCGGCCGCAGACCTTCACCGGCTATGGCGGCCGCGCCGCGACGCGACAGACGGTGACGATCGGTGCCGACCGGCAAGGAAAGATCCAGTCGATCGTGCATCGCGGCGTCAATGAAACATCCGTCGACGGCATGTGGGTCGAGCCGCTCGGATCGGTCACTTCGATCATGTACGCGACGCCGAATTTCTCGTCCAGGCAGAATGTCGTGCGGGTGAATTCGGTGGTGCCTGGCGCCATGCGCGCGCCGGGCGAAAACCCCTCTGCCTTCGGCATCGAAAGCGCCATCGACGAGCTCGCTTACGAAGTCGGCATCGATCCGCTGGAGATCCGGCTCAGGAACTATGCCGAGCAGGATCCGGAAGCGAAAAAAGCCTGGTCGACCAGGCAGTTGCGCGAGGCTTTTGCCACGGGCGCGGAACGCTTCGGCTGGTCCAGGCGTACGCCCGAACCGCGCTCCATGCGCGACGGCAATCAGCTGATCGGCTGGGGAGTAGCGGCGGGCACCTATCCCGTGCGGCGCGCCTATGGCGAGGCGATCGTGCGCATCCTGGCCGACGGCTCGGTCGAGGTCGAAAGCTCCTCGATCGACATGGGCCAGGGCACCTACACCATCCTGGTGCAGACCGCAGCCGAGACGGTCGGCGTGCCGGCCGACAATGTCGTGGTGAAGCTCGGCGACTCGCGCTTCCCCCGCGCCGGCGTCGCCGGCGGCTCGCGGCTGGCCGGCGTGATGACCGGTGCTGTCTACAAGGCGGCGACCTCGGCGCTCGACCAGCTGATCGGGCTGGCGATCAGCGATCCACGCTCACCCTTCCACGCCCTGCAGGCCAACACTTTGGTTGTCGCCAATGGCCGTATTTCATCGCCACGCGGCGACGGCCCTGATGTCTCGATCTCCGAGTTGCTCAAAAGCGTCGGCCGCGACCACATCGAGGCCACCGGCGACACCATGCCGGCCAATTCGACGCCAGAGGATCGCTACAAAAACTACACCACCATCGCCATGGCGCTGCCGCACACCGAGGGCGACTATTCCCGCCACTCCTGGTGCGCGCATTTCATCGAGGTGCGCGTCGATGAGGATTTCGGCACGGTGCGGGTATCGCGCGTGGTGTCGGCGCTGGATTCCGGCCGGCTCTACAACCCGAAGCTCGCCGAAAGTCAGTGGAAGGGCGGCATCATCATGGGCATCGGCCAGGCGCTGCTCGAAGAAGGCATCGTCGACCGCCGCCATGGCCGCATCGTCAACAACAACCTCGCCGATTATCTGGTGCCGACCAATGCCGACATCCCGGATATCGAGGTGATCTCGGTCGGCATCCCCGACCTGCATTCCTCGGTGCTCGGCGGCAAGGGCGTCGGCGAACTGGCCATCGTCGGCGTTGCCCCCGCGATCGCCAACGCGGTGTTTCATGCGACGGGCAAGCGGGTTCGGGATTTGCCGATCACGCTGGAGAAGCTGATCTGAGGGTGAAGCGAGTAATCTCCCCCTCGAGGGGCCCTCAAGGGGGGAGATCACGCTCTCATCGGTTCCCTACCACTCCAACCCGAACACCAGCTTGCCGAAGTGCAGGCCGCCGGCGGCCATGTGTGTGTAGGCTTCGACCGCTTCGTTCTGCGAAAACACCTTGTCGACGACCGGCTCGATCCTGGCCGCGCCGATGGCGCGGGCGGCGTCGCGAAGGTCGGACACCGATCCGGTGTTGTTGCCGAACACCTTCAGAGCCTTGATGATGATCGGCAGCAGGTTGATCGTGGCCTCGGCGCCGGTAACGAAACCGATGGTGAACAGCGTGCCGCCGGGCGCGGTGGCGTTGATGGCGCGGGCAAAGGTGGCGGTGCCGCCGGTCTCGACGACGAGGTCGGCGCCGAGGCCGCCCGTCAGCTCCAGCACCTTTCCGTCCCAGTCGGGCGTCGCGCGGTAGTTGATGAGATGATCGGCGCCCAGTGCCTTCGCCCGCTCCAGTTTCTCGTCCGACGACGAGGTGATGATGACGGTGGCGCCGGCGGCTTTCGCAAGCTGCAGGGTGAAGATCGAGACACCGCCGGTGCCGAGCAGCACGACGACCGAGCCCGGCCCGACATCGGCGGCACGGATGGCGTTCCAGGCGGTGGTGCCGGCGATCGGCAGCGTCGACGCCGCCTCGAAGGAGAGATGCGCCGGCACCGGCACGACCGAATTGGCCGGCAGCGCGACATATTCGGCCAACGACCCCGGCAGCGAGATGCCGCGCATCTGCGTCATCTCGTAAGGCCGCGGCCGGCCACCGATCCAGCGCGGCTTGGCATGGGCGACGACGCGATCGCCGACGGCGAATCCCGTAACCCCCTCGCCCAGCGCGACGATCTCGCCGGCGCCGTCGGCGACGGGGATGAGCGGAAAGCTCGGTCCAGGATAATTGCCGCTCGCCACCGCGACATCGACGAAATTGAGGCTCGCCGCACGCTGGCGGATCAGCACCTCGCCGCGCTGCGGTTCGGGGGCGGCAATGGTGGCGGCGCGGAAGGCGTCCAGCCTGGGTTGGCTCAGTTCGATGGCTTTCATGGTTTCACTCCGGTGGGACGATTGATGGGTTGAGTGAAGCTATCTGCTGCGATATGTTTGGATAATCCTTGCCTTTTACATTTCAGTAATGTGACTTATGCAGCAATCTCACGAGCCGATGACCCTTGCCGAAATGGTGGCCTTCGCGGCCATCGCCGAGGCGCGCTCCTTCACCAGGGCGGCGGCGCGTGTCGGGCGCGACGCGACCATCCTGTCGCGGCGGCTGCAATCGCTGGAGGAGCGGCTGGGCGTCAGGCTGCTCCATCGCACGACGCGCAGCGTGTCGCTGACCGAAGCGGGTGCCGAATTCATGGTGCGGGTGCGCGCCATCCTCGCCTCCGTGGACGAGGCCGAGGCTGCCGCGTCTGCACATGCCGGCGGCGGCCCGCGCGGCCTGCTCAGACTGGCGCTGCCCGGCACGTTCGGGCGCATGTGGATCGGGCCGCTGCTGCCCCAATTCCTTGCCGAATTTCCCGATGTCCGCATCGAGGCCGAATTCTCCAACCGCTTCGCCGATCTGGTCGCCGAGAATTTCGACGTCGCCGTGCGGCTCGGCGCGCTGGAGGATTCGCGCCTGGTGGCGCGCAAGGTGGCGACGCGGCGGCGGCTGCTCTGCGCCGCCCCCTCCTATCTCGCCCGAAGGGGCAGGCCGGAGACACCGCGGGCGCTGCTCGAACATTCCTGCCTGGGCTTCAGCGGCTTCCAGACCTTTCCGGCCTGGGAGATGACCGACCGCGAGGGCCGAAGCGTGCGCGTCGAGGTATCCGGGCCGTTGGTCACCGATGATGCCGAGGTGCTTGTCGAGGCCGCCGTGCAAGGCGTCGGCCTGATGATGAGCACCGACTGGCTGGTCGGCCGCGAGCTCGCCGACGGACGGCTGGTGCCAATCCTGGAGGGCTGGACGCTGGCCGACGAAGGCGCGATCTATGTCGTCACGCCCTCAGCCAAGGGACAAGCCGCCAAGACCCGCGCCTTCGCCGACTGGATCGGCAAGCGCTTCGCGCCGGAACCGCCCTGGCGGCGGTGAGGGTTGCCAAAGTGATTGGCCGGCACGCAAAGGGGGTGCGCGTTGCGCCGAATTATCGTCAACCTGCAGCCATTGCGCAACGTCGAGTTGGGCGCCATCACTGAGGTGCAAGCGGCGTGCCTATGTCCGAAACGAGCTTGACGAGATCGGCTTGGCGTCTCGTGCTGGTTTTGGCGAAGATACGGTTGAGGTGGGTCTTCAAGGTGTTTTCGCCGATGCCGAGCGCCAGCGCGCTCTTCGATGCGGACAATCCGCTACCGATGCGCAGCAGGACCCGCGCCTCCGCGGGCGTCAGGTCGAACAGCGCGGTGAGGACGGCTTCAGGAAGCGGAGAGGAAGACGTCGTCGTCGACACGAAGACAGCGGCATATGCCGGCCGGAAAGCCGCGCGGGCGGTTCCTTCGGTCAACGGCAATACATAGGCGACGGCGGGCGGCTGACCCGGGGCGGAAATGGGCAGGCCTATGCCGCGGGAGCCGAGCGAAGCGTCCTCGCTCGCGGCACCGGCGATTGCCTCCAGCAGGGCGCGGGCCGTCACCGGATTCTGCGCCTGAAGCAGGCCCTTCCTGGAAAGAATGGGACCTTGCGCCGAAAACATTCGATTGGCCGCCCGATTGGCATGGAGGATTGCTCCGTTGGCGCCGGTAAGAACGACAGGCACGGCGAGATGGTCGAGCGCTTGGCGATAAAGGTTGGCGGTAACGCGGGCCTGATCGAGCAGATCTCCAATCAGGGAAGCACGGCGCAGATGCGGCGAGAGCAATGCCAGGAAACGCTGTTCTTCGATTGAGATGATCTCCCTGCTGGCCCGCGTGGTGCAACCCATGAGCCCGATCCGGTCCGGCGTATGAACGAATTTGGTGATGCAGGCCTCGCGCAATCCCTGCGGTCTGGCCCAATTCTGGAAAAATGGCGTCTGCTGGAGTTCGGCTTCGCTCATAAGAGACAACGTCGCAACGGGCGTGTCGATGTCGCCGACGATCGCGGCCTTCAGTCCGGGAATTGCGTCAAAATCATAATCCTCCTGGAGCATGCGCATTTGCACGGGATCCCAGGGCGATTGAGCCGCGAAGCGGCCACGATTGCCGGCAGTGCTGGCAAGCGCGATGGTGGTGTAGGCGGCGTCGACCGCCTCTGTGATCCGGGTCATTACCCCGGCCCAGCCGTCCGGATTCAAAACGCAATCGTAGATATCGCCGACAATCGAGGAAAGTACTTCGCCGCTCAGCCTCTCCATCATGCCTCCTGCACGCCCCGATCTCGCTTCGGAGGATTTCGCGAAGTCATACTTTTGGGTGACGCCACGCGTGGTTCAACCCGATTAAGGATATAAATTCGATCAGTTGACACTAGGTGGCTATTGTCTCTGGTTATTATTGAATGGAAGGCATCGCGCTCGCTATATTAGAGAATGCGAATGTATATGGGTACATCATTGTCGCAAAAAACGGTGTTTTCGTCGGCTCAACTGCCCTCGCATCTCAGTGATCACGATCGATTTTCCCTCTGGCAAGACATCCACGTCGCGGAGATATGGTCGGTCGAATACGGCATATCGGAAAAGCTGCCTTTCGAAGCTGCGATCGAAGCCACGACTGTCGGATCGCTGGTTCTTGGCCAGATGTCCGGAACAATCAAGCATGCGACGAGGAAGGCAAGCAATATCGCCGATGACGGCAACGATGGTTATCTCCTGCTGATAAACAAATCCGATACGCTGTTGACCGGCGCGCAGGCCGGCCGCGACTATGGTGTCGGGCAGGGAGAAGCGGTCCTGGTCACGGCATCGGAAGCGCTGAAAATGGCCGGCGCCGACAGCAATGTGTGGACAAACGTGGTGATCCCCCGTGCTGTCCTCACCCAGGCCTTCCCGCGGATCGACGACAGGCTGGCGTTGAAGATCGGCGCCGGGAACGAAGCTCTCGATCTTCTCAAGCGTTACTGCCAACTTCTTGAAACCGGCCGCCCTCTCGTCTCGCCCGATCTGATAGTGCACGCAACCGAAACGATCGTCGATCTGATCGGTCTGGTTACAGGCGCGAAGGGTGAGCCTGCCGAGATGGCCGGTTTGCGCGGACTGCGCTCGGCCAGGCTGCAAGCGGTCCTGGCGAAGATCGCGGACAATTTCGCCAACTCCGGCATCTCGGCGCAAGGCGTAGCGCAGGAACTCGGCCTGTCAGCGCGCTATGTTCACGATCTCCTACAGGAGTCGGGTATCAGCTTCTCCGAGCGCGTTCTCGAACTGCGCTTGCAGACGGCCCACAGGATGCTTTCACAGAGACAGAATGGCGAGATGCGGGTCAGCGAAATTGCCATGATCAGTGGCTTCAGCGACGTGTCGTACTTCAACCGCTGCTTTCGCCGCCGCTTCGGCTATACGCCAACGGGCGCCAGATAGTATCCGGATAGCCGGAAACCGGACACGCGATTTCCGATTCCCTCTCGTCGAAAACCGAGTTCCCGCGGCGATCGATGGCGCCAAACTGCCACAGTGTACGGAAAAATTGCGTCACCTCTCTCCAGTCCAATTCCAGTGCGGTCCTGCCCAAGACAACAGCCGGGCTCCAATGACATGTCAGCCTCAGGGTGAAACGACTGTCATGTCAGGGGATTGAATGTCGCGGAATGTATTTGGAGGCCGCAAGGCGACGCCGACTTTGACCGTGCCGGGACGGTACCTCAACCCGTTGCGCAATCCTCGGCATATGGCCGGCGTCAGTTCGCTGGCGCTGATGCTCGGCTCGGCCGGCCTCGTGGGAATGGCCACGTCGGCGGCGGCGGATGCGACCTGGACCGGTGCAACCTCGACCAACTGGTTCGATCCCGGCAACTGGACTCCGAATGCGGTGCCCGACGCCACCAATTTCGTCAATATCAACACGCTCACACCGAACCCCACGGTGATAAGCGGCGCTGCCGCCAGTGGGCTCGTGGTTTTCGTGGGGAGAAATGCCGGCGATGTTGCTTCGCTGAAAATCATAAACGGCGGGACACTGAGTGATTCGCAAGGTCCCGTCGCCAGGTTCGCGGGTTCTACCGGTACGGTAGTCGTGGACGGCCCAGGATCGGCATGGCTGCACTCCGACGATTTCTACGTCGCGGCGGAAGGCAAGGGTATGGTCACTATCCTCAATGGCGGCGTGATCAGCGATGTAAGGGGTATCCTGGGGGATGCCGACACTGCCGTTGCGGTCCTGTCCGTGGACGGCAAGGACTCGATCTGGACCAACAGCTCAACCTTGGCAGTGGGGCGTTTCGGCACCGGCATCCTCAACGTTTCCAACCAAGGCACCGTCACCAGCACCGACGGCTACATCGGCAGAGGCACTGCCTCTAACGGCTACGTCACAATCGACGGTGCCGGCTCGACCTGGGCCAATAGCGGGTCCTTGACCGTAGGGGATTCCGGCACCGGCGCTCTGGCGATCACCAAAGGCGGCGCGGTCAGCAATGCCGCGGGTTATGTCGGCAAATCGGCGGGCTCGACCGGCATGGTGTTCGTCGACGGCGGCTCGACCTGGACCAACAGCTCCAACCTGCTTGTCGGCGATTTCGGCACCGGTACCCTGGCGATCACCCACGGCGGCGCGGTCAGCAACAGCTGGGCGGCTATTGGCGCGAAGGCAGGCTCGACCGGCATGGTCTTCGTTGACGGCACGGGATCGACCTGGACCAACAGTTCCAACCTGGCTGTCGGCGATTTCGGCGCTGGCACCCTGACGATCACCAACGGCGGCGCGGTCAGCAACGACTGGGGCTATGTTGGCAACTCAGCGGGCTCGACCGGCATGGTGGCGGTCGACGGTGCGGGATCGAAGTGGACCAACAGCGGGAACCTCTACGTCGGCGGTCTCAGCACGGGCACGCTGACGATCTCGAACGGCGGCGCGGTCAGCAGTGACGACCTGTTCGTCGGCTACCAGGGCACCGGTGCACTGAACATCGTGAACGGCGGCAAGCTCACCAACCAAGCCGCGAGCCTCGGCGAAGTCGATACTGCAACGGCGACCGCGACGGTGGACGGGCCGGGATCCTCCTGGAGCACCGATGACGTTCTTGCCGTGGGCGCCGGCGGTCACGCGACACTTTCCATCACCAACGGCGGTTCAGCAGATGCTGATGCGGTCGTTGTCGGCGGGGCAACGACAGCCGCTGGTGCGGTTACCGTCGACGGCGCGGGTTCGAAATGGACCAACAAGAACGGCCTGTACCTTGGCGATCAAGGAAGCGGCACTCTTACCGTCACCAATGGCGGCGTAGCCTCCGGCGGCTTTGCCTATATGGGGATCGGTGCGGATGCCACCGGCCAGGCAACGGTCGACGGCACGGATTCGCTGTGGGAGATGCATGGCGACCTGCTGATCGGTTTTGATGGTACGGCTTCGGTGACGCTCTCCAACGGCGGCACCGCTATTGTGGACGGCCTTACCGTGATCGCCAGTCAGGCAGGCTCGACCGGCAACCTCAACATCGGCGGCGCGGCAGGCTCCGCGGCGACGGGCGCCGGCATCTTCGATCCCGCCGCGTTGCAGTTCGGCGCCGGCACCGGCGCGCTCAATTTCAATCATACCGGCGCAAACTACGCCTTCGGCGCCATCATCGGCGGACTGGGCACGATCAACCAGATCGCCGGCAATACCAACCTGACCGCCGATTCGAGCGGCTTCACCGGCGCCACCAACGTGAGCGGCGGACGGCTGGCCGTGAACGGCTCGCTGGCCAATTCGCTAGTGACGGTCTCGGGCGGCACGCTGGGCGGCAACGGCACGGTGGGCGGCATCGTGGCGCAAGCGGGCGGCATCATCGCGCCGGGCAATTCGATCGGCACGCTCAACGTCGCCGGCGACATCGACCATGCAGCGGGCTCGATCTACCAGATCGAACTCACCTCGACCGGTACCTCCGATTTCCTGCATGCGACGGGTGCAGCAACGATCGACAGCGGCGCGCTGATCGACGTGGTCAAACTCGACGGCGCGCCTTATGTGGCGGGCACGCACTATACCGTGTTGCAAGCCGATAGCGGCGTCACCGGGACCTACACGGTTACCGGCGACACTGGGGCGGCTTTCCTCGGCCTGGTCGACAGCTACGACGCCAATCACGTCTATCTCGATGTCGTCCAAAAGACCTTCGCCTCGGTCGGGCTGACGCCCAACCAGATCGCCACAGGCGGCGGCGCTGAAGGCCTGGGCAGCGGCAATGCGCTCTATGACGCCATCATGCAACTGCCCACGGAGGCGGCTGCTCAGGACGCCTTCGACCAGCTCTCGGGCGAAATCCATGCCTCGGCCAAGGGCATGCTGGTCGAGGACAGCCGCTTCGTCCGCGACGCCGCCAGCAACCGCATCAGCGCCGCCTTCGGCGATGCTGGCGCGGCCGCATTGCCGGTCATGGCCTATGGCGAAGGTGGGCCGGAGATGGTGTCAGCCGACACCGATCGTTTCGCCGTCTGGGGCCAGGCTTTTGGTTCCTGGGGCAATACGGACTCCGACGGCAACGCCGCCGCCTTCGACCGCTCGACCGGCGGCCTGTTGGCCGGCGCCGATACGTTGGTCGGCGGCTGGCGCGTCGGTCTGCTCGGCGGCTACAGCCATTCGAGTTTTGACGCCGATGATCGCAATTCATCGGGCAAGAGCGACAACTACCATCTCGGTCTCTACGGCGGCACCAATTGGGGCGCGATCGCCTTCCGCACCGGTGCCGCCTACAGCTGGAGCAGCCTCTCGACAAAACGCGCCGTCGCTTTCAACGGTTTCACGGACGCGCTGTCGGCCGACTACGACGCCGGCACCGCGCAGGTCTTTGGCGAACTCGCCTACAAGGCCGATGCCGGACGCTTCAAGCTCGAGCCATTCGCCAATCTCGCCTATGTCAGCGTGCACACCGATGGCTTCACCGAAACGGGCGGCGCGGCGGCGCTGACCAGTGCCGGCTCGACCACCGACGCCACCTTCACCACGCTGGGCTTGCGCGGCTCCACCGATCTTGCGCTTGGCGGCATGAACGCCACCGCACGCGGCATGCTCGGCTGGCGTCACGCCTTTGGCGACACAACGCCCCTGTCGACGCTCGCCTTCGCCGGCGGCGATGCCTTCACCATCGCCGGCGTGCCTGTCGCCAGGGATGCCGCCCTTGTGGAGGCCGGTGTCGACCTGCATCTCGCTGCCAATGCCACGCTCGGCTTGTCCTATTCCGGCCAATTCGGCGGCGGCGGCATCGATCAGGGCGCCAAGGTCGATCTCGGCATCAGGTTCTGACGACAGGCGGAAATGACATCGCCGCGCGGTCCATGAACCCGCCGGCCCTCCCCTATTCCGGCGACGGCACCGGTGGCTTCGACGTGACCGCGGCCCCGAAAGCCGCGGCAATGACCGCGGCGATCCCGGCGCATTGCGTGGTGGTCAGGCTCTCGCGCAGGAACAGGAAGCCGGCCAGCGCGCCCAGTCCCGGCTCCAGGCAGGTCAGCGTGCCGTAGATGCGGGCCGGCATCCGGGTCAGCGCCACCATCTCCAGCCAGAACGGCAGTGCGCTCGAAAACAGGCCGACGAGCAAGGCACTGACCAGGATCGACGGCGCCAGCAGCGCGGTTCCCGCTTGCGCCACGCCGAAAGGCAGCACCAGAACGGCAGCGATGGCCATCCCATACGCGGTGGTGCGCGAGCCCAGTTCCGCTCCGGCCTTCTGGGCCAGCACGATGTAGAGCGCCCAGAAGCCGCCGGCCGCCAGCGCCAGCATCACCCCGGTCGGATCGAGCGGCTGGAGCGAACGGACGAAAGGCGACAACAGCACGATGCCGGCCACCGCCAGCGCGATCCAGGCAAAGTCGCTGGCGCGCCGCGAGGCCAGCGTCGCCACCAGAAGCGGACCGGAAAACTCCAGCGCCACCGCGATGCCGAGCGGAATGGTGGCAAGTGCGGCGTAGAACAGGAGGTTGAGCGCGCACAGCGTCACCCCATAGGCGACCAGCCACGGCATGGTGGCGCGCGACGGTCGCACCTGCCAGGGCCGCAGCACCGCGATCAGCATCAGCGCGCCGACGACGAGCCGCAGCGTCGTCGTGCCTTGCGCGCCGATTAGCGGGAACAGACCCTTGGCGAAGGTGGCGCCGATCTGGATCGACACCATGGCGCCCATCAGCGCCGCGACAGGCAAGGGTGCCGCTTCGCGGCGGGCAATTGACGTCGATGTCATTTGGTTCGTCCTCCCTGCCGCCCGGCGCAAACTCGCCTAGCGGAACAGGAAATACGGGGAACCGGCCCGCCTGTCGTGAGGCAGCGCCGGCGTCCTGATGGGGCAGGACAGCGGATCGTTCGGCCCGGCCCGTTATGCCCCGTCCGTCATTACACGGGCAGGCGAGCCATCGTCGCTGAAATCCGGCGGTCGGGCCGTACAGGCACCGATGAAAACGGCAACTATGCTGCAGCGCGCAAACAAGGCTGGATTTCCGCAGAAAGCCGCCAAAAGGTGGAAATCTGGCGATTTTGTCGATAATTTAGTGCCCTGCTCACCGGAGTATTTCAGATGGGTAAATTTTTTGTGTTGCGCTGCACAATGCCATAGCCGATCCATTTCCCGGGGGATTTTCGCGACTGGACATAGGCCGTGGAGGAACCGCCAGCTTGGCCAACTTGAGTTGTCTGTACGTCGAGCCCGACCGGGCCGGACTTGCAAAGCCCGGGATTGGCGATGCCGGCACGCTGCCGCTCGAGCCGACCAGCAGACAGCTTCATCGCGGACATCGCGCCGGCGGAAGCCGCTGATGGGAAACGCCCGCGACATTCAACTGGATGCACTGAGGGCCGTCGCCGTGACGATGGTGATGTACTCCCATTTCTTCGCGGCGGGGGGATCTTCCTTCTGGGGTCATATCGGCGTGCGGCTGTTCTTCGTGCTGAGCGGCTTCCTGATCACGCGCCTGCTCCTGGAAGCGCGTTCGGCCGCCGAGTTCGAGACCGGCCCTGCGCTGCGATCCTTCTACATCAGGCGGGCGCTGCGGATATTCCCGCCCTATTTTGCCGTCCTGGGTTTCGTCTGGCTGGTCGACCTGGACCAGTCCAGGGGGGCGCTGGTCTGGCATGCGCTTTATCTGTCGAATTTCTGGTATGCGCTGCACAATGACTGGAACCCTTGGGTGCTGGGCCATTCCTGGAGCCTGAGCATCGAGGAGCAGTTCTATCTTGCCTGGCCGCTGGTCGTCCTTTTGGCCCCACGCCGCCGCTTCGAAGCGATCTGCATCGGCGTCATCGCGCTGTCGCTGGCCTATCGCTTCTATTGGCCGGTCACCGCCACCCCCGCGCTGGCGCGCGACCTGCTGCCGCCGGCATCCATGGATGCGCTGGCGTCGGGTGCACTGCTTGCCTGCTGGCGGTCCAGGGGCGCCGGCCTGCCGCAATGGGTGCGGCTGGGCTGGCCTGCCTTCGCGGCCGCATTCCTGATGATCGAGTGGTTTGTCCCGGCGCCCGCCGATCCGATGCTGGAATGGGCCCGCTGGCTGCTACGGGAAGTCCTGCCCCTGGTGCCGCTGATGGCCATCGTTGCCGCTTGTTCGAGCGGCCTTGGCGGCGCAATCGGCAAGCTTCTTGACCTGCCGCCGCTGCTTGCGCTTGGCCGCATCAGCTACGGCGTTTATCTCTATCATCCGATATTGCTGTCGCTCGCCGTCAAGTCGCAGCCCTGGATTCCGCTCGATGTCTCGGAGCAAGGGCCAGAGCGGTTCCTGGTTGCAAGCGCCGCCACGATCGTCGTGGCCTCGATTTCCTGGGTGGTCTTCGAAAGGCCGCTCAACAGCCTGAAGCGCCACTTCCCCTATGTCGCGCGGGCCCGTGCCGCGCAGGCCGGCCATGGCGGTTGGCTGGCGAGGGCGCCCAGCGGATCGCCCGATGGCCGCACGCCATCGCTCGACCTCCAGCGAACGGATGTGACACGATGACCGCCGCGCCGCTCGTCTCCGTCCTGCTGCCGGTCTACAATGCGGGGCCCTATCTCGCCGCCGCACTGGGAAGCATCCTGCGGCAGGATTATGGCCGCCTGGAAATCATCGCGATCGATGACGGGTCGACCGACAATTCGCTCGAGATCCTCGAGCGATACCGGGAGGCCGACAGCCGCATCTCGATCATCTCGCGCGAAAACCGTGGCCTCGTCGCGACGCTCAACGAAGGGCTGGCGGTCGCTCGGGGCGAGTTGGTCGCGCGGATGGACGCCGACGACGTCGCCTATCCCTGGCGCTTGTCGCGCCAGGTGGCGCTGTTTGAGCGGCGGCCCGAACTCGGCTTCTGCGGCGCCGGCGTCGATATGTTGATCCGCGGCCGCATCGCCACGGGCAAGCCCGATCCGGTGTTCCGGTTCGGCCGCATCCCTATATTGGCGATGTTCTTCACGATCTTCATGCACCCGACGGTGGTCTACAACAGGAAGATCGTCAACGACGGCGTTCTCCACTACGACCAGACCTACAGGCACGCCGAGGATTTCGATCTTTTCAGGCGGCTGGCCGGCCGTTACCCGGCGGCCATGATGCCCGAGAACCTGCTCATCTACCGCGTCCATCAGGAAAGCGTGACCAGCCGGCACATCAACGAGATGCGCAGGACGCATTTGCGGATCGTGGCCGAGAACCTCGAGCGCCAGGGCCTGGCGGAAGCCACGCGGGACCTGCGCGACATTGGCGATGCCGTCACCCGCGACACGGTGACCCGTGCGGCCAACTTCATCGTCCAGCTGGAGGAGGAGATTTGCTCCCTGCCCGCCGCGACGCGGCCAAGCTTCGAGGCTGGCGCGCTCAACCTGTTCTATTTTCTCTACCAGCTCGTAGCCGATGAAAGGCAGCCGCCGCTGACGCATGAATTGCTGACGCGGACCGCGAAGTGGAACGTCATCCGGCGCCGCGAGCAATATGCGCTGCGGCCCGGCGCCTGGGCGCCATGGCTCAGCCTCGCCTCGCTGTCGGCCAGCAGGCAAGCGGACGCCATGGCATACTTCTTCAAATCCGCACCCGCCGCGGCGGTTCTGGCACCTTATCAGGCGGGCTGAGGGATGATCGTCAAAGCCCACGAACCCCTGCAGCGCGATCGTTCGACGGCGCTTGGCCTTGCTCCGGCGGGGCCCCGCCCGGAACGCTCGGCGCCGGAAGTCAGCTTCATCATCTGTACGCGCAACCGTGTCGCCGTGCTGGAGGCCTGCATCAAGTCGGTGCAGGCCGCGTGCCGTGAACATGCCGGCTTCGCGGCCGAACTCGTGGTCGTCGACAACGGATCCAGCGACCGCACGGCCGAACGCCTGGCCAGCATCGCCGAACTGTCGGACATTCCATTCACGGCCATTTGCGAGCCGCGCCCGGGATTGGCGGCTGCCCGCAACGCCGGGCTGAGGCGCGCGCGCGGCCATGTGCTGGTCTTCGTCGATGATGATTGCACGGTCCATCGCGACTACCTGCGCGATCTCGAGCGACATTATGCGTCCGGGGAACGATGGCTCATCCGGGGAGGCCGTGTCGAGCTTGGCGACCCCAGGGATTTGCCGTTCACCATCAAGCGGTCGCGGGTGCGCGAGCGGCTGACGCCGGATGTTCATCCCGGCGGCTTTGTGGTGGGCTGCAACATGACGATGCACCGCGATGTCGCGGCCCGCATCGGTTATTTCGACGAACGCTTCGGCGCCGGCGGACCATTGCGCTCGGCCGAGGACACCGATTACCTCGTGCGGGCGGTGTTGCTCGGCTTCGCGGTCGAGTATGTCCCGGACATGACGGTGCTCCATCATCACGGCCGGCGGGATCGCGGATCCATCGAAAAGCTTCACCGCGACTACAGCCTGGGCAATGGCGGGCTCTGCCTGAAACATGTTCGCCATGCGCCCTGGCTGCTTCGCCATTTCTACTGGGCCGTAAGAGGGGCTTTCCGGGAATTGGCGGGTGGGCCTGCGTTCGATCGTGAACTCAACCTGCCGCACTGGCCGATCGTCGTCATGAATTTGCTCGGCGCGGCCAAATTCGCGATTCTCCTGCTGGCGAGAAGGCCGCGGGCCGAGCCGCTGCGGCAAGATCAGCAAGCCAACGCCCAGGCGAGGTGAAACGCTATAATGCCATTGCTACCGCCAAGCCTGCCGATGCTGTTCCGGGCGTTCGGAAAGCAGCAACTGCGCCTGCTTCCGGCCGTGGTGGCTCTCGGTCTGGTCAGCGCCGTCCTCGAAGGCTTCGGCATCGGCCTGATCATCCCATTGCTGGGCATCATCATGGGACACGGGGATGCGGCGGGAATGGCCGGGTTCTCCGCTGTCCTCCAGCACGTCGGATCGGGCTTGAGCGAGCGCGACAGGCTTGTCGCCATTTCGGTCGCCATCCTCGGCTCGATCATCCTGAAGAACGTTTTCGCCTTCGCCAACACGCTGCTGACGACCTTCATCTCAGGCAAGGCAAGTCATTCGATCCGCAGCGCCTTGTCGGAGCAGCTCCTGCGGGTCGGCTACCCCTTCTTCCTGCGGCAGAGTCCCGGACGGCTGCTCAACATCATCTCCAACGAATCCTGGCGGGCGTCGGATGCGATCCAGATCATGCTGTCGGCCATCGTCAGCGCATCGGCCGCCATCATCCTGCTGGCTTTCCTGCTGCTGCTTTCCTGGCGCATGACGCTGCTGGTCACGCTTGGACTGGCGCTCGTCCAGATCGCGCACGCCATCCTCTCGGCCAATCTCAAAGAGCCCAGCCGCAGCGTCGCTTCGCGCAACAGCCACCTCGCCTCGCAGATGCTCCATCTGGTTCATGCCGGACGCCTGATCCGCATCTTCGGACAGGAGAGCCGGGAGAAGGCGATATTCGATACGGCGTCCGATGCGGTTCGCCGCGCCTCTTTCGCACTGCTTGTGCGCCAGGGAGCGTTGCCGCCGCTGACGGAGGTTCTCCACGCCATGCTGTTCCTGGCGGTGGTGATCGGCGCCTGGCTGGTGCAAGTGAGTTTTCCGCTGATCATCGCGTTTGTCATACTGCTCTACAGGCTGCAGCCGCATATGCGGGCCCTGCAAGGGTCATGGAGCCAGCTGCAGGGCCTGAGCGGATCGCTCGAAGAGGTGACATGGATGCTGGATCCCACTGGCAAGCCGCAACCGCCGCAAGGCGACGGGCCGTTCCACGGTCTGCGCCAGGGCATCAAGTTCGATGATGTGACGTTCACCTATTCCGGCACGGACCGGCGTGAAGTGGTGCTGCATTCGGCGACGTTCGAAATCGGCAGCGGCCGCTCGACGGCGCTGATCGGCCGCTCGGGCGCCGGCAAGACGACGATCGTCAATCTGTTGTGCCGCTTCGTGGAACCGGACACCGGCAGGATCCTAATCGATGGATCACCCCTCGACCGGATCGATGCCAGCCAGTGGCGCCGGCACATCGCACTGGCCAGCCAGGAGCTGGAACTGGTCGATGGCACCATTTTTGAAAATATAACCTACGGTCAGGACGCGGCCACGCCCGGCGACGCCGAGGGCGCCGCGAGATTGGCCGAAGCGCATGAATTCATCGAACGGCTTCCTCAGGGTTACGAGACGCTGGTTGGCTACAGGGGTATCAATTTGTCGGCGGGACAGAGGCAGCGGATCGCATTGGCCAGGGCGTTGGTGCGCGATCCCGATCTCCTCATCCTGGACGAAGCCACCAATGCGGTGGACGGACTGTCGGAAGCGGCCATCGTCGAGACCCTGAAGTCGAGAGCCGGCCGCCGCACGACCATCGTCATCAGCCACCATCACAGCACCATCTCGTTCTGCGACGACGTGGTGATCCTCAGCGCCGGCCGGGTGAAGAAGCAGGCGCCTTTCGGCGCCCTGGCATCGCTCACAATGGACGAGCTTTACCAGCACGAGCCGCTCGACTGACAAGGGTCAGGCTCGCGATTGCCCGGTGCCCATTGGTTTACTCTCCGGGTGAGGTGCCGGCCTCCCGACATGGCGCCGCCGTCCTGGCCACCTCCGCCCGGCGGAGCGGGAGCGAAGCGACGTCGCGGAGACGCTGGAATGACGAATTGAGCTATGTCGTGGCGCGGAGGTTCCTGCGGATGCGCCGCCTGCCCGTTGTACGTGCTTTCTCCGCCATCACTCCGGCGATCTCGACCACGCCGCCGCCCTCGCGCTGTCTACCGCTGGTGGCCTTGTGGAGCCGCTCGTAGGGCAGCAACTCCTTGATCCGGGCATTGAGTGACACGATTTCGGCTTTGAGGTCCTCGCACTCCTGCCTCTGGACGTCGAACTGTATCTGTTCCGATGCCTGTTGCAGCGCAAGCTGCGAAAGATTGGCGTTCACTTTCGAAAGATTCATCCTGTCGTTTTCGTTCTCATGGCTGAGAGCGGACAATCTTTCGTCGGCGATTTTCTTTTCGGCAAGGGTGTCGTTCAACTCACTCTTGAGCCTGGCGATCTCGCTGGTGGCCTCGCTGTTCTCGTTCGAGGCTTGCTCCAGTCGCGATTGCAGATTCTGGATCTCCGAACCCAGCCCGCGCATTTCCGCCTGACCGCGAGCCAGCTCGGCTTCCCTGTCGCCTTCCATCATGCGGGCCGCTTCGGTTGTTTCCGACAGCTTCGCCTGCGCAGCCTCAAGCGCCTTCTGGAGCCGCATCTCCTCTTTCTCGCTCTTGCCGAGCGCGGCCAGCAGTTCCGCAAGCCGCGCTGCTTCGCTGGCATGAATCGTCGAGAGCTCGTCGAGCCTGTGGCGCGCCTGGGATTCCCGCTTCAGCGCCTTGTCGAGCTCGATCGACAGGTTGACATGCTTTTCCCGCAGCATCTTGCTCTCGCGCAAGCGCCTGTTGGCCTCGACCGTTCTGCCGGTCAGCCGCTTGGCGATGTCGCCGAACTCCGCCTCGCGTTTTGCGTTCGCATTGGCTGTCTCCACAAGTTCCAGCCTTGTCGCGGCAAGCGCCGCACGAAGCGCCTCCCTGTCTTGAACCAGGCTTGTCTCGCGCTGTTGCAGCACTTCGAAAGCGCCTTCACGCTCGCGCAGCTTTCTCACCGCGTCGTGCAGCTTTTCCGCCAGCGTTTTTTGTTCGGCGGCCAGGCCGGCATTTGTAAGCTCCAGCTCGTTGGCGCGAAGAATGTCGTTGTGGAGGATGTTGAGGAATTCGCGCGTCAAATGGTGTGAGGTCCCGATCTCCGACAGTCTGTCGTTGATCTCCTCCAGATAATCCCTGGCGTCATGGAAGAGCCCTTCAAAGGCACTCAATGCGGCCAGTCGGGTCTGGGTATGGGGCGTCAGTCGTGGCGCGTTTTCGGAACTGTCCGTATCGTCCGCACTGTCCGCGTTCTTCGCACTATCCCCATTGGCCGCATTGGCCTCGGGTGGCGGGTCGTCGGTACCCGCGGCGGGATCGGGGACATCATCGCTCTTTGGCGAAGCCAGGTCTTCGGCGTCCAGACTTGCATCCAGCGCGTCCGCCAATTCGATCTGCAGGTCCTGATCGGCCAATTCGACCTGCAGGTCCTGAACTGCTTTATCTACCTCTTCAGCACGCTTGATCAGGCCTCTGAAGTTCATGACCGAACTCCCCTTACGCACACCTCAACTGGAAACTTAACGAATTGCTAATATATCCTTACATCCGCCGATTGCGTAGGGGAAGCCCCCCGTTGGCACGAAGTTAATTTGGGACATTTGGGGGTGAATGCTGCGAGCGACGATGCCGCAGCCGCGGAAAAGCCTGCAGCGCCGCGCTAACCCCCACCCCGCTGCTTCGCAGCGACCCTCCCCACAAGGGGGAGGGTGAAGACGCGCTCTGCTCGCCGGCGGATAGCGCTCTCTTAGGGAGATACGGAATGGAACTGCGCAAGAAAACTGGGCTCCCTACCTCCCCCTTGTGGGGAGGTCGGACCGAAGGTCCGGGTGGGGGTGATGGCGCCAACCCCCACCCCGATCCGCGTTGCGGATCGACTTGCCGGGGCGAGCCACGGGTCTCGCCCGTCCTTCGGACCCCCACAAGGGGGAGGGTAAAAAGTCACCCAGCCATCGCCAGCGGCACGGCGCTCTTGTTGGGGATCTGGATGTCGATTTCCAGCGTCGACATGGTCTCGCCGCGGTCCATCGAGACCTGGAGGTAGTCCTGGTCGATCTGCACATGCCTGGCGATCACCGCCATGATCTCCTCGCGCAGGATGGAGACGAGATCGGGCTGGCTGCGGTTGCGGCGCTCATAGGCGAGCAGCACTTGCAGCCGCTCGCGCGCCACCGGCGCGCTGGAGCGCCGCTTGAAGATGTCGAGCAGGTTCATGCCGCCCTCCTTCCCAAAAGACGATCGAGGAAGCCCTTGCGTTCGAAGGGCACGATAACAGGCAATTCCTCACCCTCGAGCCGCCTTGCGGCGTCGAGATAGGCGCGGGCAGCGGTGTTCAGCGGCTCCGAAAGCGTCACCGGCGAACCGAGGTTGGAGGCGCGCAGCACATCCTGGCTCTCGGGGATGATGCCGAGCAGCGGCACCGACAGGATTTCCAGCACATCGTCGATCGACAGCATTTCGCCGCGCGCAGCGCGGGCGGCGTCGTAACGCGTGACCAGCACGTGCTTGGCGATGTGCTCGCCCTGCTCGGCCTTCATGGTACGGGCGTCGAGCAGGCCGATGATGCGATCGGAATCGCGCACGGACGACACTTCCGGATTGGTGACGATGACCGCCTCGTCGGCAAAGCGCATGGCGAGCTGCGCGCCGCGCTCGATGCCGGCCGGGCTGTCGCAGAACACGTAGTCGAACACCGAGCGCAGCTTGTCGATGACTTCGCCGACGCCCTCCTCGGTCAGCGCATCCTTGTCGCGCGTCTGCGAGGCCGGCAGCAGGAACAGGGTATCCACCCTCTTGTCGCGGATCAGCGCCTGCGACAGTTTCGCCGTGCCCTGGATGACATTGACGAGGTCGAACACCACGCGCCGCTCGGCGCCCATGATCAGGTCGAGGTTGCGCAGGCCGACGTCGAAATCGACAAGCGCCACCTTCTTGCCGGTCTTGGCCACGGCCGCCCCGAGGGCCGCCGTCGAGGTCGTCTTGCCGACGCCCCCCTTGCCCGAGGTGACCACCACTACCTTGCCCATTGAAAAGCCTCCGTTGTTGTTCATTTGTTGTTCTTGGCCAGCCGGCTCGGCCGCCCCAATATCGAATGTCAGCTCAGCGTCGCGACGCGCAGGCTCTCGCCATCGAGAAACGCCTGCACCGGCTTGCCGCGCGAAACACCTTCCATCTCCTCGGCGGTGACGTACCAGCCGTCGACCGCCAGCAACTCGGCCTCGTTCTTGCGGCAGAAGATGCGCGCGCCCTTGTTGCCCAGCGCCCCAGCCGAAGCGCGCCCGCGCAGCGTGCCGTAGACATGGATCGAGCCGGCCGCGATGATCTCCGACCCGGAAGCGACCGAGCCCAGCACGATGACATCGCCATGCGGATGCACGATCGCCTGGCCGGAGCGGATCGGCGCCTTGATCATCAGCGTGCCCGAAGCCTCCTGCGCAACCTGCGGCTCGCTTTCGTCCACCTTGCTTGCGCCAGCCTTGCCGCCCGGGCCGGCTTCAGGCGCCCTGCCCTCGGCCTTGCCTTCCGATGTGCCGGAAACATCTGCCCTCACCTTGCGGCCGGGCAGCAACCCATCCGTCGTCGCCTCCTTGGCGCCGACCAGCACCGGCGGCAGGTTAGGCTCGAGTGCGGTGTGGCCGTCGAGCTCGATGGCGTAGATGCGGATGCCCCGATGGCCAAGCACGTCGACCAGCGATTCGATCGCGGCGACATCGGGCTTCAAGGTATTGAGATCAAGCACCACCGGCCGCCCGGAAAAATAGCCGGGCGAGTTGCCGATCCAGTGATCCAGCCCCTCCAGCCAGGCCGCCAAGGGATCTTCAGGAGTCAATGTGAAAGCGACGAAGGAACGGGCGCGAAAACGAATGGATTTGGCCTCGAGGGGAGCGGCAAAAGTCACGGCTGGCGAATCCTTACTGAGAGGTAAACGCTAGCGAGGGAATGGTTAACGAATGGTTAATTTTGCGGTGTAATGGCCGCCGAAAGCGGTTCCAATAACAGCGGGCGAGAATAATTCGCACCGGGCACCAGCGGCCTCTATTTTAGCCCCTGCACCCGGAACATCTTGCGAACTTGCCCTCATGTCCCGATATTGAAATTCTAAAAGTTTGGGAGGTGTGGGGAACGGATGAGCGAATCGATTTACGACGATCTTCCCGAAGATCAAGAGCAAGCATTCATTTACCTTGAGAGGAATTTTAGGTCTCAGCTAGATGAAAGTCTAAAAAATAACGACCAGAACAGCTATGACGCCTACTGCAAGCGTAAATATATGAGTGCAGTGATTGCGGCAGCAAAGTCGCTAGATATTCCCGGAATCAAGGATTCTTCTAGCCCTTATAATGACAAAGGAGTGTGGGATGCGTTTGAAGGCTTTGAAACCGATGTTATGAACCTCACAATCCAGATTGAGATCAACCACGCACGACGACGTAAAAAATACAGCGTGGCGCTCGATGGAGCTACAAAGCAAAAGATCAGGCACTACATTGAACAGATTCGCATGGCGGTTGAAGAATCAGATATTCCGCAAGATAAGCGTGAGGCTATATTCAAAAAGCTTGGCGAACTAACATTGGAAGTCGACCGTGACCGGACTCGTTTCGAGATCGTGGCGGATGCCATACGCAGAGTTGCGCGGCTTAGCGGAGACGTGGAGCGCGAAGCGGCGGAACCATGGTGGAAATGGATCAAGCTGATCTTCGGTGAGATCGATGATGCCAAAGAGAAAGAGCCGCAAACATCATTACCTACGCCGGAAGAACGAAAGCGCCTGGAACCTCCGCGCAAACAACTACCCTCACCAAAGGAAGAGACCTTCGGCCGCGACTTAGACGATGAGATTCCGTTTTGATCGAGAAGTTATAGCCTCCCAGCACCGGTAGCTCTGATCCGCATCCTTGGGTGGGTTGTGGCTCGACTCAGACTTGAGACAGAAGGCTGACTATCACCTCCCTACCTCCATGGCCCCCGCGCTTCCTGTCCCCGAGCCTAATTGTGTGGATTGGAGCCCTCCTTGAGCGACAGGGCAGCGCTGTAGTCATCGAGAACTGCTATGATCCGACTGAGGAGCACTTCGAATTTGCTGAAATCGATGGTAGCGATGTTCGGGCGCACAACCTTCTCAGCAAATCTGGCTTTGCCGTACTTGCCATCCTCTCCGTGTTTTTTGTTTGGGTCGAATTTCTTTCCATCCAGTTCAACCGCAAGTACGCTCGCGTCGAAAAGATCTTCTATGCACGTTTTACCGTTTGAGGCGCCCGTTTCGGGCGTCTTTACAAGATAAAGATTGTGAGAGAGACGGTAAAATGGATTCGACGAAGTATGAGAAATGGCGCCAGATCCAAGATTTTTAGCCACTGGGAAAATATCATTGGCACCATCATCGTTATCGATCAAGAGAATTACAGGTTTTGCTAGAGGCTTGTGCTTATAGAGACCCATTAATTCTTTGTATTTCAACATAAAAAACTTGAAATCGCCTGTGCCCCCTCCAAGTTGAAGGACATCGTGAACATTCCGCGTAAGGTTCAAAAAGCGTAAGGTAGTCTTTAGCTTTCCATTTTCGACGGCCCCGAGCTGAGGGTGAAATTTCGTGAGCCGCTGAATGGCCGCTCGCAGATAGATAGTATCTGTCTTCCCTTCGGGAACGATAAGAGGCAAATCCAAAGCTACAAAATTCTTGTAGAAGAGGAACTTGCGATACAGTCGACGTGTGGCCGTCGCATTTTTCTTTTTCTCGGGCCCATCTCGTCTGTCTGTGGAGTTTCGAACGCTATAGATATGATCAAGAACGCCTTGTAGCATAGCCAAACTCGGAAGTTCCTGTTTGACGTCTGGGTCCCCCGGCATTCCTCCGGCGAGAGTCGCCGGGATCATTTTGTAGTATGATCCAGCACTAAACAGTGAGGCGCTCATAGCGCGCGCTTCTCTGTAGTACTCGGATCGAATGTTCACCTTTTCGTTGACGACAAGTCCAGTTGTGAGTTGCCGAGATCCGCGAACCTGCATACGCGTTTTGGCGCCATTGATTTCAAAGCCGGCCTTACCGATTGCCGTGACGAGCTCGGACCCGAGCGACCACAAGCCATTTGTCCCTGGCGTAGGGGCTGCAAGGTCAGCCGGAAAATTCGCTTGGTTGGTGGAAAAGGTGATGTCGTCTGCGTAACGCGAATAGGTGCACTTGTGCTTTTTTGCCAGCCGCACGAGTCGAATATCAAGCAGGTGCCCGACGATGTTGGAGAGAACAGGTGAGCACGGGCTTCCCTGCGGCAGCGAATTATCGTGACACGCAATCTGGGCTACTACAGTCGCCACTTTTGGGTGTAGTTCGAAGCGCTTGTCCTTCATCAACATGCCTCGCAGGCGCCCGAAGTTGATCGATGGGAAGAAGTCTTTCAGGTCGAGATTCAATACATAACGTCGACGCTTGTGGGCTGACGCGTTCGTCACAATCGAGAGCGAGGGAGTAAAGCCGTGAGATAAGGGTCGCCGCGGGGCGCCTTCCTTGTCGATATCCGCAAGGCAGAGATAGAGAAGGTTGGCTAGCCTACGCTGGAGTACCTTCAGCCGTGGCTCTGGAGCTTTGATCTTGCGAGTGCCGCCGCCTCGCTTTGGAATCTCAAATTCAGAGTATTTTTTCGCGTCCGGCACTTTGTATATAATATATGCGAGGCGACTTGGCTTGAAACCCAAAATTCCTGCAACGTCTTCCAGCGATTCAGCTGCTTTTAGCTTCGCAAGACTAGACAATTTTCCCCCTTTTGCAGGAGGGCTTACAGGCACTCCTATGCGGAACGTCCCGATGATTTAATATTCATCAAGTTGCATTAAGGTGTACCGGAAGCAAGCGCCTCCTAACATCTTGTTCTTATATCGCGAAGCGCGATAACAACTCTGCCTGTAAGCCCAACACTGTATGATATCAATTCCTCCAAAATCTCAAGCCCGATTTCTTAGCAATTCTCCTTCTGAACGAGGCGGGTAGCGGTTGACAAATCTGCGCTGATCCTACCCCCCTGCAACCGCAGCGCTCGCGGATGGTTGAAATGGGTGACGACTATGACCACCACCCCCTCAGTGCCGCTTGAAATACTGCACCTCGCGTTCATGCTTCTCCGCCGCCACGCGGGTATCAAAAGTCCCCAAGTTCCGCCGCTTGCCGGTCTTTTCGTCCTTTTTGCATGAGTAGAGGCGGCATTTTCCGTCCGGTGTGCACCCTCGATCTCCAGCACGTCGGAACTCGCCACCCGGCGATCCCGGCGGCGCAACTTCAGCGCCTCCGCCCTCGCGCGCCCCACCGAAGGGCCGGCCTGTTGCGATCTGATCAGCAATGGCACGACAGGAAACCTGTCTGCCACAAAATTGTCATGTCCCGTCCAAGTTGTGGACACGTCCTTTTCAAAGGCGCACTCTTGGGTTGCGAAACGCATGCTAGAGTTTCGCCCAACACATGCTTGAGGTGCGTCGGTGATTGTCTGACCTATCCGGATACTTCCGGCTGGGCATGACTTTTATTGTGTCGCCTATCCGTGATCAGGCTACGGCCTATCGCACGTTGCAGCCTGTTCCGGATCAACTGGGAGGTAAACAACATGCATAGCTTTCAACGCAGGGAACTTCTTGTTCAAGGAAGCGCGGCTCTTGTCGCAATCGCTGCTCTCTCGTGTCGCGCCTACGCTTTTCCAACACAGGCGGGCGAGGAAGTTGTTCCGTGGCTGGATCAGCCGACCGAAAACCCCAATCCGGAAGGTATCAAGACGCAGCTTGTCTGGGAGGATCTGGATAGCTGGATAACGCCAAACGACAAGTTCTTCAGCATCTCGCATTTCAATCGACCGACGATCGACGAGAAAACATGGTCCATGGAGATCGAGGGCCTGGTCAAGAAGCCCCTGAAGCTGTCGCTCGCCGACATCAGGGCGCGGCCGCGCAAGGAGGTGGTTTTCACGGTGGAATGCTCGGGCAACCACGGTTTCCCCTTTTTCACCGGCGGCATCGGCAATGCCCGCTGGGCAGGGACGCCGCTGGCGCCGATCCTCGAGGAAGCCGGCGTTCTGGAGAAGGGCATCGAGGTCGTCTTTTTCGGTACCGACGAAAGCGAGGTCGCAATACGCGACGTGAAGATGAAGCAGAATTTCGCTCGCAGCATGTCGCTCGCCGACGCGATGAGCCCCGACAATCTCCTCTGCTATGAAATGAACGGCGCCGCCTTGCCGGCGCCCAACGGTTCCCCGCTGCGGCTCATTGCTCCGGGCTGGTACGGGATCGCCAACGTCAAATGGCTGAAGCGCATCGAGGTTCGCGACACAAGGTTCATGAACCTTCTGATGGCCCGCGACTATGTCACCATCCGCGAGGAAGACCACAATGGCGAGATCGTGTGGGCCGAGACCTCGGTGGGCCGGGCGCTGCTAAAGTCGGCACCCGCGAAGGTCACCCGGAAAGGCTCGGACTACGCCATCGTCGGCGCGGCCTGGGGGGCACCGATCGACCGGGTCGAAGTGCAAATCGATCAAGCGCCTTGGGCGCCGGCGACCATCGACCACGGTGAGGAAGCCGAACACGCCTGGAAAATCTGGTCCCTGCCTTGGGCAAACCCCTCGCCGGGAGAACACACGGTGACCTCGCGCGCGGTCAGCACCACGGGACAGGTTCAACCGGCAATGGACGATCCCTTGATTGCCAAGAAGCACACATACTGGGAGAGCAATGGCCAGGTGACGCGGCGCGTCAAGATCGTTTGAGAAACACTGAAGCCAATGCGTCGCGAAGCCTGCAGGAGGCCAGCGATGTGGCGAAAATTGTCATGCCGACGCCGCGGCATGACAATTGGTCAGCGGTGCATCGTGCGCTCCAGCCCTCGCGCCGCGAGTTGAACCTCGCGGGGCAGGGTGCGGCTGTTCGGTACGTGAAGATCTCGCGCGGATGATTGAATGGGCACCCCTCAATGCCGCTTGAAATACTGCACCTCCTTCTCATGCTTCTCCGCAGCCTCCCGCGTATCGAACGTGCCGAGGTTCCGCCGCTTGCCGGTCTTTTCGTCCTTCTTGCGTGAATAGAGGCGGTATTTTCCGTCTTTCAGTTTTCGGATCATTTCGCTTGTCCCTCATCAGGGCTCCGCCGCCTTTTGGTCTTGAGGGTGCGCGCGGCTTGTTCGACGGCGGCGCGGTCGTGGCCCAGCCGGTCGATCAGCGCCTGCGCCTCGTCGCCCGATATGCCGGTGCGCACCGCCAGCGCCTCGACCTCCAGCACGTCGGTGCTGGCGATCTCGCCGGTTTGCGCATCGCCCGCCTTCAGCGGCAGCGCGGCCTCCCTGTCGATCTCCGCCTCGGCCTGATGCCAGTGCCGCTCGGGGTCGCCATGCATCCTGCCTTCTCGTTCCCAGATCTGGTATGCGCGCTCACGAATCCTGTCGTTCCGGTCGTCGTCCATGTCTAGGGTCCTCCTTGGGTCAGGGATAAACGCCGCGCCAACCCGAACGATCCAAAAAATTCGTGACGGGATCTCGCCATGCCCTGCGGCGCGCGGGCTCGCCACGCTATTGGCATTGCCGTCTCGGTCCGCCGGAGTATGGCTGGTAGCTGTTGTCTTCCGGGCGGTAGGAACGGTAACGGCTGAAGCAATAGTCGACATGGTCGGCGGAAAGCTCGGCGCCGCCGTCGTCGGCTGCGTAGACGCCCAACCCGGCGCCGGCGCCATAGCCGGCGGCGGGCTGGGCGGCGCGGTCGGCGACGTCGAGATAAGGCGAGATGCAGGGGCGCTGCTGCCCGTTATAGGACAGGTAGCTGTTGTCGTCCGGCCGGTAGGAACGATAGCGGCTGGCGCACCAGGCGAGATGCGGAGGCGGCAGTTCGGCCGCGCCGGGCGCGATGGCGCCGGTGACGGTGGGGTCAGGTGCCGTTTCCCGGGGCTTGGCGGCGATATCGAGGGACGCGGACTGCTCGGCCGGCAGGCGCTCGAGGCTCTGCGCCGCCTTGTTCACCGGCCGCGCTTTTTTGGTCCACAGCTCCGCCACGCTGACGGTGGCAGATGCCTCGCGCGGCGGCTTTGCGGCAAGCAGCCAGGCGGCGAATCCCAGCCCGCTGCCGAAGACCGCAAGGGTCAGCACGAAGCCGCAGACCAGTCCCAACACCGCCCTCACGACACACTCCTTAAGCTGCTGCTTATAGAATGCTGGGCCTCAAGGCTGGTTCCAGAAAAACGCTAGGGCGACGCCGGCGGACATGATCACGCAGCGGCCGACCGCAACGCCGGCGTTCTTCCCGCAACGCTGGAGATTGGCGAAATCGCCGATAGCAGCACCCTCTCTCCGTCACTATACGGGGAGAGGATGCCGGCAGGCAGGTGAGGGGCAGCGCAGAGCTGGCCATTATGAACGGTCGCTATGACGCAGTAGGATTATCCGGTGGAAAGCTTCCTGGCGTCACGAGCCGGCAGTCGGAAACTTCGAAGCCTCCTGCGCGCCAACGATCTCCGTATACTCCCTCACCGCCCCATCCAGCCCGCGCAGCCGCCAGCCCTCCCCGTCCCGTCCCTCGACATAGCAAGGCCCGATCGGCACCTTGCCGCCACCTTCCGGCAGGTCGAGCACATAGACTGGGTTGCAGATGCCCGACAGCCGCGCCCGCAGCGCGCCGGCCAGCGCCTGGCCCTGCGCGATCGTCGTGCGCCGGTGCGCCATGCCACGCGCAAGGTCGCCGTGGTGCAGATAGTAGGGCTTGACGCCGAGCCGGTACATCAGCTCGCGGCAGAGCTCCTCCAGCACCTCGACCGTATCGTTGATGCCCTTGAGCAGAACGCTCTGGTTGAGCAGCACGAAGCCCGCCTGGCGCATCGTCCGGCAGGCTGTCTCGGTCGCGGGCGTGATCTCCCGAGGATGGTTGAAATGGGTGACGATTGTGACCATGAGCCGGCCCTGCAAGGCCGCGACAAGCCCCGGCGTGATACGCGACGGCAGCGCCACCGGCACGCGCGTGTGGAGGCGCAGCAGCCGCACATGCGGGATCGCCTCGATGCGCGCGAAGATTTCGGCCAGCGCCTTGTCGGGCAGCGACAGCGGATCGCCGCCCGTCAGGATCACCTCGCGGATTTCGGAGTGATCGGCGATATAGGCCAACGCCGGCTCCAGCGCCTCGCGCGTATAGCCGCGGCCGATCGAGGTCAGCGATTCCTTTCGGAAGCAGAACCGGCAATAGACCGCGCATTGATAGGTTGGGAACAACAGCACCCGGTCGGCATGGCGATGCGTCAGCCGCGGCACCGGGCTGAATTCATGGTCGGCGATCGGATCGTCGAGTTCACCCTCATGCTCGACAAGTTCGTCCGGCGACGGGATGACCTGCGCCCGGATCGGATCGGCCGGGTCGTTCCAGTCGATCAGATCGAGATAGGCTTTGGGAACGCGCACCTTGTGGTTCGCCGCCGCGGCTTGGGCCGCCGCGCGCTCGGAGGGCGACAGCGGCAGGGAGGCGAGATCGCGCACATGGCGGACGCCGGCGCGGATTTCGGCCTGCCAGGTGGTGTCCGGGGCGGGCGCGTCGTGGAGGTTGGTGTCTGAAGGCATCGGGGTTTCTCGGGTGGTATGCTTGGAGCGGACCTATCGGGCGGATGGCTGGTGAGGTCAACCATTGACGATTGGCGAAAGCCGAGGCGCGAGCGTCCCTCGCCCCGTTTACGGGGAGAGGATGCCGGCAGGCAGGGTGAGAGGCAGCGCCGACGTGGGGAAATGAGAATGATTTCACCTAGTACCTGTGCACAGAGGATTCGACGGGTTGGATGGGTTGTAGCCGGGGCAGGCTATCGGGTTTGACGAGCAGTTCGATGCT